>JBEPWT010000005.1:0-63551 GCA_041642275.1 Desulfopila sp. | reverse complement strand
TGGAGGCGCTTATCTCACGGGACGCCATAAACCCATCCCTGGGGGCTTCGCTGCAGCCGTCCTGGCTGCAGAGACCCGTGAGATAAGCGCCTCCAGGCCATCAATATGTGATAGGCTGAGGTTTCTACGCAATCAGCAAAAATTTTTCCCCTCCTCATACCATGAGAAACGGCCACGCTTCGACATATAGAGTGACAATAGGTGATATCAACTATGGGGGGCATCTGGGCAATGATCGCGCCCTGGTTGTTTTTCAAGATGCCCGGATATGTTTTTTGCAGACGCTGGGCTTTTCGGAAATGGATATTGGTGCCCAGTGCGGTATGATAATGGTGGAAAGCGGGGTGCGGTATCTGCGGGAAGTCTTTCTCCACGACCTCCTGGAGACATCGATCGGCCTGGGCCAGATCAAAGCCAAGAAGTTCACCCTGGAGTACAGCGTCCGGCGTCCGGCCAACGACCAGACGGTACTGCGCGGCTTCACCTCGTTTCTCGCCTTCGATTACCGGCTGAGAAAAGTCGTGGCCCTTCCCGAACTCTTCCGACACCGGCTTGTCCGGTTTTCCCAGGATCCGGCCAGTTCCGAGTCTTTGCCTGGTGCCGCTGTTTGATGGAGAAAATCATTTCCGACTCTTCCGGATTGAGCGCACCTCTGCCTCAAGGCGGCCAAAGACAGAAACCGGAAAGAAGAGCTGCCGGCAGGGCTGCTTTTGCCGTCATTGCGCCGCAGGCCGCACCCAGGACCAGGGGTGATGGTCGATTCAGGGTTGATACTCTCGTAAAGAGTCATCGAAGTCGCCGGGATGGGCTCTGGAGTCCATCAGGATGTGTTTTTCATCAAATATCCGAGGGGTTAAAAGAGCAGCCTGTGGCGATAGGGCTTGGGAGCGTGCGAGCCTATGGATGCAAGAAAGAAGGCGGCGGCGACCAGCACCGCCGCCGGTCCGAATCCATGATAGGCCATGCCTAAGAGAATGAGTTTGACCAGGGTGCTGATTCCGGAAATTTCTCTGTACAGTTGCCGGTGACGCATCCATTCGGTGACGACGAGCACAGCTCCGCTGACCACGGCGAGAATGGTAAAGGACCAGGGCGGCGACAGGTCGAGCAGGTAGGCGGCAAGGAAGATGGCGGCGCCTATCTGATGCAGGGCTCTGATGATGACGGCGAAAACAACAACGGCAAAAGGTCTGTTGCCGATTCTTCCCTGGCGAGGCGTGGTGGCCGGCGGCCGGCGATCATTTTCTCTCATCTGCATTTCTCTCTGTTGGCGCCGGTATAGGGCGAGTCCATTGGTGAAAACTTCCGTGGGGTTTGGCCTCCATCGTCTCCACTGTCAAGTATTCCATACTTTTTCCGGGAAGTATGTATTTTTCACAAACGATAATCTCGTGAAAAGTCATCGAAGTCCCCATCACAAAGAGAATACACTCGATTTTCAGCACATTCCCGGACAATCACCGGGACGATGGTGCCAGCTCCGGCATACTCAATGACACGCCTCTGGAGCAGCAGCCATTGAAAAATACGGATGGAGCATTATCGATACTATAATCGCCCGGCTGTCGCCGTAAAAGACCAGCGATTTGAAAAGCGATCAATCACCACACCCCGGTAATGGAGAAAAGAGTGTTTCTTTGCCCCGCAACCCTTGATTGCAGGGCGGGAAAAGTGCTATCACTGTAGGACACGCGTCCACTATGCTATTATTTACGGGTATTAATTACTGCGAGGTATTCGATGAGTTCCTATTATAAGGATCCAGACCCTCAGGAAACCAGGGACTGGCTTGATTCGCTCGAAGGCGTGATCAGGCACGAGGGTGAGGAAAAGGCCGATTTTCTCCTGCAGGAGCTGACCGACAGAGCACGTTCGCGCGGGGTTACCACTTCGCCGGGCATTCTCTCGCCTTACTGCAACACCATTGTTCCGGATGAGGAGGAGGATATCCCCGGCGACTCGACCATCGCCAGGAATGTTGCCGCCTATGTCCGCTGGAACGGCATGGCCATGGTCGCCCGAGCCAACAAGGATGACAAGGAGCTGGGAGGGCATATCGCCACCTATACCTCGGTGTCGGCCATGTATGAGGTCGGTTTTAACTGGTTTTTCCGGGGGCCCGATGCTGTAGACGGCGCCGATCTCATATACTTCCAGGGACACAGTTCGCCGGGTGTCTATGCCCGTGCCTATGTCGAGGGCAGACTCGACGAGGAGCATCTCGCCAATTTCCGGCAGGAAGTCGACGGCCATGGTCTTTCCTCCTACCCGCATCCCTACCTCATGCCCGATTTCTGGCAGTATCCCACGGTTTCCATGGGGTTAGGCCCCATGCTGGGTATCTATCAGGCACGGTTCATGCGCTATATGGAGGGCAGGGGCCTGAAGAAGGCCGGTGACAGAAAGGTCTGGGTATTCATGGGCGACGGTGAATCGGACGAGCCGGAATCCCTGGGAGCCCTGACGCTGGCGTCCCGCGAAAAACTCGACAATCTCATCTTTGTCGTCAACTGTAATCTGCAGCGCCTCGACGGTCCGGTACGCGGCAACGGCAAGATTATTCAGGAACTCGAGGGACGTTTTCGCGGTTCGGGCTGGAACGTTATCAAGCTGATCTGGGGCACGGAGTGGGACAGGATACTGGAACGGGACAAGGAAGGGCTGCTTCTGCGCAAGTTCGGCTCCATGGTTGACGGCGAATATCAGACCATTAGAGCCCGCGGTCCCGAGTATCTGCGGAAAAAGGTCTTCGGCGACGACCCCAGGCTCGAGGCCATGGTCGAGGATATCAGCGACGAGGAGCTGTGGCAGCTGAGCAGGGGCGGGCATGATCCGCGCAAGCTGTATTCGGCTTTCGCCGCAGCGGCAAGGCACAAGGGGCGCCCGACGGTCATTCTGGCGAAGACCATCAAGGGCTACGGCATGGGCCATTCCGGCGAGTCGGTGATGGTGGCTCACAATGTCAAGAAAATGGACAAGGAGGCGCTCAAGGCCTTCCGTGATCGCTTCCATGTACCCCTTGATGACGACAAGCTGGAGGAGTTGCCCTTTATCCGTCCGCCAAAAGACAGCGACGAGGAGCGCTTTCTCAGGGAACGCCGTCGGGAAATGGGCGGACCGGTGCCTCACCGGAAAACCAAAAAAATCACCGTTGAGCCGCCTTCCGACAAAGTCTACGAAACACTGTTGAAGTCATCGAAGGATCGGGAGCTGTCGACTACCATGGTTTTTGTCAGATTGCTTGGCAATCTGGTCAAGGACAAGAATATCGGCGACAAAATCGTGCCCATTGTTCCCGACGAGGCCAGGACCTTCGGTATGGAGGGGCTGTTCAGGCAACTGGGCATCTACGCACCCAGCGGCCAGCTTTATGAACCGCAGGATGCCGAAACCGTTGCCTGGTATCGCGAAGACCCCGAGGGCCAGATCCTCGAGGAGGGAATAACCGAGGCCGGCGCCATCTCTTCCTGGACGGCGGCGGCGACGGCCTATGCCAATTACGGCATTCCCATGATTCCCTTCTATACCTTCTATTCGATGTTCGGCTTCCAGCGGGTCGGCGACCAGATCTGGGCAGCCGCCGATGCCGGTGCCCGGGGGTTTCTCATGGGGGCGACTTCCGGACGCACCACCTTGAACGGCGAGGGGCTGCAGCATCAGGACGGTTCTTCTCTGCTCGCTGCCTCGGCGGTACCCAACTGCATGGCCTATGATCCGACCTTTTCCTACGAAGTAGCCCACATCATCAAAAAGGGGCTGGAGCATATGTATGTCGAGGGCAGGAATGTTTTTTATTACATCACCCTGCTCAATGAAAATTACAGCCACCCCGCACCGCCGGAGGGCGTGGAGGAGGGAATAGACAAGGGGATCTATCTTTTTCACAAAGGCGGCAAGGGCGACCTTCGGGTGCAGCTGATGGGCAGCGGCGCTATCTTCCGGGAGGTTATCGCCGCCGCCGAACTGCTGCGTGATGATTTCGAGGTGGAAGCCGATCTCTGGTCGGTTCCGGGAATCAATCAGCTCCACCGCGAGGCCATGATCATCGAGCACTGGAACCGCTGCCACCCGGAGGAAGACAAGAAGAAGTCCTATGCCGCCGAGGTGCTTGAAGGTTTTGAGGGCCCGGCAATTATCAGCACCGATTATGTCCAGGCCTACGGCGAGCAGCTGCGCCGATGTATTCCCAATCCGCTGACCGTTCTTGGAACCGACGGTTTCGGCCGCAGCGATTCACGGCAGAAGCTGCGTCGCTTCTTCGGCGTCGACAGATATCATGTGGCCGTCGCCGCTCTGCAGGCACTGGCCGATCAGGACAAGGTGCCGCCATCGACGGTGCAGAAGGCGCTTGAAAAATACGAAATCGATGCCGACGCCGGACATTCGGTCATCAGCTAGACTTATCAAGGAGATGCAAATGGCCACAGAAAAGGTCAAGATACCCGATTTCGGGGATGTTCAGGAGATAACGGTTGTCGAGGTATATGTTGCCGAGGGCGACAGGGTCGAGGTTGAAGATCCTCTTATAGCCCTGGAGAGTGAGAAGGCGGTGATGGATATTCCCTCCACCGTCGCCGGTGTCGTCAAAGAGGTATACGTCAAGGAAGAAGACAATGTCGAGAGCGGCGACGACATCGTCTTGGTCGAACTTGCCGGCGAAGACACTCCAGAGGAGGGGGAGGAGCAGGAAGAAGAGTCGCAGGACGAGGAGCAAGCAGAGCAAGAGGACGAAGAAAAAGCCGAAAAAGGTGCCGAAGAGAAAACGGAGGCGGAAGAGGAAGAACAGGGAGAAAAAAGCGACGAGGAGGAAGAATCCGGGGAAAAAGGGAAGCCGGGCGAAAAAGAAGGCGAGAAGGAGGCCGGCACCTATCATGCCACGCCCTCGGTCCGGGCCTACGCTCGAGAAAAGGAGGTCGATCTCGGCGATGTGAAAGGCACCGGTCCCAAGGGTCGCATCCTCAAAGAGGATGTGGATAAGGCTCAGGAGACGAAGGCCAGGGAGCCGTCGATTACGGGCGCTGCAGCCGAACTGCCCCAGCGCAAACCCCTTGAGGACTTCAGCAAGTACGGCGAAACGGAGGAAGTTTCTCTGAACAGGATCAAGAAGAAATCCGGACCGCATCTGCTTACCAGCTGGGTGACCATTCCTCACGTGACCCACTTTGATGAAGCCGATGTCACCGACCTCGAAGCCTTCCGCCAGCAGATGAACGAAGAGGCGAAAAACGATGACCTTCGCTATTCGCCGCTGGTTTTTATCATCAAGGCAGTTGTCGCCAGTCTCAAAGCCTATCCCCAGGTCAACAGCTCGCTCAATGCCGACGGCGTTACACTGGTGCTCAAGCGTTTCTATAATATCGGCATAGCCGTCGACACCGAAAATGGACTGGTGGTGCCGGTGATCAAGAACAGTGACACCAAGGGAATGAAAGAAATTGCCGCAGAGCTGCAGTCTCTGAGCAAGGCGGCCCGCGAGGGAAAACTCGGGGTCGCCGATCTGCAGGGCGCCTCTTTTACCATTTCAAGCCTGGGCGGTATTGGCGGCACCGGCTTCACCCCCATAGTCAATGCGCCGCAGGTGGCCATTCTCGGCCTTTCCAGAAATTATCACAAACCGGTTTGGTATGAAGAGGAGCAAACATTCCGACCGCGCCTGACCCTGCCATTTTCGCTCTCCTACGATCACCGGGTGGTCGATGGTGCCGATGCCGCGCGATTCTGTCGGGATCTGTCCAGGAGAATCGAGGATTTGAGACGGGCGCTACTGTAGCCGGGGAGGAGCAACGTTGAGTAATACAAAGTCATATGATTTAGTGGTTCTGGGCGCTGGACCGGGCGGATACACCGCCGCGTTCCGCGGTGCCGATCTTGGTCTCGACGTCTGCCTGATAGAGAAGCATTCGCGGCTTGGCGGCGTCTGTCTCAATGTCGGCTGCATCCCCTCGAAGACACTGCTGCATGGGGCGACGGTCATAGAACAGGCCAGGGAGATCGCCGATTTCGGCATTATCTATAAAGATCCGGAGATAGATCTGGAGGCCATGCGGGCCAAGAAAGAGGCCGTCGTCGGCAAACTCACCGACGGTCTCGACGGTCTGGCCAAGGCCAGAAAAATAACCCGTCTGGTCGGCAGCGGCGTATTCGAGGATGACAAGACCATAAAGGTCAGCGGCGAGGAGGAAGCGTCGCGCATTTCTTTTAAGCATGCAATAATAGCCACCGGCTCCAGACCTTTCAGCATCCCGGACCTGCCGGAGGATGACCGTATCTGGGATTCCACCGCAGCCCTGGAACTCAGCCATATTCCCAAGCGGCTGCTGGTCATTGGCGGCGGCATCATCGGTCTGGAAATGGCCCAGGTCTACAGCGCTCTGGGCTCGAAGATCACCATTGTCGAGATGCTCGATCATATTATCCCGCCGGCCGACAAGGATGTGGTGCAGCCTCTTTTCCAGAAGCTGAAGAAAAGCTATACCATTCTCACCAAAACCAAAGTCACCGGGGTAGAAGCCCAGAAAAAAGCTCTCAAGGTGACTATCGAAACCAAGGAGGGCAAGGAGGAGCATCAATTCGATGCCGTTCTCGTCGCCGTTGGCCGCCGTCCCAACAGCGAAGACATTGGCCTGGAGACAATCGGCGTCAAAACCACCGATCGCGGGTATATCGAGGTGGACGAGCAGCAGCGCACCAGCGTCGAAACCATCTTTGCCATAGGCGATGTGGTGGGAGAACCCATGCTGGCCCATAAGGCTACGCATCAGGGCAAGGTCGCCGCCGAAGTCGCCTCCGGACGCAAGGCCGCCTTTGCGGCGCTTACCGTTCCCTCGGTTGCCTACACCCGGCCGGAGGTGAGCTGGATGGGGCTGACCGAAAAGGAGGCCAAGGAACAGAACATCGCCTATGACAAGGGCAAATTTTCCTGGGGGGCTTCCGGCAGGGCCTTGAGTGCCGGTGCGGCAATCGGCACCAGCAAGGTGCTGTTTTCCAAGGAGACGGGACGCATCATCGGCGCCGCCATCTGCGGCGAAAACAGCGGCGAGCTTATTCAGGAAGCGGTGCTGGCCCTGGAAATGGGAGCCGATGCCGAGGATATCAGCAAAACCATACACGCCCACCCGACGCTTTCGGAAACCTTCGCCTTTGCCTGTGAAATGGTGGACGGCTCGATTACCGACAGTCTGCCGCCGAAGAAAAAATAAGCAGGTTATAGCGAAGGGCAGAGGATATCGGGGTTAGCCCGGATATTTCACGAGTTGAGATGGTCTGCTAGTCGAGGAGACCTGTGGTTCGGGTTAGAGGGAGATGACCTCGCAGCAGCAGCTGGATGGATCTATCTTTTTGGTAAAACGAGCCAGTATGCACAGATTTCGGTTTTCTTTCTCGAAAAAGCGAAGTCCCTGGATCTGTGCCTTGACCCTGATGGATTTGCCCGAGGTCTGCAGGAGCGTTACATGCAGCTCTCTGCCGCTAAATATCTCGTAATTGATGCCCGGCGGCAGAGAGAAGCAGAAGCAGAGTCCGCCGCTGGAAAATTCAAAGAGCAGGGCATCGGCAATGTGATCACCGATATCGCCTGTGAAGGGGGTAGTCTGGGGTTTGTCCGACAGCGATGAAACGACGGCGGCGTGCATCTTGCTGAGGATGTCGTTTTCCTTGCCGTATTCGAGTATTTTCTCACATAATTGGGGATATTGCGGCTGCAGGCCGAGCAGATTCTCCTGGTCGAAGAGAAAGAGCTCGGTACCCTCCTCGGCCGCCTGGAGGGTGACAGTCCACTCCGAGCCGTTCATGAAAATATCGTAGCCGATAAGATCGCCATCTTCGAGTTCGTAACACGGTGCAGAGGTGGTGCCGGCCTCGTCAAAAAGCTCTATTTTGCCCCTGTCGATAAAAAACAGGGTGGAATGCACATCGCCGGCGGAGGTGATGAGCTCACCTCTGCCGCAGGTTTTTCGGCTCAGAAGAGCTGAATAGACATCGAATTCATCCCGGTTCAGTTGACAATACAAAGGCCTGTGCAGGAGAAGGTGCTGTCGCATCATCACAAACCTTTCACTCTGCATAACCTGGGAGAACCATTTGGGAAGGGGAGCGTCCTTTGCCGAGCGAATCGGCGCTGTATTGTCCGCTGCCGCCTCGCTGGAATCATGTCTGGAGCGGTGGGATGTTTCTGCGGGCTCGACCGCCATTATCCAGTCAGGCAATGAGTCGCTGTCAGTGGCGCGGCCAACCACGGCACAGGCCTTTTCTATTGCCGCCAGGGTGCCTTCGTCCAGATTGTGCCGGCTGCGGTCGTTGGCCACCAGCCTTTCCAGATGGAAAAAGGATTTTTCCGTGGAGTATTGAGGCAGATACTCACAAATCAGCTGAACAATCTGATTCTGCAGGTGTGGCTCGAAAATGGTAATGGAGTTTAGCAGGCCGACAAATACGGAGCCGATGCGGTCATCAGCGACGGTTCCCAGGGCCTCGATGATCTGCGGCTTGAGCTGATGGTCACAGATATTGAGAGCCTCGAGCAGCCTGGAGGTTTTTTCCTGGCCACCCATGGCGATGATGCAGTTGACGGCTTCCCGCTGTACTCTCACGTCTTTATGCTCCAGAAAGGGACGGATGGAGTTGAAGAGGGCGGGATCGCCGAAGTGGGCGAGCATGCCGAGAATATTTCTGGTGAAATACCAGGGTGAGTCGCCTTTAAGTCCCTGCAGGAGCGTGGGAACGGCATCGGATCCGGCGGCGGGGATGAGGTTGAGCAGCCGGAATCTCTTGTTCTTGTTGTCGCAGTGGGCCAGGGTCTGCAATAAATATGGCGTCGATTTGTCGGAGAGACGCGTAAGCAGCGTGCCGGCAACCTTGCTTTTGTGGTTGCTCTCATCCATATAGCTGTCGGTGAGCTTATGGAGAAAAGATTCTTCGGCGATGGAGGCATGGGTACGGGAAATTATCTGGCGGATGAGCTTATTCTTTTCTATAACGCCTTTTTTGATGTCCTGGAGGACGCCGATGAGATCTTCGACCTGGTACCAGAGATCCTGCTCCAGCATTTTGTGGATCAGTCTGCTGAGCTGGAAAGAGATGAATTCAAAGCCGGCGACGTACTCGTTTTCTTTTTTGAGCCAGCGGACAAGCATCTGGGCGATCGGTTCCAAAAGATCTTCGTTGCTTTCTTCCAGGATTTTTTCCGCCACCATCGACAGAATGATAAGGGCCCGCTCCCGATGTATTCTGGGCCCGTTTTGGGCGGCCTCGCCCAGCTGTTCGAGGAGGATGAGGGTGTCTTTCAGATGGCCGCTGCGATAGAGTTTGAAAATGTAGTGGGCGATGACGTCGACCAGGCCGGGGGCATCGAGGGCACTGGTGTCGCCGTGGCTGAAATTCTTGAGTTTGGCGGCGATGTTGAGGCTGCCGGAGGAAGAGAAGGCGGAAAAACCGTGGCTGCTGTCATGGCTACGGTTCTCTATTTTTCCAGAGTTCATGAGCGATAGTTCCTCCTCATCTTTCTAGGCAATCTGTCCCGTGGGGGCAGGCGAAGGGAGATACTCCGGAATGTTATGCGAATACCCAAGGCCCAAGGCCCAAGGGCATTGCGTGGCATCGGCCTGGAAAAAGATACAGTTCGCCGACTCTTTTCCCAGCGAGGAAAGATGAATGGTAACTACCGATTTTTCCGTCGACACTCCCCTGTCGACCAAAATATACCAGATCTGCTGGAAAAACCTATAGGAGAAAATACCAAAGATAGATAGGTATATTCACCTATAGCGAGCGGTTTGTTCCATATATCGGCAAAGTTACGCCCTATTGTGATTTTAGGCAGAGGCTGGAAAGGAAAAATATTAAAAGCTTTCTTCACTGAAAATGAAATGGTGTTTCACTGTTTCTGTAAAGCAGCACTTGATGTGCGCTTTGCGACCCTGCGGCAGGGCGGAGAGGTGGAATGTGAAGGACGGCTCAGGGCAGGGGGATTTTCTCAAAGCTCTTTTCTTCCAGGTCGGCGATGAGCAGGGTATTGCGCAGGACGGTGGAGCTGCGGCAGAGCAGGGACACCGTTTCGGCGCACTCCACAGCAGCCATGAAAACCGCTGTATAGGGCAGAGTGCCAAGCCGCGTTTCCAGGCCTTTGTCGGCGGCCGTCTCGGGTGGGCCGTAGATCGTCCGCAGCCCTGTGTCTTCGGGGAAGATTACCAGGGCCTGGCCGGCTGTGCCGCCGATGGCTGCCGAGACCAAAGGTATGCGCCGGGTGCGGCAGGCATCTTCGAGAATGAACCGGGAAGCGATGGAATCGAGGCAGTCAACAGCCAGATCGGCCCCGGAAAGGATGGCATGACCATTGTCTCGGGTGAAAAAATCGGTTACCGCTTCAACCTCCACGGCCGGATTGATGGCGGCAGCCCGGATCTTTCCCGTTTCGGCCTTGTTTCTGCCAAGAGCGTCCATTGTTGACAACAGCTGTCTGTTGAGGTTGCTTTCTTCGAAGATGTCGCCGTCGACCAGCGTAAGCGCGCCGACACCGATACGTGCCAGAATTTCGGTTACCATGCCTCCAAGCCCCCCCTGACCGATTACGGCCACCCGGGAGGTGAGAAGAGATATCTGCTCGCGGCAGGAGAGGCTGTGTTGATTACGGCAATAGCGCTCCGGCACGATCTCGCCGTGCAGAGCCGCTATCTGCACCTCCCTGGCCGGTACACCATGGCTACGGGCGAGCTGCAGTTCATCCTCGTAGGCCAGGCTTTGGTAAGAGGTGCCGTCGGCACGAGGCTTTGTGCGGGCATGGTGGGCGATGGCTACGTTCAGACGTGGTTTCATGAGAGCCTCTGCAGGGGAAATATGAGAAAGATCATGAGGAATTGCCACCCTCGGCACCGCTCTCGCCATGCGCTTCTTGGGCAAAGCTGTCCGCCGCCACTTGCTGTATGTCGGCAAACATGGCCGGGTACTGCTTTTTGTAGGCTTTGAAGATTCGTGCAAAGGGGAGATCTGGAAAATGGCCGTGATCCTTCAAGTATTCCATGTGTCTTTGGCCTGCGGCGTCGAAGGGGTGAAGCAGTGAGTCGTTTACCCCGTCGAACTCCAGCGGCAGCACGCCGAATTTCTGACAGAGGGAGAGATTGAAAGCGGGGGTGGCCTTGACCCAGCGATTGTCAAGGAAAAGTTCCGTATAGCCATGATAGATGAAGACGTTTGTGCCCATCAGCCGCCGAAGTTTTCTGGTGGTGAGATGGTTGCTGACATCGGCGAAACCCAGCCGCGCCGGGATGCCCGCTCCCCGGGCCGCGGCAGTGAGGAGAACGGCCTTGGCCACACAGTATCCTTCGCCCTTGAGCGCAACTGAACTCGCCTTCATGGACGTGCGGTCCGGCCTGACATCATAGGGATTGTAGCGGATGGTATCGCGTACGCCATAGTAGAGCTGAATCGCCCTGGTTGTGGCATCGGCGCTCGTATCACAATGCTCTTGGTTGAACCGGCGCAGCAAAGAGGAGTCGTAATCGAGAAAAAAGGTTGGCTGCAGGTATTGGGCTAATCGCATAGTCGGTTTCGTGGGAGGGATGCAGATGCTGCATGGCGAAGATGTCTTCCACGCCGGCTGCGGCATGCACCGGTTGACCTGGTCCCTGGCGGCGCAACCCGCTCCCCGGCGCCCTCGGCTGTCCCGGAGAAGGGCCTGTTTGCTGCCGGCAGGTTCTTCACGGGGCTTACTGTTTAAAAGGATTCATAATGAGTGTCGGGCAGTGGGCCCTCTTCAGCACCCTCTCGGCGACGCTTCCCAACAGCAGCTTTTCTATTCCCTTGGTGCCATGGGTACCGATTATGATCAGAGAAGCTTCTTGATTCTTGGCATAATCGAGTATTTCTTCGACGATTTCGCCACTGATAACCACTGCTTTTTTACAGCTTGGGTATTCTTCGACCAGTTTTTGTAAGAATTCCTCGGAATGCTTGATGCGGCTCTGATTATATTCTTGAACCGTAGCCGTGCCCAGTTCGAGGTCACCTATTGCTCGAAACGGTTCGACAACGTGGACGATGGTGAACTCGGCGGAGAGTTTTTCAGCCATATAGGCGGCATATTCCACTATTTTTTCAGTGTGCTCCTCCAGGTCAACAGGTACGATAATGGTCGTGATGGCGTTCATCGTCTAACTCCTTGGGGTAGAGGTTGAGTGCAACTGATGAGTATGCTTTAAATTATATGTATTTTTTCAAGAAGTTAAAGAAGTATTTGCAGTGCTGTTGCAAATACTTTGCGATCCCGGATATATTGCCGCACCAAGGCAGAGCGGCAAAGAGCACCGCGCCGGCATTGATGTCATGGCCCCGTCGTCGGCGGCGGAAAATTGATCTCGGGTTTCTGGCGAAAGCGAATTTTTTTCCTCATCATTATTGAAGCTTTGCCGGAAGGACTTAAGGTTACTTTCGGCATAACAGCGTTGCCGCAAGCGATGCCGGGCTTGATCTCCCCCGCCGATCAGGCTTTGGGGACGTTGGCAGCCAATGGCAGCCAATGGTAGCCAATACGGCGTCCGCGGCCTGTCCGGAGCCCGGTAATATGGCGGGTTTTTCAAAGCGGCGACAACCTGCTTTTTCCGGAGGTGCTCAAACCACTCTGGATTTCGGGAGTACATCATGGATACACAGGGACAGAGGGTGTCGGTACACGGGGGGCACAGCGGCCAGTTTTGCGGCCATGCGCACGGGACTCTGGAGGAGATTGTTCAGGCCTATATCGCCGCCGGTTTTTCCTGGGTGGGCATCTCCGAACATATGCCGCCGCTTGAGGAGCGATTTATCTATCCGGAGGAGAAAGAGGCCGGTTTGAGCGTCGAACATCTCCATCATCGTTTTGCCCGCTATATCGACGAATGCCGGCGCCTGCAGAAGAAGTATCAAAATGCTCTGCGCATTTTCGCGGCCATGGAGACGGAAACCTATCGGGGCTCGGCTGCTCTGGTCAGGGATCTCGTTGAGGAATTTCAACCGGACTATCTCGTCGGTTCCGTTCATCATGTCGATGATATGCCCTTTGACTCCTCTCCCGAGGACTATGATCGAGTGGCTGAAGCCCTGGGGGGGTATGACCGTCTCTACTGCCGATATTTCGACCAGCAGTATGAGATGCTTGTATCCCTCAAGCCCGCCGTGGTGGGACACTTTGATATTATCCGTCTCTATGACCCGCAGTACAAAAAAAGGCTTCTGAAGAAGGAAATAGTCGGGCGTATCGAGCGCAACCTCGATTTTATCTCCGCTCATAATCTGATCCTCGATTTCAACTTGCGCTCTTTGAGCAAAGGGGCAGATGAACCCTATGTCAGTGCTTCGATTCTGGAGAAGGCACGCAGGCGGGGCATTGCCGTGGTGCCGGGTGACGACTCCCATGGCGTTGAAACCATCGGCCGCTATATCGACGAGGCTGCCCTGCTACTGAGTAAAGCCGGGTTTTCCGGTAAATGGCAGCAGCCGGCACGACTTTGAGGCAGACCTTTTGCCTCAGCGTTGCCGCCGCTGTCCCTGTCAAGGCAATTACAGCATAAGGAGAGACACACAATGGCCGAGAAAAAGATTTTGATGCTGGTTGGCGATTATGTTGAGGATTATGAAACCATGGTGCCCTATCAGATGCTGCTGATGGTCGGCCATGCGGTGGAGACCGTCTGTCCGGGGAAAAAGGCCGGGGATACGGTCAGAACGGCTATACACGATTTTGAAGGAGACCAGACCTATTCGGAGAAGCCGGGCCATAACTTCATGATAACCGCCGATTTCGAAAGCATCGATCCGGCAGGGTTCGACGCCTTGGTCATACCGGGCGGCCGGGCCCCGGAGTATTTACGGCTCAATCAGGAGGTGCTGGAGATGGTTCGCCATTTTCATCGCCAGGATAAGCCCATTGCCGCTATCTGCCATGGTCCGCAGATACTGGTTGCCGCCGGCGTGCTCGAAGGCAAAAAATGCTCCGCCTACCCGGCCTGCGGGCCCGATGTCGAGATCGCCGGAGGCAGCTGGATTGCCAATAACGAGACCTTTACCGACGCCCACGTCGACGGTAACCTGGTTACCGCCCCAGCCTGGCCGGCACACCCGCAGTGGATGCGCAAGTTTCTTGAGCTGCTGGGAACGGAAATACGGGCGTAACATCCATGTCGCTGATTATCGCTGAAGCTCGGCGTGTCCAACTCCCGTCTCAACACGAGTTGCTGAACATTGGGGATAATCGGCGTACCACCCGGGCGATGCCGGCATACATTTCACCACTGCCAGAAAACACTCAAATAGAGACCGTTGCACATTCGGTGGTTAGTGTGACATGACACCAGTTAAAAGGTCCATGTCTATAAACCGAGAGTGGCGAAGTGAGAGGCGGTCTCCCTCCGCAGCGGGAGGATTGTCAAGCGGGTCCCTGTTTTCTGTCAGGTGAAGCGTGTGTCGGAACGGGCGCTGCGCACCGTGGCGCCGTTGCCGGTAAACCATCCCGACCGGCTCGTTTCGACGGCGTCGAAGGCTTCGATGTAGGGTTTGATGTCGAGAAGCGGTGTGCCGTCGAGAATATCAACCCCTTTGATGGTGAGAACATTGTCCTTTCTCGATACCAGTTCAACCACGGACAGACCGATATGATTAGGGCGCAGGGGCGAACGCGTGGCAAAAACGCCCCGGCTGGCAGTGTCGAGAAAGGGAATGACGCTCAATTCCGTACGTGTTGCTTTATGAAAGTGATAGATCAGATAAATATGGCTGAAGCCTTCCAGGTCGCGAAGACCTTCGCGGTAGCGTCGATCGATGATTATCGTGCCCGTTTCTGCGGCCGCGCCTTTAGGCTGTAACGGCATATCGGCCAGAGCGGTAAAGGGCGAGTGAATGATGCCGATGGGATCCATGTCGTCTCCTCTGGGTTTTTCTCTTTTTTACCTCGCAGAGGATAAGGTCGCAACGGGAAAGACAAAAAAAAACGGCGGCGGGTGATACATGGACTCTTGGGGCTGGAAGCCGTGGCTGTAGCGGCCTGCACGCTTCGTGCGCCGGAGAAAGGTCTGTGATCTCGCGGTGCGCGTGCAGGACCCTGATGAATGTGCAGGAAAGTAAAGAACTCCGCCTGATGCGGAATCCTTCAGGAGCGGCGAATTTTGGAGGAGGGATGGAGTCTTGTGGCGGCGTGATCTGTTGATTTGCCGGCAGTGGTCTGACGGTCGTGGTTGCGGTCTGTGTTTTCCTGATTTCTGGGAATGCGCATGACGCCCTGGCCTACGCGAAGGAAAATATCTTTGGTTACCTTGCCTTTCATACTGGTACCTCTCTAGCTGTGCCTGCGTCAAGCAGACGGGTTTCGGAGTTGCTCCGTGCCGGCAGTATGAGCGGTGCTGACGTCTACCGCCGCGTCTTTATATACGATCCTGCAAGTGCCGTTTGACGGTGTTTGCAGTTCAGCGGCTGCCTCCCTGGGTGCATGAACGTGACACATGCTCTCTTGGCTGCAGTTATTACAAGCTTTCCGCTGCTATGATCGTGGCCTCTGCCGGAAACAATGAGAAAGAAGTATTCTCCGTACTCCTGAAATGTCCTTCTATCACAGTATGCCTATTTTTGGATGAGTTGTCAAGTTGTCCTCTTTCTTTCCGACATATGTTATTGAAATATATGTAGAAGATGGTGCTGGCGGTGGTTTTTCAGCCGGCCGGGACCAAAAGGCCCGGCCGGCTCTGAGGGCGGGCGGGAAAGGGCGGACCGGCTAGGTTTTGCTTGGCAGCCAAAAGAAATGCGGCTATTATCGGAAAAGCTCGCCCTGTCACCAGTGGGACTGCAGCGGCACTGCAGCGGCACTGCTGATCTCCATCGCCCAGCCAATACCCCTTGCCCGAAGGCTTCATGAAAGTGTACGATGAAGCAGTGACTGCAACTCAATGGGAAAAGGGAAATTCCCCAAATTCTCCTCAGGGAAGCGGTGGTACTGCAGCGATTTGTCTCATCAGACAAGAAGTATGGGAATGAAAATGTTTATCCTTGATGGACTCGTAAAAAGCTCGATCTATGTTGTTGTATGTCTCAAAATTTTTTCGACGGGCGGGCCATTTCGCTTCCTCGCCTGGCAAGCTTAAAGGAGTCGCCGGTGCAGACCCTGGATATCGTCGCCCTTCGCAAACGGTTGCTGCAGGATGATGCGCTTGTGGTGCTGATTCTTGAACAGTACAGGCAGGATCTGCCTCTTCAGCTGGAAAGGCTGCGGGAGGCCTCCGCCGCCGAAGACATGAAAGAAGTTGCCAGGCTGGCCCATAAGATTAAAGGCTCCTCCGGCAACGTCGGAGCGGAACTGTTGCAGGAGATGGCTTCGGAGGCGGAGCAGGCTGCTCTCAGGGAAGATTGCCGTGTCGTCGACAGGGTGCTGGCCGCCATCGGCGCCCATCTTCCGCAGGTGAAAAAAGAGATCGAAGCCATTCTTCTTCAGTATCCCGCGAGCCATTCCTGATATTTATAAGCCGGCGGCGTTTGCCCGCCCGCTGGATCGGTTGTGGCCGTGGTTTCGCGTCGGGTCGCAGGCATTCATTTCCTCAGTAGAACCGTATCTCTTCACTGCCCATCAGCGGCGCCAGCTCCTCCTCCAGGGCCTCGGCCATGCCGTGCTGCGCCAGCATCGACAGCAGACACTTTTGCAGGGATATCGGAAAAAAGCCGTCCATTTTTCATGGAATGTTCGAGTCAGGTCTGTGCCGGTTATTACCAGGAGTTCAGGGCTCGATCGAGGGCGGCGATCAGGTCCTCCGGATCCTCCACGCCTATGGAGAGGCGGACAAAATTATCGTCTATGCCGAGCCGGCGTCTCTGGTCGGCGGGAATGGAGGCATGGGTCATGATCGCCGGGTGCTCGATCAATGACTCGACGCCGCCGAGGCTCTCCGCCAGGGAAAAAATTTCGATATTTTCAAGAAACTGTCTGGTTGCAGCCAGGTCGCCGTCAAGAAAGATGGAGATCATGCCGCCAAAACCTTTCATCTGCGATGTTGCCAGTTGATGCTGGGGGTGGGAAGGTAAACCGGGGTAGAGCACCTTCTTCACCCGGGGGTGATCTTCGAGAAAGCGGGCGATCTGCAGAGCGCCGGCGTTATGCTGGCGCATCCGCAGGGCCAGGGTTTTGACTCCGCGCAGCGCCAGGTAACTGTCGAAGGGACCGGCGACGGCGCCTATGCCGTTCTGCAGATAGGCCAGCCGTTCCGCAAGATCGCTGTTGTCTCCCACCACCACCATACCGCCGATCATATCGGAATGGCCGCCGAGATACTTGGTGGCCGAATGCATGACTATATCGGCTCCCAGGGCCAGCGGCTTCTGATTGAAAGGCGTGGCGAAGGTGTTGTCGACGGCGACGAGCATATCGGCAGACACCGTTTTCGCCGCCTCGGTGACCGCGGCTATGTCGACTATCTTCAGCATGGGGTTGGTGGGCGTCTCTATCCAGATCATCCTGGTCTCGGCGGTGAGTGCCTGCCTGAGGAGCTCAAGGTCGGTGAGGTCGACATAGTCGACGGCGTAGCCCGCCGAGCGTTTGCGGATATTCTCCAGCAGCCGGTAGGTGCCGCCGTACATGTCGTCCATGGCGATGACCTTCGAGCCGGCGTCGATGAGTTCGAAGACGGTGGCCGTGGCCGCCAGCCCTGAAGCGAAGGCAAAGCCTCTTTTTCCGTTTTCAAGGTCGGCGAGGCATCGTTCATAGGCGAATCGTGTCGGATTCTGGCTGCGTGAGTATTCATAGCCGCTATGGTGGCCGGGGCTTTTCTGGGCATAGGTGGAGCTGGTATAGATGGGCACCATGACGGCGCCCGTCTCCCGGTCCGGCCGCTGGCCGCCGTGAATTACGCGGGTGTCGAAAGCAAGCTTTTGCTCTGTGTGTTTCATGATAGTATTTCCACGAGATGTTTTTGCCGCCACTGGCTGTTGTAGAGCTTGGAGAGATAACGGTTGCCGGTGTCGCAGACGAAGGTGACGACATTCTTGCTGCTTTTGCAGCTGCGGCAGTATCTGAGGGCGGCGGCAAGCAGGGTGCCGGAGGAGGATCCGGCCATGATTCCCTCCAGCCGGAGAAGATCCAGCGCTGTCTGGAAAGACTCCCTGTCGGCAATGGAGTAGGCCGTATCGACAAGCCCGAGCTCACAGATTTCCGGAACGAAATCCTCGCCTATGCCCTCGACAAACCAGGAGCCGATTTTATCGGGCGGACTGCCGGTATTGACCAGGGGCGCCAGTATCGAACCCTCGGGGTCGGCGAGGATGATCTCCAGTTTTCGGTTGCATTCTTTGAGATAGCGGCCGGCGCCGGTGAGCGTGCCGCCGGTGCCCACGCCGCAAACGAAGGCGTCGACAGCGCCGCCCATCTGCTGCCAGATCTCCGGACCGGTGGTGGCATAATGGGCCTTGACATTGGCCTGGTTGGCGAACTGATTGACATAGAAGGCGCCGTTTTCATAGGCCATGGTCTGCGCCAGATCCTGATAATACCGGGGGTGGCCCTTGCCGACGTCGGAACGGGTGAGGATGACTTCGGCGCCCATGGCTTCGAGGCAGTATTTTTTCTCAATGCTCATTTTGTCGGGCATGACGATCTGCAGCCGATACCCCTTCTGCAGGGCGACCAGGGCCAGGGCGATGCCGGTATTGCCGGCGGTGGCCTCGATGAGAGTGGCGCCTGGTTTGATCAGCCCTGCGTTTTCCGCCTCTTCTATCATGGACAAGGCGATACGGTCCTTGATGGAGCCGCCCGGATTGGCTGATTCGATTTTCAGATAGAGACGACAGGGGCCGGTATCGAGGTTCGATGCCAGCAAAAGAGGAGTCTTGCCTATGAGCTCCAGTACATTTTTCGTGGTGTGGCCATCTTCCATAAGCACAGTATAATCCTTTTCGGCCGCTTGCACAGCGCAACACACCTTTTGCGGCGAACCCAGGCATGAGGAGGGCAAGGGGGTTCAGCCGGAATCCTCCTCCGAGTCTTGCTCAAGCGCCGACCAGGGGACGACTCTGTTCCGGCCATTTTGCTTGGCGTGATAGAGAGCGCGGTCGGCGCGGTCGGTGAGGGCTTCCAGGGTGTCGTTTACCTCGTGTTCGGCCAGGCCGATGGACAGCGTCATGTCAATGGGGACCTTGCGGCTGAAACCGGCTTCGACATCGGCGCGGATCCTCTCGGCAAAGATCATCGCCGATTTTTCATCGGTTGCCCGCAAAAGGATGAGAAACTCCTCCCCGCCCCAGCGGACCGCGGTGTCATAGGGCCGGCACTCCTGAAGCAGGTAGCGGCCCAGTTCGCTGAGAACGACGTCGCCGAAGTGATGACCGTGGGTGTCGTTGATCTCTTTGAAATGATCGATATCGAGAAAAAGCAGGGTGAGTGATTCGCCCCGGCGGTAGCTGCGGGCACACTCTTCGTAGAAAATATTGACAAAATAGCGCCTGTTTTTCAGTCCTGTCAGGGTGTCGTGGCTGCTGAGTTTTTCCAGCTGATGTATCTTCTCCAAAAGTTCGTTTTCCTTCTCATGACGGATGGTTCCGAGAATGCCGAAAACGAAGGCGAACAGCATCGGGTGGGCGATAAAAAACCACTGAACGGGAGACCCGAAGATGATTTCCACGGCGGTGTCGACGTTGAAGGAGTCGAGATAGCCCATGAGATAATGTATCTCAAAGACGATGGTCACCAGCGGAATGGGGATGCCCCAGAGGAGACCGAACCAGATATAGATATTACGGAGGGGATTGTAGCTGTAGGAATTGGTCGCCGCCTTGAAAAATTCGCGTATGGTCTTCGGCAGGCTAAGATGCATAGTGCGCCGGTACCAACCCTGTCATGTTGTGCTGTTTACTCATCGTCTGCCGAGGATGTATTCTTTGCGGGAGATACCTTGAAGCGATACTCTCCGGCTCGATTCTTTTCGGGCTGAGGGGTATCATCGCCTAAGGGGAATGCGTATATTCTTCATTTTCGCTCAGTATACACGGAAATATGTCAAAAATACATGTTCCGAAAAAACCGCTGCCTAAAAAAGCAGGTGTTTCTGCCGGGCCTGTGAATAACGGCATGGTGGCGGAAAACAAAGCGGCCGCATCAGAGTTCGCGGATTTCACCGATATCCAGGATCAGATACCTGGAAGGGTCGAGCCGCATTGCATCTATGTTGCCCTGAAGTTCCAGCGGAGGTAAGCCCGGCGGATTATCCCCGAGATGAAATGTTCCCCATTGCGAGGGGATAAAGTAGGAGGCGCCGAGTTCCCGGAAGGCGCGTATGGCCTCCACCGTATCCATATGGGCGTAGTGCATGAACCAGCGCGGTTCATAGGCGGTTATGGGCAGAATGGCATAGTCTATGTCTTTGAATATGTCTCCTATTTCCCGGTATCCCTTGAAATAGCCGGAATCGCCGCCGAAGTAGATGGTCTTCTCCGGAGTTTCGACCATGAAGCTTGCCCACAGGGTGGCGTTGTAGCCCTGGAAAACCCGTCGGGACCAGTGTTGGGCGGGCAGGCAGGTAAGGCGAACGCCGTTGCCGAAGTCAACGGCCTCCCACCAGTTCATCTCCGTAACCGGGCCGCCGGTAAAAGCAGCGACAGAGTCTCCTAATCCTTCTGGCACGAAGGAAATGGCGCCCGTCGGCAGGTTCTTTAGAGATTCGGCGTCGAGGTGGTCATAGTGGCTGTGGGAGAGCAGAACCCTGATGGGGCCTTGAAGCTTTCTCAGTTCATTGGCTTGGATGGCTGGAGGTGTGCGGCGTTTGGGAAGCAGCGCCCGGTCGGAAAACATGGGATCCGTCAGCCAGTAGGTACCGTCGATCCGGAAAAGAAAGGTGTTGTGGCCGACCCAGGTAAGAAAATCGGTGGAAGCCGGCAGGGAGGCGATCCGTTCGATGAGATCGGGGATGACCGCCGGTAAATGGTTCTGCGCCTTATCGCTGTATTCGGCTGTTTTCGAGAGGCGCCATCTAAGAAAGGAGCCAAACGATTTGTTCTGCTGCGGCAGCCACGGGTTGTGAAATTCACCGTTGCTGTAATTGCCGGCATACAGCTGCTGCCGATCCGTGTTTTCAACTGTGTGACGCCACTGCGCTTCGTCAAAGGGAAGCGGTGTGAAAAAACAGGCCGACAGAAGCAGGATGACTGCGGTATGCAAAAAGAGCACAACAAGGCTGCGGCGCATTACAAAGACCTCTGATACCAATTTTTCGGCCGAAAGCGATCAGCTTGACGGCGACTCGATGCCCGTAAAGAGCGTTTAGCCCGGATAAATGTTCGGCGTAGATGTTCCACTATATACTCTGCATGAAGCAAATGCAAAAGAGATAGAGTAGTGGTAAACGCTGGGCAAACCCAATAGCTGGTGAGTAAGCCATCCTGGTTGCCTGGTGGAGAGTCCCTCAAAAAAGAGGGAGCCTCTCTGGTAAAGTACTTCGAGAAGCTCCCGGGGGAGGGAACAGTTGCTGCCAGTCTCGATGGTTCATCAGAGATTGGCAGCCGTGGCATGCAACAGGACCGGGCGGGAGATGGAGGGTATAAGGAGAAGGCAGCTGCCGCCCAGGCCCCGTCTGCACTGTGTATAAACTACCAGCGCTCGGTGCCGACAAACTGATTGACGTCGGAGCAGGCTTTTTTCTGCTCTTCGCTGAGATCCTCGAAGGATTCATGGTCGCCGACGTCATCGCTGTAGCATACATATTCTTTTCCGTCCCTGTCGTTGATCCAGCTCAGATTTTCAATTCCGCCTCTCATGATGTCACCTCGCTTGAGTTGGTTGTTGTGTCGTTGTGGTGATGCTTCCTGCATCGTTGCTTTATACTCTAAGCGGAGAACAGTGGATGGCAATATTGGTAATAAAGGAGTATTCTGATAGTATATACTATTGTTATGTCTGGAGGCAGAAAAAAGGGCATACCCCTGGAGGAAAGTAAGGATATGCCCTTTCAGACGATATTTGTTACCGGTGGTCGCTTAACAATCTGATACTATCGGAGGTTCCGGAGTGAAATATCGCATGTGCTATGTTTTTTTACGGTTCTTTTCCTGCACCGTTTGCCGCATATAGGAATGAATGGCTTCCTTTACCGTCGTTATAGCGAGGTGGGCGCAGTGTTCTTCCTCTTTGGGAAAGGTCCCCAGTTCGCTGAGAATGGTTTCTCCCGTCATGTCGAGAACCTCCTCGACCGACTTGCCGATGACGAGTTCGGCGGCGAAAGAGCCGCATATAGAGCTGGAAGCACACCCATCGGTTCTGTAAGCCGCGTCAACAATGCGCGAATCTTCGTTGATGCGGATACTCATGATCATGGTGTCGCCGCATTCGCCGGTAAGTGAAGCGGTTGCATCCGGATTGTCGATGGTATGGCAAAAGCGGGGATGCAGCCACCGGTCATAGCCTTTGGCTCCATAGGCACTGTGGGCCTCCTGCTGTATTTTTTCCTCGAGATTGTCTAGGAATTCATCAAGCTGTGCGTTGTTCATCTCCACTCACATGCATGTCTTTGATTGTATATGAAATCACCAGTGGCCCTCGGCGTTTGGTTCATTGCTGTAATGCAGATCCCCCTGGCGAAAACGTTCGATGGCTTCCTCGACGGTACCGCTGACATCGGAGACCACCTTGATACCTGCTGCCTGAGCGGTGCGAAAGGCATTGGGACCGCAGTACCCGGTAAGCAGCACTTCGGCGCCTTTGTCGCTTATCATGGTGGCGGTGTGTATTCCCGCCCCTTTGAAGGCGTTAATGTTGGCCGAGTTGTCAATGGCCTCACAGGCAAGTGTGTCGGCATCGACTATGAGTATGTAGGCGGCTCTGCCGAAACGAGGGTCGACGTGGTCCTTCAAGGCAGGTCCTTTGGAACTGACTGCTATTTTCATAATGTTTTCTCCTGATCTTGTGCATGGGGCCGGACCTGTTACGAGGCTCCGCCGCCGCATACCTGGTCCGTTCGTATCTCCGGTATCTTTCCGGCAATAAGGTCTATGACCACCGGCTTGATTTCGGCACGCTCCGCCTCGTGGTAGACCGTGATTCCGGCCTGTTTGAATCCCATCAGCGGTCGCATGCCGATGCCGCCGACCAGCAGGGCGTTGACCTTCTGGTTTGCCAGCAGATTCACCGGAACCATGCAGCCTCCCTGGACATGCTCTTCATTGTCGATGATGTTTACGTCGACAATCTCGCCGTTTTCACAATCAATAATAGTGAAAACATCACAATGTCCGAAATGGCCGGCACGGGTGCCGTCGAGTCCGCCCCTGCCGTTGGAAGGGACGGCAATACGCATTTTGCTCATTGCTTGCTACTCCTTTACATTCAATTTAGGTAGGTGTATCGGTTGAGAGGCCGGTTGGGCCTCGTGTTCTTCAATTCTGCGCCATACCTCCCTGACGATCTTCGAGGTAGCCGAATCCGGAGCGTATTCGACAAGTGTTTTCTTTTCGACCATGGCCATGGTGAAGTCCGGATCGAAGGGAATGCGGGGCAGGACATGGATGGCATTGGCCGAGGCCATTTTTTCAATGGCTTCTGTGGTTTCCAGGTTGATGTCATAGCGGTTGACACAGAGCATGGCCCCGATGCCGAAATGAGCCGTCAGGCCGGCGACCCGTTTTACATCATGCATCCCGGAGACAGTCGGCTCGACAATGATGACGACTTTTTCGGCGCCGCTGATGGAAGCGATGACCGGACAGCCGATGCCGGGCGGGCCGTCGGTGATGATGCGCTGGTATCCTTCTTCTTCCGCCATCTGACGTGCGCGCCGGCGTATAAGGCTCACCAGCTTGCCGGAATTCTCCTCGGCTATTCCCAGCCTGGCATGTATCATGGGGCCGGTACGGGTGGTGGAGATATACCATTCCCCGCTTTTTTGCTGAGGAAAGGCCACGGCTTTCTCCGGACAGAGATCGACGCAGACTCCGCAGCCTTCGCAACTGATAGCGTCGACGACGTGGTCGGGGGATATGGCATCGTATCGACAGATTTCACGGCAATAACCGCACTGCGTGCAGAGCTCCTGGTCGATTTTGGCCAGGTTTCCCCCCATGAAATCATGCCGTTGCTTTTCCTGGGGAGAGAGCAGCAAATGAAGATCGGCGGCATCCACATCGGCATCGCAGAGGATCGATCTTTCGGCGAGTGTGGCAAAGGCTGCGGTCAGACTGGTCTTGCCGGTACCGCCTTTGCCGCTGATGATGACATATTCTTTCATGATACCTTCCCCGTGGCAGTGATTTGTCGGACAATTTCTTCATAAAGACCGCCAAAGAGCCTTCGCCATGTTTCGTTTTCTTCGACGAGAAGCAGGCCGCGCGAGTAGAGCTCGGCAACCTCTCGGCTGAAGGGAATCTCGAGGAGAATCGGAAGGTTGTTTTCTTCGGCATAGCGCTGGACGCTGTTGTCACCCAGGTTGGCTCGATTGATCACCAGACCGCTGGCGATGCCGAGTGCGTTAACCGTCTGATGGGCGAGAGCGAGATCGTGCAGACCAAAGGGGGTGGGCTCGGTTACCAGAACGATATAGTCCGCGCCATGCATGGCGGCGATAACCGGGCAGGAAGTGCCTGGAGGGGCATCGATAATCACCGTACCGGTCGTTTCAAAATTTTTGCGCAGCCATCTTATCAATGGCGGCGACATGGCCTCGCCGATTCTGAGGATGCCGTGATGGAAGGCTGCATTCTTTGCTGTACCGGACTCGGCGTGGCCGAGCTCTCTTTGGTCTTCGTCAATGCAGTGCTGGGGGCAGACCAGCAGGCAGCCGCCGCAGCTGTGGCACAGTTCGGGAAAGAGCAAGACCTGGTTGCCGACCACGGTGATGGCGCCGAAACGGCATATTTCCGCGCATTTCCGGCACCGGTCACAGCGGTCTTCGTCGATTTTCGGTAAAAAGGTGTAGACCGGCTGTCGGTGTGTAATTTCCGGTTTGAGAAAAAGGTGAGCATTGGGCTCTTCGACGTCGCAGTCGAGAAACGTCACCTGCTCGTCCATGGCTGCAGCAAGGTTGGTGGCCACGGTGGTTTTCCCCGTTCCGCCCTTGCCGCTGGCAACGCTTATAATCATGATGCAACTCCTTGAGGGGGGGCGGACAAGCTGGATATTTTCTCCAGCTTATCCAGCATGGCCTGGGCATCTTCTCTGGTGGGAGAGGCTGGAATCTGCGTGAAAAAACCATATCCTTCGGTGATGGTATGAAACTCTTCCGCCGTTTTCGAGCTGATGAGGGCGTAATTGATGAGCGGGTAGCGCCGGATGACGGACTTTAACAGTTCCAGGTGCGAATCTTCGGCTATCACCGCTTCCACCGCCGCCGTAGCGACAAGTCTGAGCAATTCCGTTTCGTCCGAAACCACGCTGATCTCCAGATTCCTGTCGGTGATGCCGTCAATCAATGGTGCCAGTGTTTCTGCGTTTTCTGTAAAGAGAATGAGCGTCATTTTTCGTTTTCACCCTGCTGTTGAGAGAGGCAATCTCCATCGGCTGTCTTCAGGCCTGCCTCCTGGTAATATTCGGGCCGCTGCCGGATGTCTGCAGCGATCTTGCCGGACCATCGCCGGCAGTGATTGTTGAGCAATCGCTGTGCCAGAATTTGAGAAAGCGAGAGCAGAAAAAAAGGAGCCCTATTTCAGGCAAATGCACAAAAAAAAGCGATCGCTGAGACTTCACCCGGGCGACAACTGGTGCAGAAGTGCGACGTTATGAGACGCAAAGCGTCGCAGAGTATCGCAAATATGCGACGGTTGCGGGGGGAGTCAGGAGGCGATCTTCTTATTCTTTTCGACACCAACACAGCGGCCGTCCTTTTCCGGCAGGGCAATATCCAGACGCGCCATTTTGCGGTACAGGGTGGACTTGTGCATACCCAGCGAACGGGCGGCGGCGCTGCGGTTATAACTGAATTTTTCAAGGGTTTCGAGAATGATGTCGCGTTCCGTCCTGTGCATTTTCTGTCTCATCCGGCCGCCTTCGGGAAAATCATCGCCGTCGGTACTGCATGGTTGTGGCCCCGCAGTGAGTGAGGCGGGAAGGTGGTCGGCCTGGATGCTTCCCCGGCGGCAGAGAACGAAGGCGCGTTCGAGTATGTTTTCCAGTTCTCGTATATTTCCCGGGAAACTATGGCCCATCAGTACCGCCAGGGCTTCGGGCGATATTTGCGTGACATCGCACTGTTTGATGCTGTTGTATTTATCGATGAACTGCTCAACGAGCAGGGGGATATCCTCGATTCTCCGGCGCAGGGGCGGCAGCCTGAGGTGAATGACGTTGATACGGTAAAAGAGATCCTGGCGGAAAGCGCCCGCGGTCACCATATCGTCCAGATTTTTGTTGGTTGCGGCTATTATGCGGGCATCGGTGTGGATGGTGTCGACACCGCCGAGGGGTTGGAATTCTTTTTCTTCGAGCAGGCGCAGAAGCTTGACCTGGAAAGCCGGAGAGGTGTCGCCGATTTCATCGAGAAGAATTGTGCCGCGACCGGCGCTGGCGAAAATTCCCGGTTTGTCGCGATTGGCTCCGGTAAAGGCCCCGGCCTTGTACCCGAAAAGTTCCGATTCGAGCAGTGTATCCGGCAGCGCCCCGCAGTTTATGGCGACAAAGGGTTTGTCGCTTCGCAGGGAATGATGATGGATGGCCCGGCAGAGCAGCTCCTTGCCGGTTCCGGTTTCTCCTTCGATCAGGACGGTCGACTCGCTTTCGCCGATCTGGGGCAGTATGGAAAATATGCCTTTCATTTCCTTGTTGCGGGAGATCATTCTACCTATTTCCATGGTCCCTTCGAGTTCACGCCGGAACCCCTCGATCAGTGAATGGTCACGAAAGGTTTCGACCCCTCCGAGAACGGTGCCGTCGTTATCGCGCAGGAGTGCCGTGGAAACCGAAATAGGTACGGAATCGCCAAGACGGTTGGTTATGCGTGTCGATGTATGGGTAAAAGACCGTTTTTCCTTCATTGTCTTCTCCAGAGCGCAGTTGTGGGCGCACATGTTGGAGCGAAAGATTTCAGAGCAGCGTCGGCCGATGGCCTCGGATCTGGAAAAACCGGTGATATTTTCAGCTGCCCGATTAAACGAGGTTATGATAAAGTCATGGTCTATGGTAAAGACGCCATCGGATATGGAATCGAAAATGACGGCTGTTTCAATATGTTTGCGATGTGAGGGTGTGTCGTGCATTTGTTTACCCCAGGGGACTTTTGCCGGCAAAGCGCCGGAACGCTGACTGTGAACGACAGTAAATGTGTATTTGCTCGTTACTGTATACCATGCTGAGAGGTGTTTTGCAATTTTCCTGCTCCCGGACATGGCATTTGTAGCCCGGATATTCCCGAGCTGCGATGCTCTGCGGGTCGAGGAGATTCATGAAATGTCCGGGCCCGGTATAAACTCTTGCAGAAGGCGGGCTCCGGAGGGCGGCGATCGGCAGGTCGCCTTTGTTTAACCGGGCAAGACCTCATCGAGGTAAACCGGCTGCACGACCATCTTCGGCTGGCAAAGGGCGAAGAAACGCCGGGGGGCAGACGATAATATCCTGGTCCTGTCTTGTTTTCTCAACCATATGCAATACAATGAGTTATTGCCTTTTCATCAGGGCAACAGACTATCCGTCTGCGATGGAAGGCGAGCATCTGGGTTATGGCGCGGGGCTGCCCCTGCAATGCAGTGTGAGGGTGCAAAAAAAGGTTGGCAGATGACAGATACACTACCAGGAGAAGCTGTCCGCCGATGGCTTGAGAGGAGGTTTCCATGCACCGGGTCGATTTTTGCTCTTTTTTTTCTTTTCGCAGATAGCGAGGGTGTATGGACGCGCTACCCATAGAAAATGAATCCGATCTTGCCGCCCATCTCGAGTCCGGCTCGAAAACCAGGGATCAATGGCGAATCGGCACAGAACATGAGAAATTTGGCTTCCATCTTGACGATCTCAGACCTCTGCACTACGACGGCGAATCAGGGGTTGCCGCCGTTCTCAAGGCGCTGTGTTCCAAGTTTCTCTGGAAGCCGGTTGAAGAAGACGGCAATATCATCGCCCTCAAGGGCGAGATGGGAGCTATTACCCTCGAGCCCGGGGGGCAGGTAGAACTTTCCGGCGCACCCCTGGAAAATCTCCATCAGACCTGCGAGGAGGTGCATGTGCATCTCCATCAGGTGAAGACCATTGCCGAACCCATGGGCGTGGGATTTCTCGGTATGGGGTTCACGCCGTTGTGGAATCGGGAGCAAATGGACTGGATGCCCAAAAAGCGATATCGCATCATGCGCAGACACATGCCCAAGGTCGGGAGCCTGGGGCTCGACATGATGCTCCGCACGGCCACCGTCCAGGTTAATCTCGACTTTGACGGAGAGGCGGACATGGTGCGGAAATTCCGGGTCTCGCTGGCCCTGCAGCCGCTGGCCACCGCCCTGTTTGCCAACTCTCCCTTTTGTGAGGGTAAACCCAATGGGTCCTTGAGCTACCGCTCCTTCATCTGGCGCCATACCGATCCGGCGCGGTGCGGCATGCTGCCCTTCGTCTTTGAAGACGGCATGGGATTTGAGCGCTATGTCCAGTACATGCTCGACGTGCCCATGTATTTTGTTCAGCGGCAGGGACGAATGATAGACGCCGCCGGCCAGTCCTTCCGGGATTTTCTCGCCGGCCGGCTGCCGGCTCTGCCCGGAGAGGTGCCGACCATCAATGACTGGGAGGACCACTTGACCACCGCCTTTCCGGAGGTGCGGTTAAAGCAGTTTCTGGAGATGCGCGGCGCCGACGGCGGCAGCTGGAACAACCTCTGCGCCCTGCCGGCATTCTGGGTCGGGGTGCTCTATGATGACGATTGCCTCGATGCCGCCTGGGAGCTGGTGCGCCGCTGGTCTGCCGAACAACGGCTGCAGCTCAGGCATGATGCTCCGCGTTTCGGTCTGAAGGCCCAGACTCCATCGGCAACGTTGCAGGAGCTGGCGTTGGAGGTGCTGGCCATTGCCGAGCAGGGCCTGAAGCGGAGGGCGCGCCGCAATGCTGCAGGTGATGATGAAACACACTTTCTTGAAAGGTTGTGGCAGATTGCCACAAGCGGGATAACGCCGGCAGAAGAGAAACTTGCCTGTTACCATGGCGACTGGCAGGGCAGCGTTGAACCCATTTTCAGACAATGCGCCTACTGATCCCGAAAGCTGGCCGCAGAAATTTTCGCGGCGGGGGGCTGCTGGACCCTGGCATGGCGGTTTCGTCAGGACATATAACGAGTATGAACAACAGGAGGGAAGATGACACCTCTCATTGAATTGGTAAAACAGGTAAAGGCTCGCGACGATTTCGGCAAAGCCGGCATGATTCTCTGCCACAACGGCGTCGTTCGGGAGACCTCCCGTGACGGTCGTCGGGTCAGCGGTCTGTCGGTTGAGGTCGACTGGGATGAACTGGTTGAAATAGTCGCCGCAGAGAAAATGCGGTCCGGGATCATTGAAATTCTGGTTGAAATCAATGAGGGGCAAGAACTCAGGGTCGGGGACGATGTCATGTATATCGTTGTTGCCGGAGATGTGAGGGAGACGGTGATTGAGGTATTGAGCGACACCCTTAACCGGATCAAGAAATCCGTCACCAGCAAAACCGAATATTTTCTCGACGAGGAAGGCTGAGATAAGAACCGCGGGACGGTGCTGATTTGCCGGAGTAGCAAAAAAGCCTCCTTTTTCGTTTCCCTGGTTTTGCCTGTAACTCTCTGTTTGATCGATGTTTATGTCCTGACGGCGGCGGCCGGGGCGCGAATGCGGGCACACCACCGTCTGCTCTTCTCGAAAAGGCGGCTGAACTGCCTCCTTTTGACGGAAATATTTCTGCCGCGGTGGGTCTTCAGGCTATCGATCTAATAGATATTAAAATGTGAAAACAGTATGTTGCGTTTTCTCCTGGTGTAATCTTGGTTTTTTTCTCATTGCCGGCGTAAATATTGCTCTTCATCTTTTGCAGACGATGGTCTCCGTGCACTCCTCTTCAGCAGACAGGGTATGATGATTACCTCGACATGGGGTGGGGCCAAAGAGGGGAGGGCCCGCCAAACGGCGAGTGTGCCGGGGTGCGGAATCAGTTTCCATCGAGCGGGTGCCGGGTGGCGACCCTGCCTCCGCGGGACCTCCATGGAGAATGAACCATTTTCAGGAGAAGTGGTATGGAACAGGCAAGCGAGCGTTTGGCCTATGACCGCGAGAAAGCGGCAGTTATGTATCGGGGAAAAACGGTGATCAACCTCGCGGGTGTAGACGGGCAGGCACCGGCCAGGATTTATTCAAGTATCAGTGTTGACGCGGGCGGAATGGAAACCCGTTTCGCCATCACCGCCTCGTCCAAGCCTTTTCAGATTGACGAGTCATCACTGTCGGTAAATGGTCTGTTGCGGGCAGTTGTCGAAAACCGGTTTGAAGTCGAAGGGATGCTGGTATCTGAGACAATCAGTGAGGTCTACCGTCAGCTTTTCGAAAATTGAAACGAGCGGTTTTCGCAGAAGACCGTGAGCCCATTTCCCAGGGCTGGAGAGGCTCAGCCTCGAGAGGGGGCGATAGAGTGGGGTTTAAGGAGAGGGGGTGGGGGTGAAAAATATATTGATAATAGAGGATGACAGCGCAATTCAGCGTATGCTTAAGCGGACCCTGGAGCGTGAGGGATATTCAGTGACGGTCGCAGCAAACGGCCGTCTGGGCGTACGAAGTTTTGGCAGTCAGCCCTTCGATGTGGTCATAACCGATCTGATCATGCCGGAAATGGAAGGTATTGAAACCATAATCAGCCTCAAGAAGGATAAGCCCGATGTCAAAATAATTGCCATGTCCGGAGGCGGCATCAACAGTCCGGCAGAGTATCTGGATATCGCCAGACAGCTGGGGGCGGCGAAGACGCTTGCCAAGCCCCTGCATCGCGCAGTGTTGCTGGAAGCGGTCGCCGAACTCAGCGCTTAGTCCCGGCATTTTGCCAATAGCCGGGTTTTATCTCTTTTCGAAATGTGATGGAGCCCATCCCGGCGACTTCAATGACTTTTCACGAGATTATCAAATGTAACTTCAGGCTGTTGCCTTGCCAGGGTGGTTTTCTGCCGGCAGCGGCCGCTCCGCTTGCCGGGAATGTCCCTCGGGGCAGTTTTTCACCCTTTGGGCGGGCCCCGTCCGCGGCCAGTTGTGTTTGGTCACGGACGGAAACGGTCTCAGTGACAGAGCTATTCGTTTGATGGCTGTGATTGCGAATCGATGCGGTCCTGTATCTGCCGCAGTCGCTCTTCGAGCAATTGCGCCTCTTGGCGCAGATGCTGCAGGTCATCTTTTGGGCCGAGGTGCCCCTGTTCGAGATCGTAGCCTCGCAACCCTTGACGCCGCCGCATGCCGGCCCTTCCCATACGTCGTCCCCGGCCGAAATTGAAACCGGCACTCTCTGTCGCTGAGCGATTAGGCGATGGGCAACGACCTCTTCCTCCGCCGGTCATCGGCCCGGCTCCTGTCGGCCCTGTTGTGTCAAATCCTGGCATGGTGTACCTCCTTGAGGAAAAGAATACTTTCTCATCCGAAGAGCGTTTCCGCCATCCGGTCTTATTTTTGGCGCCGGCATTGTCCACTGCCTCCGCCGCCTCGTCCCTTTCCCTGTCCGCTGCCGTCACGCCGGCCTTTGCCGCCGCCGCGGCCAAGACCTCTTCCGCCGGCTCCTCCGCGTTCCGGGTTCTGCCTTCTGCCGTCGTCCTGCTGGTCGCGGACCGCTTTTTCCGGAAGGGTGGTGTTTTTCTCCATCATGACTGTATCCTCCTTGTAATGTGTATAGGTGAGAGGTTTCTGTTTTCGAACCCCGCTTGGGCATTTACCGCTGCCGCCATCGAGATCAGGACATGCGACCCCGCCGTCTTCTCCTTCTTGGTCCATCGTGGAAGGCATAGGTGCCGCCCTCTATCTGCAGACGCATATTCCTGACCAGCGCTTCGGCTATGATTTCCCGGGCCTGGGTCAGGATCCGGCCGAAGGTCTGGCGGCTGACGCCCATCTGCAGAGCTGCCGTCTCCCGGTCCATACCTTCGAAATCGCTGAGGCGAATAGCCTCCATCGCCTCCAGCGGCAGCAGCCGGGTACCGCTGGGAGCAATATTTTCAGGAATAAAACTGCTGGCTGTCAGCTGCTTGCTGATAAAGCGCATTTTTTTTGGTCGCGGCATGGCTGCTCCTTTATGGTCATTTGATCATAATATAGGATTTTCTAAGCGGACAGTCAATGTTTGTTTTGGTCAAAAGATCATTATTTATGCCTCTACGCTGAAACCTCCTCTGTGACAGCTCCGGGAAAGAGCGTGTCTGAGAAGTATTTCAGCTGTTGGCCTGTGGCAAACGGAATGGTTCATGCATGGCTGTTGGCAGCAGTACAGCTGAGTAGTGGTGCCGTAATCCGTGAGCCGTGGAGGATGTCCGGCAGAGATTGAACAGAGGATGTCATGGGCAAAGAAACAATGAAGGTGCAGCTTGTCGGCAGGCAGGAAGTATATGATCTGGCCTTCCGCCTGAGCCTGCAGATACACGAAGCCGGCTTTGAACCGGAAGTGGTGGTGGCCGTTGCCCGCGGTGGTTTCGTCCCCGCCCGTTATATATGTGACTTTCTCGATATAGACGCGCTGGCGGCCATGAAGATAAAGCATTACGAGGCAGGTGCCGAAAAAAGGGAGAAGGCGGTTCTGGCATATCCGCTTTCCCTGGACATCCGGGGGAAAAAGGTGCTGGTGGCCGACGATGTCAACGACACCGGCGATACCCTCAGGCTTGCCTCTGAGCATGTACGCTCCCATGAGCCGGCCGTGGTCAAGACCGCTGTGCTGCACGAAAAGAAAAACAGCACCATGAGCGCCGATTTCAGTCAGCAGGAGTTGGAGGAATGGCGTTGGATAACTTATCCCTGGGCCAGGGTCGAAGACCTCAGTCAGTTTGCCGGCAGGCTGGCGTCCGAGGCCGGATCGGTGCAGGAACTGCTGCAACTGCTCCGCGAGAAGCACGACATGGATGTGGAAGAGGAGCACTTGCGGATTCTCATACAGCTGGGAAAAATAGAGATATAACATTATGTCATACCTTGATAAACATGTCGGTCTGTACACCGATCAATATGAACTGACAATGGCGCAGGCCCATTTTCTCCAGGGCCACCGGCAGCAGGAGGCGGTTTTCGATTATTTTTTCCGGAAAACGCCCTTCGACGGCAGCTACACGGTTTTTGCCGGTCTGCAGGACCTGCTGGAGACTCTTGAGAAATTCCGCTACGATCAGGAAGATCTGCGCTATCTGCACTCAACCGGATTTCATCCGGATTTTCTTGAGTATCTGCGGGATTTTCGATTCAGCGGCGAGGTCTACGCCCCGCCGGAGGGGAGCCTGGTTTTTGCCGGAGAGCCGGTGGTGCGCGTCGAAGGGTCCATCATCGAGACGCAGGTAATCGAGACCCTCGTGCTCAATATCCTGAATTTTCAGTCGCTCATAGCCACCAAGGCGGCACGCTTGCGCCAGGCCGCGGGAGAACGGAGGAGTGTCATCGATTTCGGCCTGCGCCGGGCCCAGGGTTTGGCGGGTATTCATGCCAGCAAGGCAGCGGTGATTGGTGGCGTCCAGAGCACCTCCAATGTCTATGCCGGCCGACTCTTCGATATTCCGGCAAGCGGCACCCAGGCCCACGCCTGGATCCAGAGTTACAACGATGAATATCGTTCCTTTGCCGAATTTGCCGAGGTCTTTCCGGAAAAATGCATACTGCTGGTGGATACCTACGACACCCTCAACTCCGGTGTTCCCAATGCCATTGCCGTGGCCAGGGAAATGGAGAGCAAGGGGCAGAAGCTCTTCGGCATCCGTCTCGACAGCGGTGACCATGTTCACTTTTCCAAACAATCGCGAAAAATGCTCGATGAGGCGGGACTGGACTATGTCAAGATAGTGGCCTCCAACGAACTCGATGAGCACGTCATCGACGACATTCTCTCCCGGGGCGCGCCCATTGACGGCTTTGGCGTAGGTACCAATCTGGTTACCGGCAGTGACGATGCCGCCCTTGACGGGGTGTACAAACTCTGCAAAAGCGCGGGTAAGCCAAGGCTGAAGCTGTCGGAGAATGAGGCCAAGATCATTAACCCGGATAAAAAAATCCTCATCAGATATTACAGGGACGGGCAGCTCTATGCCGACGGTATCGCCCTAGACGATGAGAAGCTAGAGTCAATAGAGACCCTGCACGATCCCAACGGCGAAAAAAACGATATAGATGTTAGTGGCCTGGAGCGGGAAATTGTCCTGGGAAAAGTGATGGACGACGGCGTCAGCCGTGTGGAAAAACGCAGCGTCGGTGATATCGCCGGCGATGTGAGAACACGACTGGCAGCCCTGCCCGAGAAATTTAAGGTATTGCGGCATGGTCCCGACTTTCCGGTCGGTGTCAGCGCCGGCTTGATGGAGTTGCGAAGCCGGCTCATCAGGGAAGCGAAAAACAAATATGGTAAGTGACGATGCAGACTTTACTGATAGTCGATGTGCAAAATGATTTTCTTCCCGGCGGTTCTCTGGCGGTGCCCGAAGGCGATGCCGTCATACCGGTCATCAATTCATTGCAGGACAGCTTCGATCTGGTGGTGGCAACCCAGGACTGGCACCCTGCCGATCATGGCAGCTTTGCTTCCAGCCACCAGGGGCGAAAGGTTTATGAGGTGACCGAGCTCAATGGTCTCGAGCAGATCCTCTGGCCGGACCACTGTGTTCAGGCGACATCGGGGGCCGAATTCGCCGCCGCTCTCAGGCAGGAAAGGATCGAAGCCATTTTTCGCAAGGGCATGGATTCCGGCATCGACAGCTACAGCGGGTTCTTCGACAACGGCCACCGCAAATCCACGGGCCTGGCCGATTATCTCCGGGGAAAAAACGTAGAGGAGGTGTATGTATCCGGACTTGCAGGGGATGTCTGTGTCTACTATACGGTGCTCGATGCCCTCGACGAAGGCTTTACAACCCATCTGGTCACAGATGCCACCAGGGCCGTCAATGTGGAAAAAGACGATTTTGACAAGGCCCTTGAGCATATGCAAAACGAAGGGGCGCATCTGACTGACAGCAAAGCGCTGAAGGAGTCTTTCCCCGGCAGCCGTTAGAGGTGTTGACAGGCAGCGAGACGCCGGCGGTGAGCTCTGTCCGATGCCATCGGAACAGTCCGGCGGCTCGGGACTGATCAAGAGGGGGATTGTCCGGTATTTCCGGAAAACCGGGATTAACTGTCGATTCCGTCCCTGCGACTCTATGTGATTTGGGGATAGTCCGTACTTCGGCCTTTGACGTCCATGGCCGGATTCCTTGCTGCCTCCCGGCTCTGCCCGTTTACCGCCGAGGACCACTCTTGCTCCTTTGGTGACGGCGCTTCGGTGAGGGCCATGACCTTATCGAGGCTTTACCGTCGATACGCACAACGGTTGGTCACATTCTCGTTTGGCGAAATGTTCGGTTCGGCTGAAATTTCTGCCTTGGAAAAACGGCAGAGAAGCCATAGTATGTAGTAAGTAATACAGAATGTTGTAAATCATCAGACTCATGCGGAGCGATTTCGTATGTTCTGACCGATAGAGCATCAAGGATTCTGCTACTTGGTGCCTGTCCAGGAATGGCACTAACGGGGCCTTGAATTACATCTATTCAGCGCTGATCAAGGAGAAGATATGAGCGAAAAAGCAACCCTGACCGTCGATGGCAAGAATTATGAACTGGATGTATCCACCGGCAGCGAAAACGAGAAATGCATCGATATCCAGAAGCTGCGTGCCCAGTCAGGCTATATCACCATGGATCCTGGCTTTGGCAACACCGGCTCCTGTTACTCTGATATAACCTATGTCGATGGCGCCAACGGTATTCTCCGTTACAGGGGGTATCCTATTGAGGAAATAGCCGAAAAAGCCGGTTTTGTCGAAATCTGCTCTCTGCTGATCTACGGTGAACTGCCAAAGGCCGAGACCCTCGACAAGTTCCGGAAAGCCCTGGCAGAACATGCGGCTCTACACACCAATCTCGAGCAGCACTTCAAGGGATTTCCCCCGTCGTCGCCTCCCATGGCCATCCTTTCGGCCATGCTCAATCTGGTAAGCTGCTTTCATCCCGATGTGCTGGAAGTCTACTCCGAGGGGCACGGTTTTGACCGTACCGCCGCCCTGCTGCTTTCCAAGGTGCGGACCATAGCCGCCTATTCCTACCGGATGTCGGAGGGCAAACCGTTTAATTATCCCAACCCCAACCTGGATTATTGCGGCAATTTTCTGCATATGATGTTCTCCGAGCCCTACCGCGAATATGTTCCCAATCCGGTGATCGAGAAGGCGCTCTCGCTGTTTCTGATACTCCATGCCGATCATGAACAGAACTGTTCGACGTCAACCGTCAGGGCCGTTGCCAGTTCACGCGCCAATCTGTTCAGCTCGATCGCCTCCGGTGTCTGCGCACTGTGGGGGCCACTGCACGGGGGCGCCAATATCGGTGTTATCAATATGCTCGAAGACATTAAAACCTCGGGCCGGCCGATTGACTACTACCTTGACAAGGCCAAGGACAAGAATAATGACTACCGGCTGATGGGTTTCGGCCATCGCGTCTATAAGAATTTCGATCCCAGATCACGTATTCTCAAAAACAAGGTAGACGAGGTTCTCAAGGAGCTGAACAAAAAGGACCCGCTGCTCGATATCGCCCTGGAACTCGAAGAAAAGACCTTGAAGGATGATTACTTCGTCAGCCGCAACCTCTATCCAAACGTCGATTTCTACAGTGGCATTCTCCTGCGGGCCATCGGCATCCCCCTGGATATGTATACGGTTATGTTCGCCATCGGCAGAATGCCGGGCTGGATAGCCAACTGGCGTGAACTGCATGACCAGCGCCTGCGCATCGCCAGGCCGCGGCAGATCTATACCGGTCCCCAGGAGAGATCGTTCATTCCTCTGGAAGAGCGTTGAGCAGGCAGGCACGGGCCACGAGCGGCCGGCGAAAAGCTTTTTTCCCATCCCGGAGTTATCTATTGCATTAGCAGAAGACTCAGGGCCATGATCAGCATGCCGGCGATGAGTCCGAAAAGGCTGTCGTGGCCTTTGCCGTAGGCCCTGCTGGTCGGCAGAAGCTCATCGAGGCTGATGTAGACCATGATGCCGGCGACTCCACCGAAGAGCATGCCCATCAGCTGCGGCGGCATGACGCCGTCATCGCCGCCGGCAAAAAAGACCAGGGCAAAGTAGGCAATACCCGCGCCGACAGGTTCAGCCAGACCGCTGAGCATGGAATAGGCGAAGGCTTTTTTGCGATCGCCCGTGGCATAGAAGATGGGTACCGAGACACTGATGCCTTCGGGAATATTGTGCAGCGCAATGGCAATGGCGATGGCCACGCCGAGAGCCGGGTCCTCCAGGGCTGCCAGAAAAGTGGCCAGCCCTTCGGGAAAGTTATGTATGCCTATGGCCAGGGCGGTAAAAAGGCCCATGCGCAGTAATTTGCGGTCGTGCAGCGATTTGTCGATGGATCCTTGCCTGGCGCCGCCGGTGCTTTCTTCGCTGTGAATGTGTGGCAGCGGCGCTGTGGGATCGTGCAAGCGCCTGGTTTGCGCCTCGGTGGGTACCTCATGAGGGTTCTCCGCTTCCGGGATGAGGTTGTCGATGAGGCCGATGAGCAGCATGCCGCCGAAAAAGGAAGCGGCGTTGACCCAGTGTCCCCAGTAGTCGCCGTAGATGCCGCTGAGTGATTGGAGCCCCTTGAAATAGATTTCGACGAAGGAAACGTAGAGCATGACGCCGGCGGAGAAACCCGTGGCCACCGACAGAAACCGGTAATTGGTTCTTTTGGCCGTAAAGGCGATAATGCTGCCTATGCCGGTTGCCATACCGGCAAAAAGCGTCAGCCCGAAGGCAAACCAGACCTCACCCATGCGATATCCTCTCCCCTGTTTCTGTCATATGCTCTTGTATATCTCAACCCCGAACATTTCATCAAAAGCAGACGGAATGTTACACATAACGATAAGTATCAATTTGTTAAAGCAAATCTCAAAGTGATTGTCGATCCAAAGAGAAAACAGTGCAGACCATCTCAACTCGTGGAATATCCGGGCTAACCACCAGCTATGACCGAGGCAAGTTTTTCGATCATGCAAACCATCCTCTATACTACCCTCCGTGATACCAGAAATGATACCCCTTTTCAAATACGCCGGGAAAAGCGCTTGCTTTTGGCAGGCGGACGGCCTAGAGTTGCCCTGCGAAAGAGCCGCCATCACTGTGAGAATACACTTCAATTACCAGAATCAGGAAACCATGAGCTTGCATCTGACACGAATTGACAGGCGCCCTAAACCGTTTTCTCTCGCCACCACCAACGGCAAGATACTTTCGACCGAAAGCTATCGGGGCCGGTGGCTTTACCTGGTCTTCCATCGCCATCTTGCCTGACTGCCCTGTCGAGCCTATCTGTCACAGTTGCGGCAGAAAAAAGATCTCCTCCTCGCCTTCGGCGTCAATGTCGTTGTCGTCAGCTTTGCCGAGGAGGAATATGCGCTGAATTACCAGATGGAAGTCGACCTTGGCTGGCCACTGGCGGTTGACCCCAACCGGAAGATGTATGAATATTTCGGTCTTGGCAGAGCCAGTTTCTGGGATGTCTGGGGGCCGTCTGCCTGGTGGGCGTATCTCAAAGAGATGCTCCGGGGCAATATGCCTCAACCGACCGGCGGAGACGTCTATCAGCGGGGCGGCGATGTGCTCATCGATCCCCAGGGCATTGTCCGCTTCCACAAGGTGGGCAGAGGGCCGGGCGACAGGCCCGCCGTCGATTCGATTCTCGAGGTTGTCCAGCGATACAATTGCTCTGCGCCGCAACAGTGAGGACGGCCAGGAATCCGACGTACCGGTCGGCAACTCGACTTCCAGGGCGGCGGCGGAGCGATATACAACAGCGGCATGCTCTTCGATACATCGCCAGTCGACCAGCGCGGAGTCCGGCGGCCGCAGGGGAAATCTGTCGACCGTGGCGCCGTCGAGGCCCCAGTTTTCACCCCTTTGCCGATGATATATCCTCTTTTTTGAAGAACCCAGCCGATTCCGCCCATGTTCAGCAAAGTCTTTTGCCCTTCTGTCTCTGGGGGATCCGGATGCTCCATTTCCGGGGGAACCAGAAAACAACCAGAGAGGAATCAATCTTCGTCAGGAAAGAAAAAGGAGGGCGACACCGGCAATCCCCAGCAACAGGCCGCACCATACCAGGGGAATTTGCCTGTGGCCCTGCATGAGGGCGATGATCATGCCAAACAGGGGGCAGGTTGCCAGCAGTGTCTGCGTTATTCCGGCACTGGTGAATTTCACCGAGGTCTGCATCAGCCAGATTGCCAGCACGGTCCCCAGGGTTATGGCGCCCGTTAGGCGCAGCAGGAGGCCGTGACGTAAGATGGCGCGCATGGCCTCTGTTACCGACTGGGCTTCACAGGCCAGTGGCCGGAGTTTTTGCCGCAGCCCAAACCAGAGGACCATGATGCAGACGGCTGCGCCCAATCTGATGAGACCGCTGGTGAGTGGTTCAACCTCTTCTGTCAGCAAAGCCCTCCGCGAGAGAACAATACCCGTCGCCTGACAGAAGGCGGCAAGCAGGCCGAAGGCAACGCCGTTGAGCCGGGTTTCGAAGCCGATGGAGGACTGCGACCATCTGATAACTATGACGACGCCGCCGGTGGTGAGCAGGATCCCCAGCCAGGCAAAGCCGCTGAGTCCTTCCTGGAAGAGTGCAAGGGCCAGCAATGCGGCGATAATCGGGGCAGTCGATTCAAGCATCAGTCCTTTTTGCGGTCCGATTCTGCGGAGGCAGGCAAAATAGGCGGTGTCGCCCACGGCAATGCCGATTATGCCGCTGACGATCAAGAGAATATATCCCTGCGGCGGAATACGGCTCAGGGTGGAGAGAGCATAGCCGTCTGCTCCCAGAAGGCTGCCGGCGAAGAGCATGGCCAGCATCAGCAGGCAGGCGAATATTCCTTTTATGAGATTAAGGTTTATTGCCCGTATATGCCTGCCAATATCCGCAAACAGTATGGAGGCCACGGCCCAGAGCAGGGCAGCGCCGAGGGCTGCCGTCTCACCTATCATGGTTCATCACTATCCATTGCTCCCGTTCAGCCTGCGGCTGCCGGCAACAGGCATCCTGTTGCCAAAAAATTCTCGGGTAAAAGATCCGGCCTCCACCATGACCGCCTGCCGTCTCAGCTTCGATCTTCGATTTGACCTTTATAAACCCGCCATTGCTGGCTGTTGGGGTCGTATTCATAGAAAAGACGAAGCCTTACGATGCTTCCGCTGCTTTTTTCCAGACAGCTGAGATCAAAAACCATGTTTTCTCCGTCATATTTGACGAAAAGGGCCTGGGGATTGCGGAGGGTGGCCGGCAGTATGGCCGGGTAGTGGGCCTGAAAGATCTCTTTGTAGTTCTCCAGAAGCCATTGCCGTTGATCTTCGATATGCAGTTTTTCGGTGAGTACGGCGGCCTTCTGGATGGAGTCGATAAGGGTTTGGTGCAGAGTCGTGTCTATTTTCGGGGACGATTTGCCGATGAGGTCGATGAGAGCGTTGTGGTGTTCCAGAGCCGTGGCAAAATCGTAGTTGTTCTCGGCGTCCATTGCCCGCTGGGAGTAAAAAGCGATTGTGTCGATGAGCAAAAGGTGTCTGGTCCTGGCCTCCTGTTTTTCAACAGTATCCAAATATTGCCGGTATTCTTCGATGAAATCGAGAAGGGCGGTATGCTTTTCAACAGCCCAGTCCCAGTTTTTCGCGGCATGGGCTTTTTCGGAAGAAGCGATAAGCAGCTGCAGTTTGATGCGGGAAAGATCGTGAAGAATTGCCTCCCTGTCCTCTTCCAGCGCATGCTTCACGGCGTATGCCAGAGCATTCTCGTAGTCTTCAGCAGCTTTTTGGAGCTCGCCTTTATCCGCCTGGGCTTCCGCTTCGCCGATGAGATCCTTGACGAATTCCAGCTGCTGCACACGCTCGGCGGGAAGATAGACATCGCCATATTGAATTTTGCCCAGCAGACCTTCGGTGAGGGCTTTGGATTTGAGAAACTCATCAATTTCCTCGACCAGTGCAGTGCCGGTTGAACGAAGAATAAAAAAGGTGCCGGCGCTCCTGGCCATGGCTTGCTGGGCGGTTGAACGCGCTCTTCTGAAGTCGTTCTGCTGCAGATAGGCCTCGGCCTGGGTCAACTGCTTTTCGGCCTGATCGGTTTTCCACTTTTCATAGAAGAAGATACCGCCGCCGCCGGCGATGCCGAGAAACACTATCAGGATGGCAGCGACGAAGAAAGGCTTGAGAAAGTCGAGCTGCAGGGGCTCCCTGGGGGCCTTTGTCTCTTTTTCCTCGATGCGGGAGAGGGAGTCGAGTGGCAGATTGTTCTGGTGCTTTTCGTAGAATTTTGCTGCTTTGAGATTGAACGGCCTTTGGAGATTATAGGCAGTGCCGCAAATCATATTGCCTATGTGCAGAATAAGATTGATCAGTGATGGGTTTTCTTCCCAGTAATTGGCGATGGGCACGACGTTTTCGTCGATTTCCGGATGGAAAATAGGACTGAGAGGTTTGATCGTAGGTGGAAAATGCGGGTATCCGAAGGGAATTTTGATCTTGATGCGGTGACTTTTACTGATGCTTATTTTGCCGTTGGCGATGATATATCCACGAAGTCTGTACTCGATATCATAGGTATCGACCGGGTCGCCCGATGTCTTGATAAGGTTGATGTTGTCATAGAGCCGAAGCGTCCGGACTACTTCCTGGTGATCGGCTATGAGTCTCTTTTCGTTCGATGACATGTATTCCCTTGGAATAAGTACTCAAGGTGGACCATGAGCAGAGCCGCAGAGTCCACTCGACCCTGTTCGGTGCCCTATAATATCGTATCCGGTGCGGGGAAACAAGTTCGGAAAAGATGAACTTTACATGAATTCTCCGGCAGAGGCGCCGGCCAGGCAGCAATTTCTCATCCGCAGGCGGGAAAATCTTCAGGCCTCATCACCATTCTCCACCGTTGCCGGGGACAGCGAGGGAAGGCGTTGAAAGAGCGGCGCTGGAGCTGGGGGTGAAGGGGACGAATGGGCAAAAGCCTGCCGGCAGGATCTGCCGGCAGGGTCGGCGGTTATTTTTCGTAGGCGAAGGAGAGTTTGTCGCCTTCGAGATCGACGGAGGCCTGGCCTCCCTGAGAGAGTTTGCCGAAGAGAATCTCGTCGGTGAGGACGTCTCCGATTTCACTCATGATCAGCCTCCGCAGCGGCCGGGCGCCGTAGGCGGGGTCATAGCCTTTGCGCGCCAGCCAGTTTCGCGCTGCATCGCTGAGAACGATGCTGACCTTCTTGTCGGCCAACTGGGTTTTGAGTTCCAGCATCAGCTTGTCCACCACCATTTCCATGGTGGAGGTGTCAAGGGAGCCGAAGCTGATGATGCCGTCCAGGCGGTTTCGGAACTCGGGAGAGAAAAGCTTGTTGACCGCCGCTTTGTCCTCGCCCTTGTGGTGACTAGAAACAAAACCTATGGAGGCCCTGCTCATTTCACGGGCTCCGGCGTTGGTGGTCATGATAATGATCACATTCCTGAAGTCGGCTTTCCTGCCACTGTTGTCGGTCAAGGTGGAGTGATCCATGACCTGCAGCAGGATGGAGAAGATGTCGCTATGGGCTTTCTCGATCTCGTCGAACAGCAGGACCGAATAGGGATGCTTTCTGATGGCCTCCGTCAGCAGTCCGCCCTGGTCGAATCCGACGTACCCTGGAGGGGCGCCGATAAGTCTGGCGACAGCATGTTTTTCCATATATTCGCTCATGTCGAAGCGTTCGAAATGAACGTTGAGCTTGTTGGCCAGCTGCCTGGCGACCTCGGTTTTCCCGACACCGGTGGGACCGGCGAAAAGGAAGCTGCCGGTGGGGGAGTCGGGATTCCCCAGGCCCGCCCGCGATCTCTTTACCGCCTGAACGATGGCATCGATGGCATCATCCTGTCCGTATATAACCGACCTGAGCTTGTTGCCGAGTTCTTTGAGGGAAAGATTCTCGCTGCGGCTGGTACTCTTGGCCGGTACCCTGGCCATGCGCGAGACAACCTGTTCGACGTCGTTTATGGTGATGGTTTTACCGAGTTTGCCGGTCATGCGGAACAGCGATCCGACTTCATCCATGACATCGATGGCCTTGTCCGGCAGAAAGCGCTCATTGATGTATCTGTCGGAGAGTTCGGCGATGGTAGTGATGGAGTTTTTCGAGTAACGAACGTTGTGGTGATCCTCATAGCGCTTTTTCAAGCCCTGAAGTATGAGCTTGGTGTCATCGACGGTCGGCTCCTCTATGTCGATTTTCTGAAATCTTCTCGAAAGAGCCCGGTCTTTTTCGATGTGGTTCTTGTACTCCTCGTAGGTGGTTGAGCCGATGCAGCGAAGTACACCGGCCTGCAGCGCCGGTTTGAGCAGGTTCGAGGCGTCCATTGAACCGCCGCTGGTAGCGCCGGCACCGACAACCGTGTGCATCTCATCGATGAACAGGATGGCGTTTTCCTTTTTCTCTATGGCCGCCACCACGCTTTTCAGCCGCTTTTCGAAGTCGCCCCGATACTTGGTGCCGGCCACCAGTGCGCCCATATCCAGCAGGTAGATTTCCACATCGCGCAACAGATCGGGTACCGGGGTTTCCTCCTCGTTGAGCCGGGCGATCTTGTCGCCGTGAATGGAAAGCGCCAGGCCTTCGGCCATGGCCGTCTTGCCGACGCCCGGTTCACCTACCAGCAAGGGGTTGTTTTTTTTGCGGCGGCAGAGCACCTGCATGATCCTTCTGATCTCCTCATCTCTGCCGATAAGAGGATCAAGCTTGCCTTCGGCAGCCTGTTCGGTGAGGTTGATGGTGAATTCCTCAAGGGCCTTGTCTTCAGCGGTGCCTTCCTTCTTCTTGGGACTGATGGGCGACTTGGGCAAGGGTTCTTTCTGCAGATTCTCCGGCAGCTCATGGGAGACGAAATTAACCACCGCCATGCGGCCTATGCCCTCGGTGCCGAGGAAATGGACGGCATGGGATTCGGACTCGGAGAAAATTGATACCAGCACATCGCCGCTGTCGACCTCCATCTTGCCGCAACTCTGGACATGGGCCACAGCCCTTTGCAGAACGCGGTTGAAGGCCAGCGTCTGTGCCGGCTCATTCTCCGACTGCGGTGAAAGCTGGGGTATGCCCCCGACGAAAAACTCTTCAAGTTTTGATTTGAGGTTGTCCGTTGAACCGCCGCATTCGGAGATGATATAGTGTGTAAGATCGTCATGAAGCAAACCGTAGAGCATATGTTCGACGGTCACATATTCATGATTGTGATTTTTGGCTTCCCGTATTGCCCTGATCAGGGCCATTTCCAATGTTTTGCTGAGCATTTGTCTGTCTGATCTCTATGTTGTATTTTCAGGTGATTTCCATGGAACACCTGAGTGGGAAATTATTCTTCTGCGCCAACTCATGAACAAGCGATATTTTGGTCTCGCTTACTTCCTTGGTAAAAATTCCGGCGACCCCTATTCCTTCATGATGAACATTGAGCATTATTCTCGTGGCGTCCGCATTGGATTTATGGAAGACGTTTTCGAGAATGGCGATGACAAATTCCATAGTTGTATAGTCATCGTTATGAAGGAGTACCTTATAGAGGGGTGGTTCCTGGGTCTCAATCCTCTCCTTGGTGGAAACATCTTTCTTGGTGTTGCTCATGGTTCACGTCGTCGTGTACAGAATAACCTCTGTTCTTTTCATCTAATGGTAAAATAGTTACGAATCGAAGTTTTTCAATATCCAATTCCTATAGGAGAACAGATGCCTTCAGGCGCTGTCCGCCCCGTTTTTCATATACATAGTGTAACATGTCAGAAAAAAAAGGCACTAGTGATTTTTTATGCGCCGGCACCGGCGTCGCCGGCAGTATCTGCCGATAGTTGCATGATATCGATGAAGTAGTCTGCCTGCTCCGACCCCGGCCGGGAGCGGATAAAAAATCATGCCTGCACGCTGTGGCAGCTGTGCAGCCAAGGTCTGGGACGGCGGGGTGTCAGTAGAGTTGTGCGGGCAGCGGGCTGGGGCCCTGATGAAGCGAAATGATAAGCTCTTCGAGAATCAGATGCTCGGCAAGGCCCGAGCCTTTGAGGCGAAATTCGGCATCGACGAGCTCCGTCAGCCAGGCTTTGTAGGTGGAGCATTCCTCTTCAGCGGCCCTGTCAAATGACATGAAAAGGGCATAGGGATGGCCGCCCAGATGCTCCTTCCATTCCGCGTTTTCCCTGAGCTCGGGAAGATATTTCTCCTGAAAGGTTCGGGCGTTCATGCCTCTGTGATAGGGTGGAGAGGATTGAAGTTGTATGCTGCGGAAGATAAGGAGTCTGCGGATATAATTTCGCAGGGTGGCCAGGATGGCCAGGGCGTGGATACCGTTTTCCAGCAGGTGGTGGAGAGTGGTGAGCGATTTGCCCAGCTGCCGCTTGCCGAAATGATCGGTGAGCTCGAAGAGAGCGTCCTCCCGGCTCCTGCCGACCATGGTGGTGAGATCGTCAAGGGTGATGCGGTCTCTGTCGCCGCAGTACAGAGCCAGTTTTTCCGTTTCCGTGACGACGGCAAGCGGCTGAAAACCGATCCGTTCGCAGAAGAGATCGACGGCGCCCCGGTCAATGGTCTTGCCGAAGTCCCGCAGCGTCGACTCCATCATTTCCTGGAGAACCGATTTCTGGGCCCGCTGGGCTGCGGCACCGCCGCCTTCGGCCACCGAGCAGTCGATAATCAGACCGCTTTTCTTGATATAGGTGAACAGCCGTTTGCGCTTGTCGACGTTTTCCGCCGTCAGGATCAGCCTGTTGTTGGCGGGAAGGCCTTTTTCAAAGCTCTGGATATAGCGCTCGGCAAGATCGACGGCGGCAGAGGAGGCGGTATTCTCCTGTATGCGGGGAAAGAGCGCATCGGTCCAGGCGAGGTCGTCGGGTTTGGCCAGTCCGAAGAGCTGCCGCCACTGTTCTTCGCTCATCTCCGAGAGCGGCTGTCGGTCTTCCGGGACGATGGAGGCCAGCTGATACATGTCGGCGAGATATCTGAGCGCACGCTGAGGCTGGTCGGCGGCTGCCGCCTGCGAAGCCTTCTGCCACAGGTTTTCGCCGATATTTTTGGAGTGAAAAAGTCGGGAGTCATTGACCCGGTAGATCTGCAGGCCGGGGAGAAGAGTGAAACTCATCAGTTTGGAAAGCGTCTGCGAGCCATCCTCCCGGTCGCCGTCAATGGCATAGACGGTCCCGCCTTTTGTTTTGCAAAGAGAGGAGATCAGTTCATCCGCCGCCTTCCGGCAGAGGAAGCGCTCCCCGAAAAAGAGAAAGATCTTCGGGCCGTCGTCGCCGGTTGCGGCGGCAAGGAAAGAGGAAAGTTCTGGGCGCTGTATGAGTGGCATGACGACACCATAGCCTTTTTCGGCTGCGGTGGCAACAGGGAGCTGCGGCACCATCGCCGCGCCTTCCGGGCGTCGATGGTGCCGGCCTCCGGGGTCAGCGGTCGCTGCTACTGCCGTACCTCGGCGGAGGTTTCGAGATAATAGAACTCGGAAATAGTGGTCCAGGCTCTGGCCTTGTCCATGAACTGGCGCTGCGAGGTGAGAACCTTCTTGAAGAAGGGATCTTCCTCAGCGTAGGCGTTGAGGACCTTGTCGGTTTCTTCCTTCATTTTGGCCAGTACCTCGGGGGGGAAGGACTTGACGCTGATATCGGGATATTCCTCTTTCATCTTCGCCCAGGCGGTGGCGCTGTCGGCATAGTTTTCCGCATACATATCGGCGCTTACCGCCTTTATAGCCACCTCGAGGGCCACCTGGTAGCTTTTCGGCAGGCGGTCGAACTGCCGTTTGTTGATGAGAAACTGCATGTCGGAGGCGGGCTCGTGCCAGCCGGTATAATAGTAAGGGGCGATCTTGTGGAAGCCCATGCGGATGTCCATGCCCGGACCCACCCACTCCAAAGCGTCGATGGTGCCGCGGTCGAGCGCGGTGTAGAGCTCTCCTGCGGCGATGTTGGTGACGTTGACGCCGAGCCGGGCGAAAACCTCGCCGGCAAGTCCGGGGATACGCATCTTCAGGCCGTCGAGATCATCGAGAGAGGTGATTTCCTTTCTGAACCAGCCGCCCATCTGGACACCGGTGTTGCCGCCGGGAAAGGCATAGACGTCGAACTTGTCGTAGAGCTCCTGCATCAGCTCCATGCCGCCGCCGTAGTAGAGCCAGGCAGCCTGCTCGGAAGCTGTCATGCCGAAGGGGACGGTGGTGAAAATGGTGGTGGTAATATCCTTGCCCTTCCAGTAATAGGAGGCGCTGTGGCCCATTTCATACTGGCCGCCCTTGACCATGTCGAGGATACCCAGGGCCGCCTTGTGTTTTTCCGCGCCGTCAACCTTGATGATGAAGTTGCCGTCGGTCATGTCGCTGACAATCTGGGCGAGTTTGGTCGGCGGCGAAACCAGGGGCGTGAGGGTGCTCGGCCAGGTCATCGCCAGCTTCCATTTGATTGTTTTCTCCGCCATGGCCGGGGTGGCGGCCAAGACGGCGGCTACAAGAAGCGTGATCCATTTTTTCATCTGCTCTCTCCTGATGTTGAGGTGGTTGGGAGTTTGAAGGGCGGGGAGAAATCCGCATGTGTTTGATAATAAACAAAAATTCTCACATGTTCTTTGTGGGGAAGTGCTTTTTTATGAAACAGGCGGAGTGGGAATGCATCCGCAGTAGAAGATTACATACTGAAAGTATCGGCACTTTTCAATCATTTATTACTTTTCGGCAGGAATGAACTGAGCAGTACCGCCGCTGTGGCCATGGAAAAGGCCAGCAGAAAGCTGGCGGAGAAATTGCCGGTTTTCTCAGCCAGCAGACCGGCGAGGAAAGGGCCGCTTATCTGGCCAAGGCTGAATTCACCCCCTGCCGAGATCTGGTGAGATTGCGCTTTCGGCTCATGATTCCGGCAGTCTGCGCACGGCGCCCTTGTCGGCCGAGGCGGCGAAAAGACCGTAGGCCTGCAGTGCCGTCGACACCGTTCGCCGGCGATCTTCGGGCGTATAGGCGAGTTTGCCCCTGGCCTCCTGCTCCCGGCGGCGCTCGCTGAGTTCCGCCTCGCTTACATCCAGGTGGATCCTGCGGCCGGGGATGTCGATGTCGATGATATCACCGTTTTTGACCAGGGCAATGGTCCCGCCGGCTGCGGCCTCGGGGGAGATATGGCCGATGGACAGACCGGAGGTGCCGCCGGAGAACCGGCCGTCGGTGACCAGGGCGCACTCCGTGCCGAGATGTCGCGATTTGAGATAGGAGGTTGGGTAGAGCATTTCCTGCATGCCGGGGCCGCCCTTGGGGCCCTCGTAGCGTATGACGACGATATCGCCTGCGACGATGGCGCCGTCGAGGATGGCCTCGCAGGCGCTTTCCTGGGAGGAGAAGACCTTGACCCTGCCCCGGAAGGTGAGAATGGAGGGGTCGACGCCGGCGGTTTTGACGATGCAGCCGTTTTCGGCGATATTGCCGAAGAGCACCGCCAGTCCTCCCTCTCTGCTGTAGCAGTGATTGATGTCGCGGATGCATCCTTTTTCGCGGTCGAGATCGGCCTCTGCATACATCTTCTGCTGGGATCCCATCACCAGATTTCTGCCCGAGGCGCCCGGAGCGCTGAGATAGACCGCTTTTGCCTCTTCGCCGACCGTCTCGGAGCGGAGGTCCCAGCGGGCCAGGGTTTCGGCCAGGGAGCGGGCGTCGACCCGGGAAACGGTGGTGTCGATGAGGCCGGCGCGGTCGAGCTCGCCGATGATGGCCATGATGCCGCCGGCCCGGTTGACATCTTCAACATGATAGGAAGACGACGGGGCGACTTTGCAGAGATTGGGCACCTTTCGGGAAAGGTCGTCGATATCGGCCATGGTGAAGTCCACTCCGGCCTCGCCGGCGATGGCCAGCAGGTGGAGGACGGTGTTGGTGGAGCCGCCCATGGCGATGTCGAGTGCCATGGAGTTCATGAAGGCCTCGCGGCTGGCGATAGACCTGGGAAGGACAGAAGCGTCTTCGTTGTCGTACCAGGCATGGGTATTTTTGACGATCTGGGCTGCGGCCTTTTCGAACAGTCCCGTTCTGGTGGCATGGGTAGCCACCACCGTGCCGTTGCCCGGCAGGGCCAGGCCCAGGGCTTCGTTGAGGCAGTTCATGGAGTTGGCGGTGAACATGCCGGAGCAGGAGCCGCAGGTAGGGCAGGCGCTGCGTTCGATGGCGGCAATATCTTCATCGCTGATGTCGCTGTCGCCGGCGAGCACCATGGCGTCCACCAGATCATACTTTTTGTCGCCGACAATGCCCGCCTCCATGGGGCCGCCGGAGACGAAGATCGTCGGGATATTGAGGCGCATGGCGGCCATCAGCATGCCCGGGGTGATCTTGTCGCAGTTGCTGATGCAGATCATGGCGTCCACCGTGTGGGCGTTGCACATGTATTCGACGCTGTCGGCGATCAGCTCCCGCGAAGGCAGGGAGTAGAGCATGCCGGAGTGGCCCATGGCGATGCCGTCGTCGATGGCGATGGTATTGAATTCGGCGGCGAACAGGCCGAGCTCGGCTATCAGTTTTTTCAGGTGCTGGCCGATCTCATGGAGGTGAACGTGGCCGGGAACGAACTGGGTAAAGGAGTTGACAATGGCTATGATCGGCCTGTCCATCTGCTCTTCGGTCATGCCGTTGGCCCGCCACAGGCTTCTGGCTCCGGCCATCCTTCTTCCCTGGGTCGTGGTTGCGCTTCGTAATGTAATTGCCATGTAATCAGCCTCTTGAGTTCTGTCTGCAGAATGTATTTGCTGGAAAGGAAATGCAAATGTATGATATGGTGCGTTGAAAATCTTGTACCAACGGCGACAATATACTATGAAAGAGGGGGGGATTGTACTTTTTTCAGGAGGATTGCATGAAAAAGCCGGAAATAGACTACTGGATCACGACAATGCTGGAGGCACATAAAAATGTCTCCGATTTGAATATCACCGTCGGCAAGAACCTGCAGGTGGAAGCCGACGGTCAGCTGATTCCCGTCCAGGTCCGGCCGCCGGTGGATACCATTACGCCCTTCCAGGCCGAGACCTTTGCCATGAATCTTATCGGCAATAACAAGCGGCTGCTCAAGGACCTGGTGGAAAACGGTTCCTGCGATCTCTCCTATTCCCTGGAAAACAAGGCCCGCTTCAGGGTCAACATCTTCACCCAGAAGGGCTATTTCACCACCGTTTTGCGTAAACTGGAAACCCAGGTGCCCACCATCGAGAACATGCAGTTTCCCAAGGCTTTTGACAAGATGGCAGGCGAGCTCAACGGTCTTATCCTCTTCACCGGCGCCACCGGTACCGGTAAAACCACCTCGCTTGCGGCGCTGCTCAACAGGATAAACGAAAACCGGGCGGTACATGTCGTTACCCTCGAAGATCCCATCGAATATGTCCATCCCCATAAAAAGGCCACCTTCAACCAGCGGGAACTGGGTAATGATTTCAGCTCTTTCTCCAGTGGCATGCGGGCCGCCCTGCGGCAGGCCCCGAAGGTCATTCTGGTCGGTGAGATGCGTGACAGGGAGACCATGGAGATCGGCCTGACCGCCGCCGAAACCGGCCACCTGGTCATGTCGACGCTGCATACCATCGATGCCGGCCAGACCATCAACCGTATCCTCGGCATGTTCGAACAGGAGGAGCAGCCGCAGATCAGAAACCGGCTGGTGGACACCATCAGATGGATCGCCTCCCAGCGGCTGCTGCCCCGGGTCGGCGGTGAGAGGGTGGCGGCCATGGAGATCCTCTGCACCAGTCTGCGGGTCAAGGACCTGATCCTCAACGGCGAGACCGAGGACAAGACCTACTACAATGTTATCAAAAACGGCTCGGCTCTGGATATGCGAACCTTTGACCAGCATATACTCGAACTCTACTCGCAGGGTATCGTCTCGGAAAAAACGGCCATGATCTACTGCTCCCACCGCAACGAGATGCACCGCGGTATCGATCAGGTCAAGGCTGAGCGCGGTGAGGCGACCTCGAACCTTTCCGATTTGTCCATGGAGGCCGAAGAGAACATCCACGGCTATTGACCGATCCGCCTGCATACCCTGAGAGTGTATCCGCAAGAAAGAGGAAGAAATGAATACAATCTGTAAATCGTGTGGAAAACAATTCAAGCTGGGCGAAAAAATGGTGGAGAGCATTCGCCGCCTGGGTCCCGACAGGTCCATCAAACTCAAATGTCCCGGCTGTTCCGAGCCTATCCTGCTCAGCAGCTCCATGTTCCTGTCGGAGGAAAAGCCCGCCGGATCCGCCCCGGCGAAAGCCGCTCCGGCACAACAGGCGTCTGCTGCGCCGGCAAGGAAGCCGGAACCCTCCAGCAGGGATGTCAAGCCGCCGGATCCGCCCGATATTGGCTGGCTTGAAAACGGCGATTTTGACGAAGACCAGGTAATCGAAGATGTGCCTCTGGCCCTGATTCTCATGGATGATTCGGAGAACCGCGATGCCATTAGAGAAAGCATCGAGGGTATCGGCTATAAGACCGAGATCGTCAAGAACTCCGAAGAGGCCATGGAGAAGATGCAGTTTGTCGAGTATTCCGCCGTCGTTCTCCAGTCGGACTATGAGGGAGAGGGACTGGCCACCTCATCTTTCCATCGATATATGTGCGATATGCCCATGTCGCGAAGGCGTTTCGTTTTTTATACCTTGATCGGCAAGGAGTTCAACACCCTCTACAACCTCCAGGCGCTGGCCTATTCGGCCAATCTGGTGGTAAACGAAGAGGAGATCCCCTTCTTCAATGTCATCATCCGTAAGGCCATTCCCGAATACGAGGAGCTTTTCGGCCCCATCACCGAGGAGCTTCGCATTCACGGAAAATAGGGGGCGTTTCGGCAAAGTCCCTGCCCGACGGATCCTTTTGACGAAAGGGCGGATGTTTTCTGCCGGCGGCGGACAAGCCGGGTCCAGACATTGCCCGGCCGGGCAGAATGTATATATTCGTGTTGTAATGAAAACAGAGTGGTAGACCCCTCTATGAATAAATGGATGTATTTATGAATTATCTACGATTTCAGCAGGACTCCGCCTCCGGCGGAGGCCGTGGTGCCGGCGGGGAAGAAGATACAGCGAACCCCGCCTCGAAGACCGACGGCAAGAAAAACAACGCTTCCTCGAAAGCTCGTGAGGATGCCTCCTCCCCAGCCCTCTCGGAGAAGGGTGCTGCAGGTGCTTCCCGGGAAAAAAGAGATGAAGGCCGAGGTACGGATACGAAAAAGTGGCGGCTCGCTGATTTCGATGTCGAACCGGTCGCCGGCAAGTACCGGTTCCACGACATCGGCCTGCCCGATGTGTTGATGCATGGCATCGATGAGGCCGGGTTTACTTACTGTACGCCGGTACAGGCCGAATCCCTGCCCCATCTGCTCAAAGGCGAGGATCTGGTGGCCAATGCCCATACCGGCACCGGTAAGACGGCGGTCTTTCTCATCGCCGTCATAACCGCTCTGCTGCAGAAAAAAGGCCCTAAGGGCAAGGCCTTGCCGAGAGCTCTGGTCATCGCGCCGACCCGCGAACTCGTCATCCAGATTTCCAAGGACGGGGAACGGCTGAGTAAATATTGCGGCCTGGAAATAGCCGCCGTCTACGGCGGCACCGATTACCAGAAGCAGATGGATCAGCTGCGGCGCCATGGCGCCGACATAGTCGTTGCCACTCCCGGCAGGCTTCTTGACTTCTGCGGCAAGCGCATACTTGATCTGAGCCGGGTTGAGATACTGGTGGTCGACGAGGCCGACCGCATGCTCGATATGGGCTTCATCCCCGATGTGCGCCGTATCGTCGGCAGGCTGCCGGATAAAAAATCACGGCAGACCCTGATGTTTTCGGCCACCATCACCGCCGAGGTCAAGCGGCTGGCGGACCAATGGTGCCGCGATCCGGTCAATGTCGCCATCGAGCCGGAGCAGGTCGCCGTGCAGAGTGTCGACCAGAAGGTCTATCTGGTGACCAGTGAAGAAAAATATCCTATCCTTTACAACATCATCAAAAATGAAGAAAGCGGCAGAATGCTGGTGTTCGCCAATCAGAAAAACGAGGCCAAGAATCTCTACGAACGGCTGCGGCGCAACGGCATCGACTGTACCCTGTTGACGGGGGATGTGCCCCAGGACAAGCGTACCCAGCGTCTGGAAAGTTTCCGTTCCGGCAAGATAGAGGTACTGGTCGCCACCGATGTCGCCGGCAGGGGAATCCACGTCGAAGGCATCACCCATGTGGTCAATTACACTCTCCCCTATGAGCCGGAAGACTATGTCCACCGAATCGGCCGTACCGGAAGGGCCGGCGCCGCCGGGATTTCCATTAGCTTCGCCTGCGAGAAGGGCAGTTTCATGCTGCCCGACATCGAGGAGTTTATCGGCAGGAAACTGGAGTGCTTCCCCCCCGAAGAGCACCTGCTTGCCGAGCCGCCAAAGCCGATCGCTCCCCCAGCCCGCTTAGCCAAGAGAGGGAAAAGGAAAAAGAGACCGTACCGCGCCAGAGGAGCCGGGAAAAAAAAGGAATAGACCACTCTTGCCCGCCGCCGCTACTGCTGCCTGATGAAATCGCGTATGGCCTCATCGGCCTGGATCTGGTCGACAATTTCGGAGAGCTGCATCTCCAGCAGTTCTTCCAGTTCTTCCACCTCCGGTCTGTCCAGCGATTCGCGGCTGGATTCGTGGTTGTATTTCTTGCCCAGGGTTCTGCCGTCGTGCTCCAGTCTGAGGTTGACGCGGCTTGCCGCCTCGGTATGGTATATCATCTTGAGACGGTGTACCCTCGCCTGCAGTTCGACTATATCCACCTCCACAATTACCGGCGAGGCACTGTCGATGGTCAGTCCCTGCTGGCGCAGTCCGCTGGCCAGGCGTTCCGAGACGATAACGGGCACCGGCTTGAGATTGGTGATGACCACCGGATCCCTGGTTTCATAGATGACGACTCCCCGGCTCTCTCTGCTGTCTCTGCTGGTGATGGCGGCAGTGTCGGAGGGTGGGTAGACGCCGGTGTCGGATGGCTCTACCGGCAGTTGGAGATCGGTATTGAGGGGATACTGCGGCGCGCATCCTGACGCGAGAATGAAGATGGATGCCAAAAGAAATCGTTTCATGTGTGCTCCACGGCTGATGGTTGCAGGACCGTACTTCCCTAATCCCCTGGAACAGGACTATTGCAGGGCCTTGATGATGGCCGGCAGAAAATAGATCATGTCATCGGGTTTTCTGCTGGTGATCAGCGTGCCGTCGACCACCAGCGGCTCATCGACCCACTGGGCGCCGGCATTTGTCATATCGTCTTTTATGGCGAAAAAGGAGGTGACCTTTCTGCCCTTGAGAATATCCGCCGAAGCCAGCATCCAGCCGGCATGACAGATGGCCGCCACGACCTTGCCGGCCTCGTCCATATCCCGGACCAGTTTGACCATGGCCGGAAAGCGCCGCATTCTGTCGGGAGCGTAGCCGCCAGGGATGACAATCCCGTCCAAATCATCGGCGCTGATATCCTCGGCGGCGACATCGGCGGTGGCCACCGTCCCTGGTTTGCCGGTAAATTCTCTCGATTCTCCTGAGCCGACGACGATCACTTCGGCTCCTTCTTCCCTGAGGCGGTAATAGGGGTACCAGAATTCATAGAGGTTGAACATTTCTTCAACGAGAAGAGCCACTTTCTTTCCTTGCAGAGTCATTGTTCCTCCTTGGTTTGGGGTGGGAAAAGCGTCCCGGACTTTGTCCTTGGGCCTTGCATGCAGTCGATAGTGTAATATTATGTACGGTTGAACGATTGAACAATAAGGCCGGGGCGGAAAACCTTTTCATGCAGCATGACCACAGGCCCGGCAGCTTACGGCGGCAGCGTCTACCTGCCGGTTTTTGCGGAAAACCGTGAAGAAAAACTTGTAAATCCGATGTGAATTTGCTATATGTTTCTATCTTGTAGTTTAAGAGGTTGCATTCCTTGCCGGTTGCGGCCTTTCTTTTATTCAACTCCCCGGACTGTCGGGGAAAGACGAACCTCAACCTAACTTGGCCACTGGTCTAAAAAGAGCGAAATCCATGACAGACGAATTAAACCAATCACCCCAGGGAACAGGCGGAGAAGAGTTAAGCTTTGCAGAACTCTTCGAGATGGAAGAAAACAATACGGTAGTAGCCGTCGGCGACGTAGCCACGGGAACCATCATCGGCGAAGTGGAGGATTATTTCCTTGTCGATGTCGGTGACAAGGCAGAAAGCTACATACCAAAATCGGAGTTCCGCCTGGAAGATGACGCAGAAGTAGGAGTAGGTGACACCTTCGAAGTGTTTGTCGAACGACGCAAGGAGGAAGGTGGGCTGCTGCTCTCCCGGGAGAAGGCCATTGCCATAAAAGTTTGGGAAGAAATCGCCAAGATCCAGGAAGAAGACGGAACTATCGAGGGCCGGATCGAAAGCCGGGTCAAGGGCGGCATGTCCGTGGATATCGGCGTACCGGCGTTTTTGCCGTACTCGCAGATTGATCTGCGTCCCGTCAAGGACCTCGATGCCCTCATCGGCGAAACCTTTGATTTCAAGATTCTCAAGTTCAACCGCAAGCGCAACAACGTGGTCATCTCCCGTCGGGCGATTCTCGAGGAAGAGAGAAAAGAGCTGCGCGAAAAAATGCGTTCCAAACTCGAGGAGGGCCAGATCATCAAAGGCGCCGTCACCAATATCACCGACTACGGTCTGTTCATCGATATGGGCGGCATGGACGGGCTCTGTCATATTACCGACCTGTCCTGGGGCCGCGTTTCCCATCCGGCCAAGCTCTATAAGGTTGGCCAGGAACTCGAGGTCAAGGTTCTCAAATACGATCGGGAAAACGACAGGGTCTCTCTTGGCGTCAAACAGCTTCGCGAGGATCCCTGGGAGACGGTCACCGATCGCTACCCCGTGGGAGAGAAGACTGTGGGTACCGTGGTCTCCATCACCGATTACGGCGTTTTCGTCGAACTGGAGGAAGGCGTCGAGGGACTCATCCATGTCTCTGAGATGACCTGGTCGAAAAAGCCTCGCCATCCCTCCAAGATGGTCTCCGTCGGCGACCAGCTCGAAGTCATGGTCCTCAATATCGAGCCGGAAACCAAACGCATTTCCCTGGGCATGAAGCAGCTGCAGCAGAACCCCTGGGATCTGGTTACCGAAAACTACCCGGTTGGCTCCATCATCGAAGGCAAGATCAAGAACATCACCGATTTTGGCGTATTCATCGGCATCGAGGAAGGGATCGACGGATTGATACATGTTTCCGATCTTTCCTGGACCGAGCGCATCAAGCATCCTTCGGAAAAATACACCAAGGGCGAGACTATCCAGGCTGTGGTGCTCAAAATCGACAAGGAGAACGAGCGTTTCTCTCTTGGCGTCAAGCAGCTCGTGCCTGATCCGTGGCAGGAGGCCTACAACAATTATCCCTCCGGCACGGTGGTGGAAGGTGAGATAACCAACGTCACCGACTTCGGCGTCTTCGTCAAGCTCGAAGAGGGCATCGAGGGGCTGGTCCATGTTTCGGAAATTAGCAAGGACAAGGTCAAGACGCCTATCGGCATGTATCAGGTAGGCGATACCCTCAAGGCCATCGTTATCAATGTTTCCGCCAAGGATAGAAAGATCGGCCTCTCCATCAAAACCCTGGAGGACGAGGGTGAGGAGCAGGCGGTGGAAAAACTGAAAAAGAAGGAAGAAAGTGCGGCCGGCTCTTCACCGTCCACCTTTGGTGATCTACTGAAGGCAGCGGCGGAAGGAAACCAATCCGACGAAGAATAAGGAGCGGCGCCAGACAGAGTGTTGCGCGTTCATTAAGGTTGTTTTGCCGGAGCGATATCCGGCAAAACAACTTTTTTTTACCTGATTACCGCGACTCCTTGTGTCTCTCCGGTACTGGGTAAGCCCCTGTTTCACAGAGGTAAGCGGATTTTTTTATGGTGAGTACGGCGAAAATGCCAAATACGTGGATGGAAGAGCAAGTATGTTGAAAAAAGATCTGATCACTAAAGTAAGCGATGAACTGTCACTGCAGAAGCAGGACGTCGGTATGGCCCTGGAAATAATTCTCGACACCATGGGGGAAGCGCTGGCGGAAGAAAGAAGAGTGGAACTTCGCGGTTTCGGCAGTTTCTCGACCCGCAAAAGAAAGGCCCGGAGTACCAAGAATCCGAGGACCGGAGTCGTCATGGATATTCCGGAGCGGAAAACACTTCATTTTACCATGAGCAAATCGCTCAAGGAGTCGCTCATCAGTAAAACGGAGTGAGATCCCCCTTGCCCTTCCGGAGAATTTCGGGAGTGTCGCCTGTCAAATCAATTACCGTGGAAGGATCGGGATATGCCGGTCCTCCGTCGACTATTATATCGACCCTGTTTCCGATGAGCATTTCGATCTCGTACGCTTCGATGGGAGGAGGGTCGTTTTCGTAGGGCACACTGGTGTTGATGATGGGATTGCCCAGGGTCGCCAGCAGGCGCTGGCAGATGTTGGAGTCGGGGACGCGTATACCCACAGTTTTCTGTTTTGACGACATCAGCTTGGGCACCAGTTTGGTGCCGGGCAGAACGAAGGTGTAGGGGCCGGGCAGATTTTTCTTCAGCAGCCTGTAGGCGTTGTTGGAGACATGAGCGTATTCGCTGATGTTCTTCAGATCCTGGCACATGAAGGTGAAGGGCTTGTCCTTTGGCCGATGCTTGAGCTGGATGATTTTCTTTATGGCCTTCTGGTTGAACATATCGCAGCCGATGCCGTAGCCGGTATCGGTGGGATAGCATATGATGGCGCCGGAGCGGAGCTCCCGCACCACCTGGTCTATCAGGCGCTGCTGCGGGTTGTCCGGATTGATGGCGATAAGCATGGAAGATCTTTTCTCCTCCCCGTTCGGGATTGATGATGTAATACTTTGATGTTGTTAGGTTTTGATTAAATGTGCTGCCTGCTTTCAGAATGGAACAACGGAAAATAATACGTTATCTCGATTGCCGCAACAAGATAAAATACTGTACTATACGGACGGAGCGCCGATTCCCGGCCGGCCGAACGCCGCCGCATGCCGGGTCGGGTGTCTCGATTTTGCAACAGACAACTACAGGAAAAGGAGCTCTGCATGCTACCGGAGAATATAGAACTTGCCCTTACCTTTGACGATCTGCTTCTGGTCCCCTCTGCTTCGGAAGTTCTCCCCAATCAGGTTTCATTGGCCACCAAATTGACTGACTCGATTTCACTCAACGCCCCGTTGGTCAGCGCGGCGATGGATACCGTCACCGAGCATCGCACCGCCATCACCATGGCCAGGGAGGGCGGCATCGGCATAATTCACAAAAACATGAGCATTGACCAGCAGGTGCTGGAAGTGGAAAAAGTCAAGAAGTCGGAATCCGGCATGATCATCGATCCGATCACCGTCGAGAAACATCAGTCTGTGCGTGAAGTCCAGGATATCATGAGCAATTACAAGATATCAGGACTTCCCGTCCTCCACCAGGGGAAGCTTGTGGGCATCGTTACCAATCGCGACCTGCGTTTTGTCTCCGACAGCGGCCTGCGTGTCGACGATGTCATGACCAGCAAGAATCTGGTGACGGCCAAGGTGGGAATCGATCTGGAACATTCCAAGGCCCTTCTGCATGAGCATAGAATCGAGAAGCTGCTCGTCGTCGACGACGACGGCAACCTCAAGGGACTGATCACCATCAAGGATCTCGAGAAAATCAAAAAATACCCGCATGCCGCCAAGGACACCTTCGGCCGCCTCATCGTCGGCGCCGCCCTGGGGGTGGGCGCGGATCTGCTCGACACTACCGGCAGGCTGGTAAAGGCTGGCATCGATGTGGCTGTGCTCGATTCGGCCCATGGTCATTCCCTGGGGGTGGTTGATGCCGTGGCCAAGGTCAGGAACGCCTTTCCCGACCTGCAGATCATCGCCGGCAACGTCGCTACCTCGGAAGGGACCGAGGACCTTATCAAGGCCGGTGCCAACGCTGTCAAAGTCGGCGTGGGGCCGGGGTCCATCTGCACCACCAGAATCGTCGCCGGCGTCGGTGTGCCGCAGATGACGGCCTTGAGAAACTGCGTCCGCATCGGCGAAAAATATGGTATTCCCATCATAGCCGACGGCGGCATCCAGCATTCAGGGGATCTGGCCAAGGCCATCGGCGCCGGCGCCCACACCATAATGATCGGCAGTCTCTTTGCCGGCACCGACGAAACGCCGGGCGAGACATTCCTCTATCAGGGCAGAACCTATAAAGGCTACCGGGGAATGGGCTCCTTGGGGGCCATGGGAGCCGGTTCCTCGGACAGGTACTTCCAATCCAATGTCCCAAACCAGTCGAAGATGGTACCCGAAGGGATCGAGGGCAAAGTACCCTATCGCGGGCCGCTGGTGGCAGTGATGTATCAGCTGCTGGGAGGGCTGCGCTCCGGCATGGGCTACGTTGGCGCCGCCAATATCGAGGAATTGCGGAAAAAGGCCCGATTCGTCCGCATTTCCACCGCTGGACTGCGGGAGTCGCATGTCCATGACGTCATCATCACCAAAGAGGCGCCAAACTACAGAACCGCCTGAAAGATGGCCTCTGATAAATCAGCCCATCCCGGCGACTTCGATGACTTTTACGAGATTATCAATCATGAGCCTAGAGAATAAACGCTATGAACATCCATGACGAGTTGATCCTGATCATCGACTTCGGCTCCCAGACCACCCAGCTTATCGCCAGAAGGATACGTGAACAAAAGGTCTACTGCGAAATTCACCCCTTCACCATAGAACTGGAGCGGATCAGGGAGATGGCGCCGAAGGGAATCGTCCTTTCCGGCGGACCGGCATCGGTGTATGACGACGACGCTCCGGTCCCGGCGTCAGGCGTATTCGAGCTTGGCATTCCGATCCTGGGCATCTGCTACGGCGCCCAGCTGATGATACAGCAGATGGGGGGAATGGTCGAAAACGCCCATAAACGGGAGTTCGGCAAGGCCGATCTCACCGTGGTGGCCACCGACGGTCTTTTCGCCGGCCTGGAGACAGGTCTTGGCAAGCACCAGGTGTGGATGAGTCACGGCGACAGGGTTGAAGTCATGCCCCAGGGTTTTGCCGCCACCGCCGTCAGCGACAACTCACCCTTTGCCGCCTTCAGGCACAGTGAAAAGCCCTTTTCCGGCGTCCAGTTTCATCCTGAAGTAGCCCATACGCTGATTGGCAACGATGTGCTCAGAAATTTTATCTTCGGCATCTGCGGCTGCAGCCCCAGCTGGACCATGCATTCCTTCATCGAAGCAAGCGTCGAGGCGATTCGCGAAAAGGTGGGGGACGCCAAGGTCATCTGCGCCCTCTCCGGCGGGGTCGACTCTTCGGTCACCGCCGCCATCGTCCATCGGGCCATTGGTGATCAGCTTACCTGCATCTATGTCAATAACGGTTTGATGCGCACCGGTGAATCGGAGTCGATTCTCCGTTTTTTCCGGGAAAAGAGCAAGCTCAAGGTCATCGATGTTGATGCCGAAGAGTTCTTTCTCGAGGAACTCGAAGGCGTGATCGACCCGGAGATCAAACGCAAGAAAATCGGTTTGGGATTTATAAAGATATTCGAAGACGAGGCCGGCAAGCTGGGCGAGGTCGACTATCTGGCCCAGGGGACGCTCTATCCGGATGTGATCGAGTCGGTTTCCTTCCGCGGTGATGCGCCCATAAAATCACATCATAATGTCGGCGGCTTGCCGGAGGTGATGAGGCTCGATCTCATAGAACCGCTGCGGGAGCTGTTCAAGGACGAGGTGCGCAAACTGGGCTTGGAGCTGGGACTGCCGGAAGAGGCCATCTACCGCCAGCCCTTTCCCGGTCCGGGACTGGGCATCCGTATCATGGGCGAGGTCACCGGGGAGCGCCTGCGGATCCTGCGCCAGGCCGATGTCATCGTTCTCGAAGAGATGAAAAAAAGCGGCTATTACCGCAAGGTGTGGCAGTCCTTCGCCGTTCTTCTGCCCATCCAGACCGTCGGCGTCATGGGCGATTACCGGACCTATGAAAATGTCATAGCCTTGCGCGCCGTCGATTCCCGGGATGCGATGACGGCGGACTGGTCCCGGCTGCCCTATGATCTTCTCCAGACCGTTTCAGCCCGGATCATCAATGAGGTCAGGGGGGTGAACCGGGTGGTCTACGATATATCCTCCAAACCGCCTGCAACCATCGAATGGGAGTAGAGAGCAGAGGCGGGTGAGCACTCTGCGTCCGAAGGCATCCATAACCTAGGTGAGAGCTATTCATGCTGAAAACAGGGATCTACGTCGATGCTGAAAATATTCGCCTGTGCGGCGGCTACGGCATGCGCTATGACGTTCTTGTCGATCTGGCCAATGCCGGCAACTCGATACTGCTCAGGGCAAACTCCTATGTCGCCGAGGACCGTGCGCGCACCAAGGAGGATGCCGACTACAAGCTCAAGCTGTACCGGTACCATGATGTGCTCCGCCAGTGCGGTTTCAAGGTGATCAAGAAATATGTGCAGCATTTCGTCGACGACGAGGGCATCCTCACCACCAAGGCCAACGCCGACATGGATCTGGCCATCGACGCGCTGCTGCAGGCGAGAAATCTCGACCGGATACTGCTGCTCACCGGCGACGGCGATTTCATCAGACTGGTGCTGGCACTGCAGAACATGGGCTGTCGGGTCGACGTCATCGCTTTCAAGTATGCCAGCAAGGAACTCAAGGAAGTCGCCGACAGCTACCTCTCCGGTTTCCTCGTGCCGGGACTGCTCCCCATTCATGCGCAAAGCGGCGTCAACCGCCAGCGGGGCATGGTGGTCAACTACAACCCTGACCGCGGTTTCGGATTCATGCGCTATTTCACCCTGGACAAAGGAGGACTGCATCCGCACTCGGTATTTTTTCATTGCTCCAAGTCGGATGTAGCCGGCGATTCAGTCTTTCTCGAATCCGCCAATATCTTTGAATTCACCATCGGCGAAACCGAAGGCAAAGACGGCAGAACCGAGGCCTGGGAAATCAATCTGCTGGAGGAAGGGCAGAACACCACTATCCGCTAATGCAGAGCCGAAACCTTGCAAAACGTCCTTTGAGAAGAGATGACACCATAGTGGGAGAGATGACATGAATCTGAGAATTGAAACTTTTCAAGAACTTGCCATGGCCTATGGCCTGAAAATCATCTTTGCCATTCTGCTGCTGCTGGTGGGAAAATGGCTTGCAGGCAAACTCTCGGATATGCTTGCAAAAGTTCTGCAGAAGCGGGAAGTGGATATTACCCTGGTCAAGTTTCTGAGAAATATCGTCTATTATCTTCTGCTCGTTGCCGTTCTCGTCGCCGCTGCAGGTGAGGTGGGCATCAACACCGCCTCCTTTCTCACCATCATCGGTGCCGCCTCCCTGGCCATAGGTCTGGCCCTGAAAGACTCGCTGTCGAACTTCTCGGCCGGAATCATGCTCATACTGTTCCGGCCTTTCCGGGTCGGGGACTACGTCATAGCCGGCGGTGAAGCGGGAACCGTCGAGGAGATCACCATTTTCAACACCATACTCCATACTCCGGACAACCAGAAAAAAATCATCCCCAACGGCAGCATATCGAATTCGGTCATCACCAATATAACGGCCAATCCGACTCGCAGAGTCGATCTGACTATCGGTATCGGCTACGACGACGATCTGCGCAGGGCCAAGGATGTTCTCCAGAGGATTGTCAAGGCAGACGAGAGGATACTGTCGGAACCGGCGGCGGCCATAATGGTTTCCTCCCTGGGGGATTCGGCGGTCAATATCGTCTGCCGTCCCTGGGTCAAAAAAGAGGACTGGTGGGCTGTGCACTGCGACCTGCTCGAAAAGATCAAGCTCGGTTTCGACGCAGAGGGCATCTCCATTCCCTATCCGCAGCGGGATGTACATATCCACAGTGAAGGCAATGAAGCAAAGCAGATGGAGAAAGAGCTATCATGACATCACTGCTGATCGTCGATCTGGGAGGCACCAAAAGCAGGGTCGGCCTCTTTGAGCTTGAGGAAGACAGGCAAAAGTGTGTCTTGCAAAACGTTTACCGCAATGAGGAATTTGCCGGCATAGCCGAGATCATCGAAGCCTTTTACCAGCAGAGCCCGGGTCGGGCCGACCATCTCTGTATCGCCATTGCCGGTGTGGTCGAAGGTGACACTGCCACCCTGACCAACCTCGACTGGCGCCTTGACATGTACAGTCTGCAACGGCGCTTTTCCTTTGAACAAGCGCTTTTCATCAACGATCTTACCGCCCTGGCTGCGGCCGTATATCAGCTGGAGGACGATGAGGCGGTTGTCTTGAAGAAGGGGGAGGTGGCGAAAGAAGAGGCTGTCGCCATCATTGCCCCGGGAACCGGCCTGGGCCAGGGTTTTCTCTTCCCCCGGGGCCGTGATTTTCTCGCCCGC
>JBEPWT010000004.1:91304-92291 GCA_041642275.1 Desulfopila sp. | reverse complement strand
GGTACCGACAAAAACGGCGACATTGCCTTTGCCCCCCAAAAAAAGACCGAGGCGAGCAGGTCGCTTTTGCCCTTTGCCATACTGCTGGCGGCGATGATGCTTGGCGGCGTGGTCTATCGCGGCACCTCGGTGACCCTGCCGGCCTACTTCGAGCTGAGCAACAGGGAGCTCTTCGTCTGGGTCGAGCAGATGTTCGGCGGCATCGGCACGGAAAATGTCGTCGCCACCTTCATCACCTCGATGATATACCTTTTCGGCATGATTGGGCAATATGCCGGCGGCAGAGTCGGTGAGAGCCATGATCTGCGCAAAGGATATCTGCTGTTTCATGTCATAACCATTCCGGCGGCAGTGGCCATGGCGGTGACGACGAACGTTCCCCTCATCGCTTTCGCTCTCATTCATTCCTTTTTTCTGCTGGGCATGCAGCCCATTGAGAATACCCTTGTTTCCAGGCTGGCGCCACCCGGCCTGATGAGTTCCGCCTATGGCATGAAATTCATCCTTACCTTTGGGGTCGGCGCCCTGGGCGTCAAGGTTATAGAGGCGGTAAAGCCGTTGTACGGTTTTCCGGGGATATATCTGGCTCTTGCCGGGGTATCCCTTGCTTTGGTGGCCTGCATACTTGTCTTGATGACCAGGACCACGGCAACCGGCAGCGCCTGGGAGTCTGTCAGATAATGGCTAATCGAAAACGCTGTTCATCGTTTGCAAAGGGATTTTTTATGAAGATTCCTTCCTTCATTCATCACCTCTCCACTCTTCATGTCCTGTCGCTGTTCAACGCTCTCCGGCTGAGGCTAACCGGCAGGGAGTATCTGATAACGGGAAACTGTACCCTGTGTGGGCGATGCTGCGAGAATATCAATCTTAAATATCATAAGGGATGGATCCGCAGCGAGCGTCAATTTCATGAACTTCTGCGGCTGCATCCTCAATATCGTCGTTTTTCCATTTCTTCAGAGCACCAGGCCGGGGATTATCTTC
>JBEPWT010000004.1:0-91294 GCA_041642275.1 Desulfopila sp. | reverse complement strand
CCGCGGCATGGCTGTTGCGATTACACCAACCGGCTTGATATCTGCAGAAACTATCCGGGAAAGTCGTTGCCACTATATAATGCCAACCTGCTGCCGGGCTGCGGATACCGCATTGAGGAGGGTATTCCCTTCCACAGGCGGCTGGCAAAAGAGATGAAAAAACACCCAAGAAAATGAAAACGATACTGGTCGTCGAACCCTACTTCGGCGGCTCGCATAAACAGTTTCTCGAGGGATTGAGCCGGTCGGTGGAGGCGGAGTGGATATTTCTGACGTTGCCGGCGCGGAAGTGGAAAATGCGAATGCAGCTTTCCGCTCCCTGGTTCGAACTGCAGGTTCGCGCCATGCCCCAGCGACATTTTCATGCCGTCCTCTGCTCGACCTTTGTCGATGTCGCCGTTCTCCGATCTCTGCTTGCCAGGCTCGAGGGCTGGAATCGACAATGTATTTTCTGCACCTATTTTCATGAGAACCAGTACGTCTATCCATCTCAAGCTGAAGACAGCTCACGCTATCAGTTTACCTCGATCAATTTCACCACCGCCCTGGCCTCCGATCGCATCGCTTTCAATTCCATATATAACAGAGATTCGTTTTTCGACCACGGTTGGCGGTATTTGCGCAAGGCCGCGGATATGGATATACGCAAGTGCATCGAGGAGACGGCGGCCAAGGCGACCGTTCTCTACCCCGGTCAGGATTTTACCGGTTTGACCAGGGGCAGCGAAGGGAGGAGGCATGGTACTCCGGTGATCTGCTGGAACCATCGTTGGGAACATGACAAAAACCCCGAGGAGTTTTTTCACGTTCTCATGTGGCTAAATGATCTGGGAGAGGATTTCCGATTGGTGGTCCTCGGACAATCCTTCAGTACAGCTCCCGCGATATTTGAAGAAGCCAGGGAGGTTTTAGGACCAAAAATCATACATTTCGGCTATGCTGAAAGCAGGGCTGACTACTTCCGCCTTCTTGCACTGTGCGATATTGTCATCTCCACCGCCAGACATGAGTTTTTCGGTATAGCGGTACTGGAAGCCGTAAGGGCCGGCTGCATTCCCCTGGTACCCGACCGGCTTTCCTATCCTGAACTGTATCCGCGTAAATACCGCTATGGCGAAGGTGAACTGGGGAGCAGGCTTCTTGAACTCCTGCAGCTGACAAGGGAAAACGGCAAAGAGAGCTGTCAGATCGATACGGAAAGGTTTTCCTGGACCACACTCCGCGACCGGTACCGGCAGTGGCTGGCACTGGATGGAGAAAAGCCAAAAATATGAAAAGAGCGCAATAATGGCAGAAAATATCGTCTTGATTGGATTTATGGGGGTCGGCAAGGGTCAGGTCGGCAGAGCGCTTGCCGTATTGACATCGCTGTTCGTCGTTGATTGTGATGATCTCATTGAAAGCGCCATGAACATGAAGGTAAAAAAAATCTTCAGTCTCCATGGTGAGAAGAGCTTCCGCGAAGCGGAAAGGCGGACCGCGCGTTGGCTTGAAAAAAATGTTGCGAATACGATTATTTCGACCGGTGGCGGTTTCGTCAAGGTTCCCAATTTACAAAAGATCGGCACGGTAATTCACCTGCACGCCGAGTTCGAGGATATTCTGGCCAGGCTGCAGGCGCACCCCAATGCCGGCAAAAAAATAAAGAAACGGCCATTGCTCGGGGATCTTGAGGCAGCCAGAAAGCTTTATGACGAAAGGCTTCCGCTCTACAGGCAGGCAGCGGATATGAGCATCGAGGTATTTGATCGTCCTGTCGAAGAAATCGCCCGCACGGTCGCCGATTGCTGCAATCTCAAAACAGGCTGAGATCAGCGCTGGCTTTTGGCAAAATCGAGCATTCTCTGGATGGGCACTCGTGCTTTTCGGGCAAGTTCCGGCGGGATATGGATTTCATTTTTGCCGTTTTTGAGAACATCGCTCAAGTTCTGCAGGGCATTCATGCCCATCCACGGACAGTGGGCGCAGCTCTGGCAGGTGGCGCCTTCTCCCACCGTCGGCGCCTCAATCAGTTCCTTTCCGGGTGCCAGTTGCCGCATTTTATTAAAAATACCGGCATCGGTGGCCACTATGAATTTGGGGTTTTTCATACTTACCACGGCTTTTATCAAGGCCGTGGTCGAGCCCACCACATCGGCCTGGTCTATAACTTTTTCCGGAGATTCCGGATGGACGAGGACGGCGGCATCGGGATGAAGCGCCCGCAGGCGCTGCAGGGCGAAGGCTTTGAACTCCTCGTGAACGACGCAGGATGCCGGCCAGAATATCATCTTCGCCCCGGTGGTTTTTTGAATATACTTTCCCAGATGTTTGTCTGGCGCCCAGAGTATTTTCTCCCCTCGGTCCCGGAGATGCCTGACGATGTCGAGGGCGATGCTTGAAGTGACAACCCAGTCTGAACGAGCCTTGACTTCGGCACTGGTATTGGCGTAGACAACGACGGTATGATCGGGGAAACTATCACAGAAGGCGCTGAAGAGATCCGCGGGACAGCCTTCGTCGAGAGAACAGGTTGCTTTCAGCTCCGGCATGAGAACCCGTTTTTCATGATTGAGTATCTTCGAGGTTTCTCCCATGAAACGGACCCCGGCGACCACCAGCGTATCGGCACTGCTCTCTGCGCCGAAGCGGGCCATTTCCAGCGAATCGGCGACACAGCCTCCGGTGTCTTCGGCCAGGTTCTGCAGCCGGGCATCGGTGTAATAGTGGGCGACCAGGACACCATTCTGCTCGACGAGCATATCCTTGATCGATTGTTTGAGTTCGGCCTCTTCACGGTCGGTGAGTTCCGGCCACACTGGGTGATCCGGTACTTTGACAGGGGGAATGTCGATGGTGATTTTGCTCATGTATTAGATATCGGCAGAAACAGGGGACCAGCACCTGCAGCGGGAAACAGGGCCGGAAGCGAAACTCCTCTTTTTATTGCAACCATACGTATTGCAATCATACGGGTATAGAGTAAATCGGATTCGGAAGCATGTCAAATCCTATCCGCCGGTGCTGCCGCCGGCAATGGCGAGGTCCTGACGGGTCGAAAAAGCCATGGAGTATATCGACCCCAGAGATGTAGATCCCGCCGGGGGAGCTGCTCCTGCAGTGCATGATGAAAAGGCAGGAAGGGGCCCTGATGAGGGCGCCCCTTCTTGCGGACAGCGGCGATGGTTGCTGCCGCCGGCTAGAGAAGATCGGCTATGGCGCTGCGCTCATCGACCAGTTCCTGCTCGGTTTTCCGCATTCTGTCGCGGCTGAAGTCGCTGACGGTGAGACCGGATACTTCTTTCCACTCTCCGTTTTCACAGACTATCGGCAGGGAATAGATAATATCTTCATCTATGCCGTAGGAGTTTCCGGCACTGTAGACCCCCATGCTGACCCACTGGCCTTTGCTGCCAAGAACCCAGTCACGAATATGGTCAACGGCGGCGGAGGCTGCAGAAGCGGCGCTGGACGCTCCCCGTGCCTTGATTATGGCCGCTCCGCGCTGCTGCACCACCGGAATGAATTCGTTGACGTTCCAGTCTTCGTCAACCATTTCCTTGACGGGTTTGCCGTCTACGGTTGCATAGCTGATGTCCGGATACTGGGTGGCCGAATGATTGCCCCAGACGACCATTTTTTCAATCCGGGTGGTATGGCTGTCGGTTTTCTGGGCGATTTGCGAAAGTGAACGGTTATGATCGAGACGCATCATTGCCGTAATGTTTTTAGGGTTGAGATTAGGCGCGTTTTTGAGGGTTATGAGTGCGTTGGTGTTGGCGGGATTGCCGACAACGAGAATTTTGACATTGGGATTGGCGTTGTCGCTCAGGGCTTTTCCCTGTTCAGAAAAGATCTTGGCGTTGGCGGTGAGAAGGTCGGATCGCTCCATGCCCGGCCCGCGAGGACGAGCGCCGACGAGGATGGCATAATCCGTATCTTTGAAAGCGACATTGGGGTCATCCGTTGCCTCAACTCCGGCCACCAGCGGGAAAGCGCAATCATGCAGCTCCATGACGACACCCTTGAGGGCGTCCATGGCCGGGGGGATTTCGAGGAGCTGCAGAAATACCGGCTGGTCGGGGCCGAGCATGCTTCCGCTGGCTATGCGAAAGATAATGGAATAGCTGATTTGTCCAGCTGCGCCTGTGATCGCTACGCGTACGGGATCTTTCATCTTCATTCTCCAGTTTTTGAGTTGATAAGTGAGATAAACGGATGTTTGCTTCGCCGTATGCTGCTGCATCGCCAGCAGCGGCGTTGCCGAGCAATAGGTGATCTCCAGTTCGAGTAATCTCCAGTCCGGAAACTTAATATCAGACGATAAAAAAAGCTACCAGAATGTCGATGGAATGACCATCGGCTCACAGGGCAGTTTCAAATTTAGCCGAGGGGCGCCGGAGGAGGGGAACGGCAGTGGGTTTTGCAAGGGTCAGGGTGAATATACGAAAAAACAGGTAAGGTTGCAGTTCTAACCAGGCGGAAAGTCATCGAGGACGGCGTTGACCATTTCTTCGACCTGGTTGCTTATCTTTTCCGGCGTTGCATGGATTGAAACAATATCCGTTGCCGTGCCGCGCCAGATCAGCTTGTTCGTTCGGGTATCGGTGATATTGATGAAGAGGATACCCTGATCGAACTCTGATATGTCGGTACAGGTTTTCGCTCCTATGCCGCCATATCGATTATAGGAGCCGTAGCTGAAACCGATCTGCTTGTTGATATTGTAGAGATCCATCTTCGGTCTTACGGAATAATCGAAGGAGACGGTGAAGTCACTTTCAGAACTGCTTCCGGTATACGCAAAGCCCTTTTTCTGCAAGACGGAAGTGATTGTTTTGTAAAATCTGTTGTTTATGAGTTCATTGCCATATCGTGGGTCCGTGTCGTCATCGGGGGCTTTTTCATCGAGAGCGAAGCTGTCGTACTTTTTGAAAGAAACAGACGGGTCAAAATCCTCACTGACCATGACGGACGAGCAGGAGCTGAAAAGGACAAGTATGGATGCTACCAGGACGAAATTTCGTGTAACAGTCATAATACACCGTGTATTGGGAGAAAACCGAGCGGGTCACCTGTTATCATAGAGTGTAACCCGCAACGCAGGAGGGGCAATGTAAATTTCTCTATTTTTATAACATAATTTCCATATATTTTCTAATGGTCATTGACCTTGTAAGCGTTTTCTAAGGCTTGCGCAGAAGTCATCGAGGTCGGGGAGCGGCTTGAAGAAAACGTCTTCCCGGCAGAGTCCCAGTTGTCTGAGTGATGCCGGCAGCACATAATCGGTTGAACCCGTATGGACAAAGAAGATGGCCTTGCAGCCGGCCTGCTTTGCTTCGCCAATAACCGCATTGCCGTCTTTGCCGGGAAGGCGCACGTCGATGATTACAACGTCGAATGTTTCCTTTTCCAAAAGGGCCAGTGCTTTTTCGCCTGTGGCTGCACCCTCGACCTCAAAGTCCGCATCCTGCAGATAGGCTGAGAGGCTGAAGAGCAGCCCCGGCTCATCATCTACTATGAGGATTCTCAGTTGATCGGTCGACATCGACAGTTCCCGTTTTGCAAGGGTTTTGCGAACATGTTTTCAGGGCGGCCTCTGCGCAACATCATCGACTCCAATCGCTTACCGCGCTGTACTGCCGCTGTACTGTTTTAAGTCTTTATAAAGTCAAGTAATCATAATCGCAAACTTTTTTTCCCATATTGCCTTTTTCAGGAACTGTGGTCTTTTTCGAAGGCGGAGTTTGCTTTTGCTTTCCGACGAGAAGTGTTACAGTATTCTTAGGACGTTATGAAATAGTACGGCATTAACCATCATGAAAATGAGTGAGAAAAATGCAGGGTCTTTCAAAATCACAGCGGGCAAGGATTGCCATACGCACCTTTAAGGTTCTAGCCGATGCTTTGACCATAAGAGGGTACTACCGACCCTTCGGAAAGACCGGTCAGAAGCTGGCAGAAGCATTGAAACAGTTCAGCCCCGAAATTTACGGTTCGATGGGCGATCCCCGGATAGTCGAACTCAAAGGGCTCGAATATGTGATAGACAGGCTGCCGCGGGGGATAGAAAAGTGTACCAGGATAATTCTCACCGCCCAGGAAGACTTCCAAAGCACCACCTTCAAGCAGGTGATCCCGCCAAAAAGAAGAAGGATCTGCTACGTAGTCTCAGAAAAGGAGATCTGTTTCGTCATTACCCGCGGTCTGACGGAAATATATGATATCCTCACTCATATCACCTTTTTGAATAGTGAGTCCGTAAAGATTTACGAGCGCATAGGCGACAGAGAGGAAGGAACGAGCCTGGAGTGGCTCGACCTCGAAAAGATTATAGACAAGGGGACCGAAAAGCTCAGCGGCGCACCCCTGGACCAGGCAATCTGGAATCTGTCGATCATTCTCGGCCGGACCTACAAGGAAACCAGAGAAACCTATGAGTATCTGGAAAAAAAACGCAGACAGGGTAACCACAACAGCGGCTTTTTCGAGATTATCTATAATCTTGGTAAACGCTATGAAAACGAAAAAGCTCCAAAGGGGGAACAGCTCGTCGTCTATTTTACCCCATCGCTGCACGAGATGATCGGCCATCACAAATATGCCGCCGCCTGGGCGAAAAATATAAAAACGAGACTTGTGGATCTCGATCTGCAGGATCGGCCTCTTCATCTTATCAGCGCCAACATGCATTCGGTCAAGAATCTTCTTTTTGGATGTGCCGCTCTTCAAGGGCAGAACAGCAGCGCCCCCGATGATATTTACACCTCTATACCGTTGATGAGAAAGCATGATGCCGAGATCGCCGCCTACGCGGGAAAACACGGTTTTGTCTTTGTCCGGGACGAATCGGGATCCAATATTGACGTCAATATCATCGATATCTCCAGAATAGATCTCTCAGGGCTGCCATCGGAAATCAGATATGACGAAGAGTACATACACTCAAAAAAACCTGTCATTCTGGTGATGGACTATGCCTTCGGAACCCAGGCTTTTCAGGTCATGGATGAGATTTTGAACCCCACCAGGCTCGAAAGCGGCCATGTCAGTCTGCAGCTGGAGTCCATCGCCATTATGGGCAAAGCCGGAATTCTTCCTGGAAAAAAAGGCGATATCATGCTTGCTTCGGCCCATGTCATGGAAGGTACGCCCCACAACTATATCGTCAAGAATGACCTCTCCATTGCTGACTTCGATGACTCGATTGATGTATATTGCGGTCCAATGCTCACAGTTTTGGGAACTTCTCTCCAGAACCGTGATATTCTCAAACGATTTCAACAGTCGGCCTGGAGGGCAATCGGCCTGGAAATGGAAGGAGCACATTACCAGCGGGCGATAAATGCCGCCATCATCCAGGGCCATATCCAGGAAGACCTGAAAATACGATACGCCTATTACGCCTCTGACAATCCACTGAAAAGCGGACAGACCCTGGCTTCCGGATCAATGGGCAAGGAAGGGATTTTGCCAACCTATATGATAACCTTGATTCTCCTCAATAAGATTCTCAAACCTCAGAGCGGCGGCACATGAAAGAGCAGAGACTGGCAAGGGTTTCACCCTGGCTGCTGGCCGCGGCCTGCGGCCTTCTTGCCGTTATTATCGGTGTTTTCGCCCTGAGCAATTATCACCGGGAAAAGAAGTTGATGACCGAATCCCTTCTGCAGCGCGGACTTACGATTGCCAGGTTCGTCACAGCGAGTTCCCGGTCGACCATGCGCGGCAATATGAGAAACATTCAGGTGGCTGGAGGACAATGGACGGACCATGTCCAGCAGGCCATAGAGAGCAGTTCCGAACAGCCGGGACTTCGCGGTCTGCTGCTTGTCGGACCGGATTTCGAGATAGTGGCAAGTAGTGAAGAAAAACGGATCAATGGTGGAGTCGATGCTGGTACCCGGCGTTTTCTCGGCCGGCTTCCGGGGGAAAGCATCGACGAAGGTTTTATCTATCGAAAAAGTGAGCAAGATGGTGAACCCATTCTGCAAATAGCCGTTTCCTATCGGCCATTTGGGTTGGGGAGCCTGCAGCCGCGGCATTTCGGGCGCGGCCACAGATTTGGCTCGCGCATGGATGGCGGCGGCAGGACAGGGCAGTATTTCGATCGACAAATGGTGGAACTCTTCGAGGATATTCGCAGCGGACGGTATGTGCTGCTGGTCGAGCTTGACCTCGGCGATTTTAATACAGTGGTCCGGAGGCAGCTGCTGCAGATAGTCACTTTGGCCCTTGTCCTGCTGCTGGTCGGGGCTGGAGGGTGGATTTCGCTGCTGACGCTCCAGGGCTTGAAAGGCTCGCAGATTCGGCTTCGGCAGATTCGGGAATTTACCGATATGCTCATTTCCTCTTTACCCGTGGGGTTGGTGGCAACGGATAGCGATGGCAATATCCGCATATTCAATACCTCGGCCACAAAGATGACCGGAGTAGACGAAGCCCTGGTAGTGGGAAGGCCGCCCGCCGGCATTCTGCCCGTCCAGCTGACGGAGGAGCTGTCCGGAAAATCTTTTGCCACCGGAGGTAAACCACGGGAAATCACCTTGCGAGACGGTCACGACAAAGAGCGATCGCTGATGGTAACCGCATTGCCGGTGGTGGACAGCAGAAAGCGTTATGCCGGACACACGCTTCTCCTTCAGGACGTCAGCCAGGTCAAAGAACTCGAGCAGGAGGTGAGGCGCAATGAACGACTGGCGGCTCTTGGCAAAATGGCGGCAGGCCTTGCCCATGAACTGCGCAACCCGCTCAGTTCCATTAAGGGGCTGACGCTCCTCTTGCGATCGAAAGTCGACGGAGATGACGAGGGAAGAAAGACCGCCGGCATACTCATTCAGGAAGTCGAAAGACTCAACAGGAGTATCGGCGAACTTCTCGATTACGCCAGGCCTCATACTCTCCAGCTTGAGAAGATTGAAATATCCGAGGTGGTGACAAAGTCCCTGATGCTTGTCAGTACCGATGCCGAAGGTGCCGGGGTGAGCGTCACCACCGCTTTGGAAAAACCTCTGTATACCCTGGGGGATCGCGACAAGCTAAACCAGGTGTTCCTGAATCTGCTGCTTAATGCAATCCAGGCACTGGAAGCACAGGAGGGGGAGAAAGCCCTGCACCTGCGCCTGTATGGTGATAACGACAGGATCATCTGCTCAGTAGAGGACAGCGGCGTGGGCGTAGCTCGTGAAAATCAGACCAGGGTTTTCGACCCGTACTTCACCACCAAAGCGGAAGGAACCGGGCTGGGTCTGACGATGAGCGCTAAAATCATCGAGGAGCACCAGGGTTCGATAGAATTGCAAAGCAGCCCCGGCCACGGCACGGTGGTGACGGTGAACCTGCCGGCTTACTCGGCCGGCCGCTGAGGCAGCTTCCGCTGTATTTCTTCCTTGTTCACTTCCCTGGAGAAGATCGCCCGTATTTTCAGCAAAAGTGTTTTGATGCCTCGCCAGAGTTTCGGTATCAGCCAGATGGAGAAAAGAATGAAGACGACAAAGAAAACCAGAAATGCTGCCGGAAAATGAAGAGCGGCATATAAACCGCCGATCACTGCGACATCTTCGGTTACTGACGCTGCCCAGTTGGAAAAAGGCTCCGGGCTGGTATTGATCAGCACCCTGCTGCCGGCCTTGATGGTATGGCTGGTGGCCGATATCGTCCCGCCGAGTATACCGGCGACGATGACCATTGCCGGGTTGACATCACCGACGGCGCCGGCGGCGAGCAGGACGCCTGCTGGAATACGAACGAAAGAATGCAGAGTGTCCCAGCCGGTATCCACTCCGGGGGTCTTGTCGGCAAAGAATTCGACAGCATACATCAGGGCAGCGGCGCCGATGACCATGGGATGCTGGAGCACCTGCAGCTGTTCGGGCAAGACAATGTCGCCCGTGAGACCGAGCAGCCCGAGCATGCCGATGGTCGCATAAAGGTTTATGCCGCTGGCCCAGGCCGCTCCCATGGTCAGAGAAATCGTCTGTATCAACTGCTGGTAGGCATCCATATCGCGCTCACAGGGGTTGAGGCAGGTGGCGGCGTCAGCTTGAATGATCGCCGAAATGCTTATGGAGAAACTCGCACTCCAAAGGGGAGAGATCGAACTTGATCTCCACTTCGTTCAAGAGTTCCTGACGTGTTTTCTCCGGGTATTTCTGGCGAAGTTCGGAAAACAGAGACAGAGCTTTTTTCACTCTATCTCCCGGCGGCTGCATGCGGCTGGTGGCGGACATGGGGTGCTCCTTATGATTGCTGCTTGTTGAAAAGTGGTTTTAAAATGAGTCCCGCCAGGGGAGGGACGGTAAGTTCTATGTACTTGCTGTGATGGCCGAAAGGCTGGTTGTGACAGGGGTAGACCGTTTTTTCGCTGGCGCCGCTGCCGCCAAACTGTTCGTCGTCGGAACAGAATACCTCGTCGTAATCGCAATTGAAAGGAATACCGATTTTGTAGTGATAGAGCGTCTGCGGCGTAAAGTTGAAAAGACAGACCATGTGATTCTGCGGATTGCAACCGAAGCGAGCGAAGCAGAGAATGGAATTCATTCGGTCCTCGAAATCAAGCCAGCGAAAACCCTCGTGATGGAAATCACGTTCCCAGAGAGCGCTGCTGCCTGTGTATATCTGATTCAGCGCGGCGACACACTGCAGAAGCTGGCCATGGAGGGGGCTTTCTCCGAGGAGGTGCCAGTCGAGACTCCGTTTGCAGTACCACTCCGAGTACTGGCCGAATTCGCCGCCCATAAACAGCAGGTTCTTGCCGGGATGGCACCAGAGCAGGGTATATAAAAGACGAAGGTTGGCGAATTTCTGCCATTCATCCCCCGGCATCTTGTTGATCAGGGAATTTTTGCCGTGCACCACCTCGTCGTGGGAAAGCGGCAGGATAAAGTTTTCCGAAAAAGCGTACATCAACGAAAAGGTGAGATTGTTGTGGTAGTATTTCCGGTAGATGGGGTCCTTGGAAAAATAGGCCAGGGTGTCGTTCATCCAGCCCATGTTCCATTTGAAGCCAAACCCCAGGCCTCCCAGATGGGTCGGTTTCGATACACCGTAAAAGCTCGTTGACTCTTCGGCTATCATAAGAAAATTCGGATATTTTTCATAAAGTATGGAATTGAGGTGGCGAATGAACTCGATGGCGTCAAGATTTTCCCGGCCGCCATACTGGTTGGCTACCCATTCCCCTTCTTTTCGGGCATAGTCGAGATAGAGCATTGAAGAGACGGCATCGACCCGCAATCCGTCTATATGGTATTTGTCGATCCAGAAAAGGGCGTTCGATATGAGGAAATTGCTGATCTCCTTACGGCCGTAATCGTAGATGAATGTTCCCCACTCGGGATGGGCGCCCTTGCGAGGGTCGGGATGCTCGAAAAGCGGGGTGCCGTCAAAATGTGCCAGACTGTGACTGTCCCGGGGAAAATGGGCCGGAACCCAATCGAGAATGACGCCGATATCGTTCTGGTGGCACTGGTCGACAAAATACATGAAATCTTCAGGGACGCCGTAGCGGCTGGTAAAACTGAAGGGCCCCGTGACCTGGTAGCCCCAGGATTCGTCCAGCGGGTGTTCCATCACCGGCAGCAATTGCACGTGGGAGAACCCGAGATGCTTGACGTGGGGAATAAGCTTGTCGGCAAGCTCCCTGAAGGTCAAAAAACGTTCGGGATCCGCGGGGTCCCTTTGCCATGAGCCGGCATGGACCTCGTATATGGACATCGGCTTGTCGTAGGGCGCGGTGGTATTGGTTTTTTGCAGCCAGTGGTGATCGTTCCAGTGGTAATGATCGAGATCTCGGATGATGGAGGCGGTGTTTGGCCGCAGTTCACCGAAAAACTGAAAGGGATCTGATTTTAAAAGAATGTCGCCGTTTTGGGTCTTTATCTCAAATTTGTAAAGTTCATTCTCGCCCAGGCCGGGAACAAACAGCTCCCATACGCCGCTGCTGCCCAGCGAGCGCATGACATGCACGCGGCCGTCCCAGCCGTTGAAGTGGCCGACAACGGAAACCCTCCTGGCCGCCGGAGCCCAAACCCTGAAGACGGTGCCGCTGACGTTGTCTATCACCTTGAGATGGGCGCCCATGTGGTCGTAGAGTCTGTAGTTGGTGCCGAAATTGAAAAGATAGGCATCCTTCTGGTCGAACTGCGGCAGAAATCTATAGGGATCGTTTTTGATTTCTGTGACGCCGTTGGCATAGCTAAGGCGATACCTGTAGCTGAAGGGACTAAGATCAGGATCTGCCAGCGACTTTCGCTCTATTCGAGCTTCAAACAGGCCACTGTCATCTATCCTCTGCATTTCGATCTCCCGGCCTTCGAAGAGCAGCTCCACCTGTTGCGCATGGGGCTGAAAGGTGCGAATAGTGGCGACTTTATCGCTTTCGTCCTCGATATGGACACCGAGGAACTGGAAAGGATCATGATGGTCGGCATTGACGATTTTTTCTTTGAGTTCTGTCAGCGATTTCAAGATGAATTCCGTAAATAGTAGAGAAAGAAGGGTTCTGGAGGTTGCTACGTTTCGCAATAGAATAGGTTCATATATATAGTTACGCATTATGCGGCAAAATGCAAAACATGGTTGAGCTTCTCTGTCATCACCGAGGTATCCTTCGGTGTGACTAGAACTTGACTTGTAAACCACATATTTGATACCATTATACTGAAGCAAACAGCATGCTTGTAGAGCATATTTATAATATACACAAATACTTAAAGGAAACGTCATGGAAAGCATTCACTCCGCTGAACTCGATTCGCTGACCGGTTCCTTTTTGATCTCCACGCAAAAGATGCCGGATCCCCGGTTTGAGGAACAGGTAATATATATCTGCGCCCACAGCACGGAAGGGGCAATGGGTGTGGCCATCAACAAACCCAACAGCATGTTCTCCCTGGCGGAAATATTCAAGAGCACTGATTTGCCAATCCCCGACGGCGATCTTCCCCCGGTGTACATAGGCGGTCCGGTCGAGCTGGAATCGGCTTTTATCCTGTTCACCTCGGACTATGCAACCCAGTACCAGCTGCAGGTGAGCCCGACGATATTCCTCTCACGGGAAACCAAAGTGCTCGAGGATATTGCTCACAGCCGCGGCCCGGAAAAATTTCTGTTCCTTCTGGGATACGCCGGCTGGGGACCCGGCCAGCTCGAGCAGGAACTGCTGGCTGACGGCTGGCTGACGGTCCCTGCCGACAACATGATCATATTCGATACGCCCGACGAGGAAAAATGGCGGGCAGCGGCAATGCGCTATGGAATTGATATATCGGTATACGGCGATATTGCCGGCAGGGCTTAGCACCCCCTCTTTCCTCTCTGAAAACGTTTTTCCCCATTTCTCCCAATTATAGGCAGATGTCTGCACATCTGCCGGCAGGTCACACACCGCTGCTGCAAGGTCGTGCTGCCAGAAGCAGGAGACATCGCCTGCGAGATGAGGTGCGGCCTGGAACTGCTCTTTAATTTTATCATCGATTTTGTTATCTTGGGCGGGAGGACACTCGATCCATCAATCCGAGGGGAAAAAGGAGCAGGAAACGATGAGTGATGTTTTTGCCTGCAGACGGTGCGGTTTCTGCTGCCACGGAGAAACCACCGTCTCTGTCGATGAGGAAGACCAGAGGCGCATGCTGGAGTTTTTGCAGATATCCCGAAAGGAGGCCATGGAAAAATACTGGCGTGAGCACAGCGGCCAGATCCAGATGAGGGTCAAAAACGGGCACTGCATCTTCTTTGATGACGGCTGCACCATCCATCAGGGCAGACCCTGGCGATGCAGACAGTGGCCTCTGGTCGATGCCATTCTCATCGATGCCGCCACCCTCGATACCATCAAAGACTCCTGCCCGGGTCTTCAACAAGACGCCTCCCATGAAAGGATGTGCGCAGAGGTGCGAAGACGCCGGTGGCTGGCTCAGCCTGAGCCATTTTCAAAGAGGAATGGGGAGGGTGATGCAGCATGAAATAGTGTTGCTGGGAAAGACCAAGTCATCTTTCCTGGTCAACGGCATAACCGAATATCTGGAAAGACTGCAGCATTACGCAAAGGTCAAGGTCAAGATTCTCAAAACAGGGGCCATACAGGGCAGCGACAGGGTGATCAGGCAAAAGGAAGCGGCTCTGCTTCTTGCCAGCCTGGGGCAGGGAACCACCGTCGTCGCCCTTGATGCCGAGGGTAGGCAGTATACTTCCCCGGAGTTCTCGCAGCTCATAAACCGATGGGAAAGGACGGGGGTGAGGCATGTCAGCTTCGTCATCGGCGGCCCCCTGGGGCTGGACGAAAGCCTGCTGCAAAGGGCCGAGTACAAAATTTCCCTGTCGAAGATGACATTTACGCACGATATGGCACGTCTGTTTTTGCTGGAGCAGCTCTATAGGGCGTATACTATCAAGGCCGGGGAAAAATATCACAAATGACGCGCCGGCGCATGGGTGAGATAGACATCGAAACGGCCGCTTTTCATGTAAACAGTGTGCGAGGGAGCGGGATCGGCGCAGATCGCCGGGGCCCCCTTGGGCCGCTTGACCACTACTCTGCTCCCTGCCAAGGCCAGAGAGTTTCTGAACAGTGTTTTGCTGTCGGGGTCGTCCCCGGCAATGGCGCGCAACAGACGCATCTCTTTTCTGTTCAGGGGCCCCTTTTTCTTCTGCGGGTACATGGGATCGACCAGTATGGTTTCCACCGGGTGTTCCAGAAGAGCGAGAATTTCGGCCGAGTCTCCGTGAACAAGCCGGATCTTTTCAGCAATGACCATGTTCAGGAGTTGATTATCGCCGGCCCGTGCCAGCCCGTCCTGCAGCAGGGCATGGATGATGGGATTCCTTTCTATCAGCAGCACCGTGCAGCCGAGGCAGGCCAGAACAATGGAGTCCATGCCCAGACCGGCCGTGGCGTCCGCTATGCTGGGGCGCCGTCCGGTTTTGAGGCCGGCGGCTTTTGCCAGCGGGGATTTGAGTGAAGCCGTTGCTATGCGGCGATGGATTTTGGCCCCCTGGAGAAAGTCGACATAGACGGGATGCTCTTTATGGCCTTGAAGAAGAGGATTATATTGAAGCTCCAGACGATAATCGGTATATACGAGGTGAAACCGGTAACGGTCGTCAAGACTCTTTTGCAGGGGAAGATTCAGCTTCCGGGCCAGATCGACGGCCTTTCGCCTCCGGCGCTCATTTGAACTTGCGCAAACTATACTGAGATGGGGGGCAGGGGCAACCATGTACTCCGATGCTGCTAAGAGAAGAAAGCGTTAGCAAAAAACATTCTAAGAATATAGACTTAGCATGGGCGGTCAACAAATGGAATCAAATTGTGACGTGGTGGCTATAATTCCCGCCAGATATACATCGAATCGATTCGAGGGAAAGCCTCTGAAGAGCATCTGCGGCAAACCCATGATCCAGCATGTCGTCGAACGTGCTGAAAAGGTGGCGTTATTGTCGCGGGTGGTGGTGGCCACGGACGATGATCGTATCGGCAAGTGCGTCGATTCCTTCGGCGGCGAATATGTGCTGACACGAAACGATCATGTTTCCGGGACCGACAGATTAGCCGAGGCTGCCGAAAAAATAGGCATTTCCGAGCATGATATCGTCGTCAATATCCAGGGGGACCAGCCCCTTTTTCCGGAGGAAGTGGTTGAGCAGGTTGCCAGGCCGCTGCTGGATGATCCGGCGCTGCCCATGTCGACGCTGATCTACAAGATCATACGCCGGGAAGAGATACACGACCCCAACCATGTCAAGACCGTTTTCGACCGGGACAACAATGCGCTGTATTTTTCCCGGGCACCGATACCCTTCCAGCGTAATCCCGAGGATACAGAAGTCCCGACCTATTATAAGCACCTGGGGTTTTATGCCTACAGGAAAGGGTTTCTTCTTTCCTTTGTCGCTCTTCCCGAGGGAGAATGGGAACGGTTTGAAAAACTGGAACAGCTCAGGGCGCTGGAGTTCGGCTATCGAATTAAAGTGATCCTGACCGAGCATGACTCCATAGAGGTGGATACACCCGCGGATTTGAAGCGGGTGGAGGACTATCTCGCCGCCAGGGCGCTGCATAGCCATTCAGGTGACAATGAACAGGGATGATACGACACTGCCGCATAAATATGTGGCCAGGCTCTCCGACAAGTTTCTCTCGCCCTTTGATCTGTTGCCCCACAACGATTTTCGGGAAAAATGCATAGACCTGGTCCTCAACGGCATACCTGAGAAGGTAGACCAGATTACCGCCGCCTCCTTTCGCGAATTGCGGCGTTACCTGACGCATAGCACCGTCGATGACGCCAGGGTGGTCGTCTTTGGCGGAGGCACCGGTCTTTCCAATGTCATAGGCGGAGACAGCCGTCTGGAGACCTGGCATACGGAGCCTTTCTCCGGCCTCAAGGAGGTGTTTCCCCTGACCCGTTCCATCGTCTGCATCACCGACGACGGCGGTTCCACGGGGCAGCTGCTCAAGGACCTGCCCCTGATCGCTTTAGGCGATATTCGCCATGTTCTGCTGTCGTCTATACAGCTGCAGCTGCTGCAGAAAAGGTATTCACTGACGGTTGCCGAGGCACGAAATACCGTCTCTTCCCTGGCGACGCTGTTCAACAGCCGTTTTATGGAAGGCGACCTTACAAACGAGGGCATTGCTCTGCTCTGTGACGAGCAGAGTCGGTGGCTGCCCGACGAGATGAGGGAGTATATTCTTCGGCTGGTCCGCATCCTCTTCGAGGACCGGCGGCTGGCCAAGACCCTTGGGCGCTCACAGTGTCTGGGCAATCTCCTCCTGGTCGGGGCCATCTATAAAAACATTCCGACACATTTAGACAATATTGCCCTGGAAACCGACCGCAGTATCCTCGATTCCGCTCTCTATACAGGCATCAACGAACTGTGCCGTGTCGTTGGTGCCATGGAACGGGCGGTGCTGCCCTGCACAACCACTCCCGCCCTGCTGCGGTTTTGCTATACAAACGGGGTTCAGGTAACCGGCGAGGACAAATCGAGCACCGCTTTGCGCGGGTTCCCGGTGGAACGGGCCGTGGTTGATTTTTGCGGCAGCATTGAGGTTCCTGAGCAGATTTTTGCAGATATTGAGGATGCCGACATAATAATAATGGCCCCGGGCAGTCTCTACAGCTCTATTATCCCGATATTTCAGGTTCCCGGTATCGCCGACAGTGTCCGTAAAAATTCCAGAGCACGAAAACTGCTGGTTTCCAATCTCTGGGTACAGACGGGGGAAACCGATATTACCGTGCTGGATCCGGAGAGAAAATTCCATGTCTCCGATATGATCAGGGCCTATGAACATAATATCCCCGGCGGTACCCGCGACCTGTTTCGGGAGGTGCTGTGCCTCTCTCTTAAAGATGTGCCGGCCTCAATCCTTCAAAGCTATGCCCTGGAAGGCAAAATTCCCATTTATCTTGACAAGGATATTGTTCATGAGCAGGGATACATCCCTTTAGAGTGCGGTATTTTCTCGAAAAAAGCCCTGGCTGAAAGAAATGTCATTCAACATGATCCGGAGATACTGGCCCTGGCGGTGAAAACGGTTTACAAGGCCGGTGACCTGCAGAACCACCCCGGTATGCACAGCCTTGAGGTGCAGGGCAAAAGTTTCGAGCCGACCCAGGCAATGCCGCCGGCAGACAGCAGCAGAAGGATGGTCCTGCCGTCGAGAAAATTCCGTTTGCTCCAAGCGTATATAGAACAATTGTCCATTGAGTGCTCCACGTCCCATATTACCGAAAAACATATCGCCAGCCTCAGAGAAGCTATCGTCGAGGTTATCTGGAAACATCAGGATATCGCCATTGATCATCTCTACTGCGTCCAGGGGCTTGTCGGCATCGACAACGAGGAGTGGAGCAGGGACCAGGTCTGGGACAGGGTCTATTCATTTTTCGACCCTGCGGACAAAAAGATCAAAATACGCACCGATCAGCTCTTTGATATTCACAAACTGGAAGTTGCCTTCCTCATTGCATTGGGGCAGTCGCTTTTGGGAAACTATGCTGAGCGTAAATATGTTGAGAAAGTCACGGTAGGACTGCAAACGGTGGGAAAGATATACCACATCCACCTGCGGCCTTGCCCGGGGCGTAAATGCTTTTTCAGCGACGAGCAGCTCGACATATATCTGCACCTTGCCCGCATGAACAGATCGTCGGCCGACAACAGCCATTATACACGGCTTATTAACGGCGGTGAGGGATTCACCCCGCCGGGCGTCCTCATGGGACTGACCTACGCCTGGTACCTGGACAACCGTCTTGCCTCGCACATTGAGTACAAAATGTCGCTTATCAGAATGCGCGGCTCCGATCTCATTCCGGAACAATTGAAGATACTGGCACGCCGTCACGCCATTGTCCGCTTTTTCCGGGAAACCGTCTTTGGCCGTTCGATCCCCTTCACTCCGGAATAGCCTGGAGGCAGAGCCATAGCTGGCGCAATCGACTCAGCCGGCAGAAGGCGTTGAAACGGGTTATTTCTTGTTTTTGTGCATCATCAGAAAGATGCCGACAATAAACGCCGGCAGACCGATAAGCGGTAGATTGCTGTGCATGAGTATGAGTGCGGTCATTGCCAGCAGCAAGCCTATAACTACCTTGATCATGATATATGTCGGGCCTCCTTCGTAAAAAAGGTGTTTGAGGATATCAATTATTTAACATTCCCGTTGAATCTCCTGCCAGAGACGACGCAGTTTTTTCTCGGAAACCGAAAAAGCGGTTTTTAACTCCGGTGCAAAAAGGGAAATCCGCATTTCCTCGATCATCTTTTCATAATGCATGACCAATTCGCAACACGCCGGGGATAAATCTTCGCTGCGGCTTTTGAGCAGGGCCAGATTACTGATATGCGGCTGCAGAGTTGTCGCTTTCTTGCTGTCTTTGACAAAATCGGTATGGGCTCTTTTGATACGGATTACAAGACCTTCCATGTGCCTTTCCCGGTCGGCAAGAGATTCGTGGGACAGTCGTTCCAGAAAGTCCCCGGGTATAATCTGGTCGAGGAGGGCGGAATATTCCTGGAATCTTTCCTGCGAATAGGTTTTCGACAGACGCGCCAGTTCGCTGTGCCGGGTGATTTCGGAGATGACTTCATGGCGTTTGCGCATCAGCGCCAGTATTGCATCGACCAGCACCTGGCCGCTGTTGAAAAGGCCGGTTTCCCGGATTTCACTGATTTTGGCATCGAATTGCTGCCGCGACGGCATGGCGCCGGCATGGGTTTTGCAAAGAGTGTCGATGATACAGTTCATGAGTGCGTCGAGCGCACTGGACTTGTCGGTGTAGAGGTTGAGCAGCCAAAGAGATGACGGTCCGGAAAGAGAAGTTTTGGCATAGCGTTTCAAAGCTTTGTACTGCTCGGAAAACTGCAGCCGATACAGGTATCTGAGCCCCTCGCGGGTCTGTTTTGCCGCTTTGTCGGCAGAATCGACGAAGCGGATCGTCACAGCTGCCTTATCCGGTACTGCGGTCAGAGCCGGGTAGAGAAAACCGGCTATATCCTTGTTCCTGGCGTAGAGCGGCACCTCGGCGGGGAGGTTTTCGAACTGCCAGTCTCTAACGAGAATCTGCTCCCAGCTCTCAAGATGCTGACGCAGGGCGCCATCAGCTTTGGCAGTGGAAATGGAGGGGGTTTTCTCTGAGAGAGAGGCGAGTTTTGAAAAATCGCGGCCGCTGGCTACCTCCTCGCCTTCGAGATCGTAGACCCAAAAACGCATTCTCAGATGTTTGGGCAGCTCCGTGGTCCAGTCGGAAGTTTTTATGCCAAGGCGAAAATGTTTGAAGATGGCTTTCTCCAGGGCCCTGTAATAGGAGCCTTTGTACATGTCGATATCGTCGAGAAGGCGTTCGACCGTATTGCTGAGCGGGATGAGGTGCTTGCGCAGTTTTTTCGGCAGGGACCGGAGAAGATATGCTGTCTTCTCCAGCAAAAGACCGGGAACAAGCCACTCGAAAACCTCGGGCCGGAGTGTTTGCAGCAGAGACCGGGGAATCCTGATGGTAACACCGTCTTCCTCTCGGGCGGGGTCAAAAACGTAATCGAGTTCGAAAGTATATTCGCCGATGGTGAATGTCGGCGGAAAATCGGCGAGTTCCTGCCCTTCCGGCCTGCGTTCGAGGATATCTTCCTCGGCAATGTATAACTCACCATCCGTCTTTTTTCTTTTGAGGAATCTGTTGAGACTCGTTCGGTCATGCACGGAATCCGGCAATTTATCATCGTAGAAAGTAAAAAGCGCCGTTTCGTTGATGACGATGTCACGGGTTCGCAAACGGTTTTCCACATCCGCCCATTTGGCAAGGAGTTGCTGGTTGTGCCTGAGAAAACCATATCTGCCGGTGAGTTGGCCTTCGACCAGGGCCGCCTGGATAAAAATTTTCCGTGCTTCCTGCCTGTTACGCTCATTGGTGCGTCCGAAATTCACCCGTCTTGAAATAACGATGGGCAAACCGAAGAGACTTACCTTTTCGTCGGCCACCACCTGCGCCGATTTTTTATGGTAACGTGGATTGACCCAGCTGTATTTGCAGAGCCGGCCGGCCAGCGATTCCAGCCACTCAGGGTTGATGGCGGCAACGTTGAGAGCGTAAAGCCTGCTGGTTTCCATGAATGAGGAGGCAAGTATCCATTGCGGCGCCGATTTGAACAGGCCGGATCCGGGAAAGATCATTACTTCCTTGCCCGAGGAGCCGGTGTAGAGCCTGCCTTCTTTTTTCATGGCGATATTGCGGAGAAAGCCGATTGCCAGGGAGCGGTGCACAGCCTCGTAGCCGGCATCCTCTTCGTTGATTTCAAAAGATGACTGCTTTTGCAGAATAGCGGTCATCTGCTGGTGCAGATCAATCCATTCGCGCATTCTCTGAAAAGACAGAAAATGGCTCTTGCAGAATTTTTTCAGACGCGACCAGGATGTTTTGGCCTTGACCCTGTGGTAGAGATTCCAGATGTTCACGAAAACCATAAAGTCCGACTGATCATGATGAAACTGCCGATGCGCTTCATCGGCCTGTTTTTCGAAGTCGGCCGGCCGCACCCTCGGGTCCTGGATGGCGAGGATGGGAGCGATGATTAGTATCTCTTTGAGGCAGTTGTTTTTCCGGGCTTCGATAACGATGCGGGAGATGGAGGGGTCGATGGGCAGCGCCGCCATGTCCTTGCCGATGGCGGTAAGCCGGCGCTTGTCGGTTATTGCTCCCAGTTCCAGGAGCTGGTTGTAGCCTTCGTTGATGGCGGTAGCGGCCGGCGGCTCAAGAAAGGGGAAGGTGTAAGGGTCCCCGAGACGATAGGAGACCATCTGCAGAACGACTTCGGCGAGGTTGGAGCGCTTGATTTCCGGAGTTATGTATTCATCGCGTTGGCCATAATCTTCCTCGGAATAAAGACGTATGCAGACCCCGGGCCCCAGACGGCCGCATCTGCCTTTGCGCTGGTCGCAGCTCGCCTGCGATATTTTCTTTACCGGCAGACTGTGGGTCTTTGCCCGGTAGTTGTAGTAGGACATGCGCGCAAGGCCGGTATCGACCACATAGCGGATGCCCGGCACGGTGATGGAGGTTTCGGCGACATTGGTGGCAACGACAATCTTTGTTTTCGAGGATGGTTGAAAGATTTTTTTCTGGTCGGCCGTATGCAGCCGGCCGAAAAGGGGAAGGATGTCGAGGCCGCTGACTGTTTTGCCGATGAGTTCGCAGCAGCTGCGGATATCTCTTTCCGTGGGCAGAAAAACCAGTATGTCTCCCGGAGGTTCCTTGCGGTGCAGTTCGCCGACAGCTCTGGCCGCCGCTTCGACATAGTTGTCGAATTCGCCGAATTCATCGGCCTCCGGAGGCATATACCGGACCTCGACGGGAAAGGTCTTGCCGGGAATGGTGACAATGGGCGCGCCGTTGAAATGGGCGCTGAAGGAGAGCGTGTCTATGGTTGCCGAAGTGACGATAACCTTGAGATCATCCCTGCTGGTGAGTATGTTTTTCAGATACCCCAGCAGAAAATCGATATTGAGACTGCGTTCATGGGCTTCGTCGATAATGAGAATGGCGTACTGACGCAGGAGGCGGTCGCTCCTGGTCTCAGCCAAAAGTACCCCGTCGGTCATGAATTTGATGCGGGTGTTTTTATCCGTCTTGTCCTGGAAGCGAATTTTATAGCCTACCTGAAAGGAGTTCTCCTGCAGCTCCTCGGCAACCCTGGAGGCGACGGTCAGGGCGGCGATTCGGCGCGGCTGGGTGCAGCCTATGATGCCCCGGGAATGCGGCATGATTTCCAGGCACATTTTCGGAAGCTGCGTGGTTTTGCCCGAGCCGGTGTCGCCGGCGACAATAACGACCTGATTGTGCTGCAGGGCATCTTGTATCTGCTGACGCATCGATGTTATCGGAAGCGTCGCTGGATAGTTGAAATTCATGAAAAATAATAGATGTTAAAACGGTTTTATGGTATGCAAAAGTAGATCACTCGTGTTCTCCGACATACTACTACACATTCAGTTTTTGAAAAATAAGGAGTTTTTATGAAGGTGAGAAAGGCTGTAATTCCCGTGGCGGGGTTGGGAACCCGTTTTTTGCCGGCAACGAAGGCTATACCCAAGGAAATGCTGACCATTGTCGACAGACCGACGATCCAGTACATCGTCGAGGAAGTGGTGGCCTCTGGTATTGAGCAGATAATCTTTGTCACCAGTGAAGGCAAGTCGGCGATCGAGAATCACTTCGATTACAACTTTCATCTCGACGCCGTCCTCCGGGAAAAGAAGAAAACGGTTCTGGGCGAAGAACTCAACATGATATCAAATCTCATTGATATCGTTTCCGTACGTCAGAAAAAACCACTTGGCCTCGGCCATGCCATATGGACCGCCAAGCATGTCGTCGGCAATGAGCCGTTTATGGTTTTGCTCGGCGACGATCTGGTACTCAGCGATACTCCCTGCGCCAAACAGATGTTGAATTTTTTTGATGAAGTCGGCGAATCGATCATAGCCGTTCAGCGCGTGCCGCAGGAACAGACGCATCAGTACGGCATCGTCGAAGGCGAGCAAAACGGGCATGAACGTACCCATAGAGTGACGAGGATGATAGAAAAGCCGGCGCCCGGCACCACTGACTCCGACCTGGCCATAATCGGCCGCTATATACTCATGCCGGAAATTTTCGACCTTCTCGGCAAGACCACGCCTGGCCACGGCGGTGAAATACAGTTGACCGACGCCCTGCTGGCGCTCTCGAAGAAAAGGCCGATGTTTGCCTACGAATTCGATGGCACCAGGTTCGATGCCGGCGACAAGCTGGGCTATCTGAAGGCCATTGTGGCCTTTGCCCTGCGTCATCCTGCCCTGGCCGATGATTTCAGAGAGTATCTCGAGAATACCATCACCGGAAAATGATATATCTGGAGGTAGCGGTCGCCGCGCCTCTTCTGTCAACGCTGACCTATCTCCTGCCCGCCCATTTACAGAACAGCGGGCGGGATGAAGCCGGGTATGCCGGCAGCAGGGTGCTGGTGCCGCTGGGGCGGAGGCAGGCGATAGGCTATGTTCTTGGTCGGACGCACAACCCTGACGGCGCCTTCGTTGTCAAGGAAATCGGGGACATCTTGAGCGATGCGCCGCTGTTTCCCGGCAATATGGTTGCCTTTTTCCGATGGATTGCCCATTACTATCAATATCCGATAGGTGAGGTGCTCACCACGGCGCTGCCGGCCGGGTTGAAGGGGGCGGGCGGCAGGGTGATTCGCCTCAAAGATCGTGCTGCCAGTTTCGACGGAGTGGGCGGCGATCCGGCACAGCAGGAGTATTCCTGGCTGGCAGAGCTCAAGGAAAAAGGCCGGATAGGCCGCAGCCGCACCCGAAAAATTCTCTCCAATGCCAAAAATCGCCGTCTGGCATCCACACTCCAGCAGCAGGGTCTCATAGATATCATCAACGAGGCAGACGACCAGAGAATTGGCGATAAGACGGAAGTGTGCTATCGCACCGGCGATGTGCTCGATATAGACCAGGCCATTGCCGATACCGCTTCATTTTCCCTGGAAGGTTTTTCCAAAAACATTCACTCCAGGGTAGACCACCAACTGAGACTCTCGGAGATAAAAACCCTCTACCACTACGCCCGGTATATTCGCGGCATGCCCGGTGAGGTTCCCCGCAAGGAGATCCTCAAGGCCTACAGAGGAGGCGCCAAAGCCTTGAAGGAGCTTTGCCGCCTGGGCATTCTCAAGAAAGACAAGAAGCGAATTTATCGCAACCCTTTCGGAGAAAGGCCGCCACACCTGCCCGCCCCCAAAGAATTGAGTAAAGAGCAGGTCGCGGCGCTGAGGCAGATAGAAAAGAGCCTGTATGCTGGTGTGTACAAGGTGTTTCTTTTGCACGGCATAACCGGCAGCGGCAAGACCGAGGTTTACCTTCAGGCAGCCCAGGTCGCTCTCGACAACAATAAGGATATCCTGGTACTGGTTCCGGAAATTGCCCTGGCAACACAGCTGGAAGCCCATTTCCTCTCACGCTTCGGCGACAGAATAGCTCTTCTTCATTCCGGCCTCTCCGGCGGGGAGAAATATGACCAGTGGTCTCTGGCTGCAGCGGGAAAGGTCAAAATAGTTATAGGGGCGCGTTCGGCGGTGTTTGCGCCTCTTGCCAATATCGGACTGATTATCGTCGATGAAGAACACGACAGCGGTTTCAAGCAGGATGACAGCCTCAAATATAACGGCAGAGACCTGGCCGTCGTCCGTGGCAAACTCCATAATTGCAGCGTGCTTCTCGGCTCTGCGACGCCTTCGGTAACCAGTTATCATAATGCCAGACAACAGAAATACCAGCTTTTGAAACTGACCAGCAGAGTCGGGGCCGGCAGTTTGCCTGAAGTTACTCTGATCGACCTGAGCAAGGAGGCGAAGCATTCAAAAAAAAGTCTGCTGCACAGAGAGTTTGTCGATGCGCTGGAGCACACCCTCGACAGAGGAGAGCAGAGTCTGCTTTTGCTCAACCGCCGGGGATTTTCTGCATCGTATATATGTCAGGAATGCGGCACGGCGGTTGGCTGTATTCACTGCAATGTCACGCTGACCTATCATAAGAAGAAAAGCAGTCTCATCTGCCACTACTGCGGCTACGCGGTCAGCTCTCAGCTGGTCTGCGCCAACTGCCGTTCGTCGCAGCTGGTGCCGATGGGGGTGGGTACGCAACGGGTGGAGGAGGAACTGCGCGAGCTCTTCCCGGATGCCGCCATCGAGCGCCTCGATGCCGATACCGCCTCGGACAGAAAAAAATTCCTGTCTCTTCTCGGCAGTATGCGCCAGCGGCATATCGACATTCTCATCGGCACCCAGATGATTGCCAAGGGCCACCATTTTCCCCATGTCAGTTTCGTCGGTGTGGTCTGGGCCGATGGCGGTCTGAACATGCCTGATTTTCGGGCGGCCGAGAGAACCTATCAGTTGCTGTCCCAGGTGACCGGACGAGCCGGCAGAGGGGCAGTCGGGGGCAGGGTGATCATCCAGACAATGCGGCCCCGGCACTATGCCATCGACCTTGCCCGCCGTCATGACTATGAAACCTTCTATCAGAAAGAACTCGCCATCCGCCAGCGGCCGGCGTTTCCTCCATTTGTTCGTCTTGCCTGCTACAGAGTGTCTGGAGAGATCGAATACGAGGTGCGGAAAACAGCAGAAAACCTTGCTGCGGCGGCAAGATCATTTGCAGCCAAAGGACAGGTTGTGCTTGAAGTCCTGGGGCCTGCACCGTCGCCGCTGGAAAAAATCAAGGATAAATATAGATGGCAGATTCTTCTGAAATCGCCGCAGGCCAATACATTCCAGATTCTGGGAAGAGAGATCAGCGACAGTCGCAGCACCATGGCGGTCGGCAAGGCCCATATCGCTCTCGACCTGGACCCGGATAATATGATGTAGCTCCTCTTTACGAAGACCGCGAGGTAAAGATATGCCGCAGAGACTGGAGGTTGTCGTCGAGCTCGAGGTAAACCAAGAGTGTTTTCAGAAGGAAAACCATTTTTTCTTCGGCTGGTAGACGGCAGACTGGTTTCTGCCGTTTTCCTTGGCGGTATAGAGGGCGTGATCGGCTTTGCCGATGAACTCATTCTTGCTGAAGCTATCTTCTGTTGCCGGTCTGCATGTGGATATGCCGAAACTGGCGGTGACACTGTACTGCTCCTGACCGTCGTCAAAACTGCTCTCGGCGAGGGCCAGCCGCAGCTTTTCAGCGACGGCGAAGGCCTCGTCCAGCTCTGTTTCCGGCAGAATAACGACAAATTCTTCGCCGCCATAGCGGGAAAGGATATCATACTTGCGCAGGTTTTTTTTAAGTCTTTCGCAGAACTTTTTGAGGACGAAATCGCCTGCCTGATGACCGTAATTGTCGTTGAATTTCTTGAAGTGATCGATATCGATAAGCAGCAGTGAGAGGGTGGTGTCCTTGCGTTCCGCCCTCTCTATTTCCTGTTCGAGAAAGTTTTGAAAATACCGGTGATTGTATACCTCCGTAAGACCGTCGATGTTGGCGAGATTGTCGAGAATTCTGTTTTTTTCCTCGAGTTCTTCCGTGAGTTTTTCAAGCTTCACCTTGGTCTGAATCAGCTGTTTATTCATCTGGTCGTAATCGAGATTCATGAGGCTGAGGCGAATATTGGCCTCCTGGAGAATATCCTGAATCGATCTGGTGTTCTTAATTTTCAAGCCGAAATATTCGCCGGCCATTTCCACATGCCTGTGAATTTCTTCAAGGATCGACTCGATATCGCCGGGGTTGAGCTTGAGCTGGCTCCGCGCTTCTTTGCGAAACTGCTTGTGATAGTCCTCGGGCTTCTCAGAGTAGAGAATATTTATTAGAATATCAGCAAGATAGACTGCGCTGATGGTGTGCCTTATCTTGATGTCCCGACCTGTATACTCCTCCGGTGCATGGTGGTGGCGGATGGGAAGAAGCAGCGCTTCGGGAAATCCCCAGTGTCTGGCAACCTCGAAGCCTATGAAGCTGTGATTGGCGCCTATGATGTTTTCTTCTGCCAGAATAGTGTCGTGCTGATTTTCCTCAACGTCTTCCAGGACCTTGTCATATTCTTCGGAAAAAGTCCTGGCAAATATCAGCTCCCCCAGGTTTTGCAGCAGACCGGAAATGAAGATTTCCTCGGTGTTGGCGCCCTTGACCTTTTCCAGGATCAGTTTCGAGGCGACGGCGAGAGCGAGAGAACGCTGCCAGAACAGTTCGAAATTAAAATGGCTGGCCTTTTTCCCGGATCTGATGGAAAGAAAGGAAAAAGACAAAACCAGGCTCCTGACGGCATTGGTGCCGAGAATGGATACCGCCTGATGGATGGAGCCGATCTGTTGCGGAAAACTGTAGAAAGCCGAATTGGAAACCTTGAGAATCTTCGCCGAGAGGGAGATATCCTTGGATATCAGTTCGGCGATGTCCGAGAGGGTGGTATCTTCCTTGGAGGTCAGCGAGATGAGTTTTGAGGCCACCGTCGGCAGTGTCGGCAAATCTTGCGAATACAGGACCTTTTCCAGAATGGGATCGACGTTCATTGGGCTCCTCGAGGTGGGACTGCTGAGGTTGAAGGTTTCTTTACGATAAGACAGACAGTATCTTGAATTTCTTTCACATCCGGAACGGCTTGCCGCCATAACGGAGCTCCGTGCACTTTGATGAGGTCTAAAAAATATGGGTTAATGCGCATTGGAAACGTTGCTATAACATCTTCTAATGCGGTAGTATTGCAATTTAAATGCTTTTGCAGATCGGTGAAAGTTGTTACACTCTCGCTGAGTATCTCTTGCCAGCTTTTCATGCCGGCTATTATGGGATGAATGCAAAAAAAGTCAATGGAGAAGATTGAGGACTATATATGGCTGCAAATCAATACAGGCTTAAATATGATGAATACGGCAACACCAGAGAAATCCTCGTCTATGAAAGCGGCCCCTCGGTCCATGCCAACAGCTTTGTCAACAAGGGAACGGCCTTTACCGTAAAAGAGCGTAAGCAGCTGGGGCTCGAGGCCGTTCTGCCCCCCTCGGTAAGAGATCTCGAGAGCCAGGTGGAAGCCACTAAAAGCAAGGTGGAGGCCCGTCGGGACGATGTCGAGAAATTCCGTTTTCTCCGTGAACTTTTCGACCGCAATGTCACCCTGGCCCACGCAGTCATACAAAGCGATATCGAAAAATACATTCCGATCATCTACACGCCAACGGTCGAACTGGCGGTGCAGCAGTATTCATCAATGTTTCGTAAGGCCAACGGCCTCCATCTCTACCCGGGCAATATAAACAATGTCGAGGATATACTGAGAAGATATGCCCATCGGGATACTCGCATTGCCGTCGTCACCGACAACCAGGGCGTACTGGGCGTTGGTGACCAGGGAGTGGGCGGCATCGCCATATGCCTCGGCAAGCTGATGCTCTACACCCAGGGGGCAGGGATTGCCCCGTGGCACTGCCTGCCGATCTCCCTTGATGTCGGCACCAACAATGAATCGCTGCTGGCCGACAGGGAGTATCTGGGCTGGAGACATGAACGGCTTCAGGGGGAAGAATATCTGCAGTTCATCGGCAGGTTCGCCAGGGCCTTCAGAAATGTCTTTCCCCATGCCATATGCCAGTGGGAGGATTTCTCCAAGCAAAACGCCTTTTCCACCCGGGATGCCTTTATCGATGAGCTCATTTCTTTTAACGAGGATATCCAGGGAACCGGCGCCATTGTCCTCGCCTCGCTCTTCACGGCTATGAAGATCAAGCGCCAGAAGCTCAGCGAACAGGTATTTCTCATACACGGTGCCGGAACCTGCGGCATAGGCGTTGCCGAGCAGATAGAACTGGCTTTGATCGAGGAGGGGCTTAGTGCCGATGAGGCCAAGAAACGCATCTTTGCCCTCGATTCCAAAGGCGTGCTCTGGAAAGGACGGGAGTGCGAGCTCTACAAGCGAAGATATGCCAGGGATCCTGAACATCACCCCTGGGTGAAAGAGGATATGCTCTGCCTGGAGGATGTCATCGATCATTGCGGCGCCACGGTGCTGGTCGGTACTTCGGGGCAGGGCGGATGCGTTGGCTGTTTTACCCAGGAGGTAATTGAGGCGGTTGGCAGGAATACCGACCGGCCAGTGATTTTGCCGCTGTCAAACCCTGAAGCCGTTATCGAGGCCCAGCCCTCGGAGATTTATCAGTGGACCAAAGGCAGGGCCCTCGTCGCCACTGGCAGCGCTTTTGGCCCCTTCCCTTTTGAGGGAAAAGTTTATACTGCCCGCCAGGCGAGCAACGTCCTTATTTTTCCGGGGATAGGGGCAGGCATCCTGGCCTCCGGCGCCCGCGAAGTGCTCCCCCAGTTTTTTACGGCTGCGGCCCGGGCGGTTTCCGACTGTGTCAGCGACAAGGAGATGGAGGAAGGCTGCCTTGTTCCCCGGCTCGCTTTTCTCAAAGAGATTTCGTTGAAGGTAGCACAGGCCGTGGCCATGACCGCTGTCAGCGGCGGCGTCAGCAGACCGTGCGTATTTTCCGATTTTCAGCACGAAAATGACGAGCAGCGCATGAAGAAACTGATACGCCGAATGCGCTGGGAACCCGATTATCTGCCGCTGGTCGCCATGTAGTTTTACCTCGGGCTGGCTCAAGGCGGGGCGTGGCGACGGCTTTTTCACACCAGCCATAAAGCACGGCTATTGGAGGCATCACAATGTTTTGCAAGAAAGATGGCAATAGTTTTGACATTTTATGGTACGTCATGGTATTGCAGATCATGGGGCAGGAAAACACGATTCTTTTATTACCGCGAAGACGGCAGCATCTCTTGGGGAGGAGTCAGCCTTTTTTTCGGCGGAAAACCTGCTCCTCCGTGAAGAGGTCGACGCAGGAGGCCATCGGCCTTTTGCGTGTCAGGTAAAAGAACGGTACAGAGTAGAGGCGAGAGGGAGAACGTTAAAACAAGCTTTAACCACGAGGTGAACACATGACAGCCAAGATAGTGAGCGGTACTGAAGTTGCCAAGGAAATCAGGGAAGAGCTCAAGGTCCAAATTGCTGAACTCAAGGAAAAACACGGTGTCATACCCGGCCTGGTAACCATACTGGTGGGCGAGGATCCGGCCTCCCAATCCTATGTTGCCGCCAAAAACAAAACGGCGCATGCCATCGGCATTCACTCCGAGCAGATCACCCTGGATGCCGACACGCCGGAGGAAGAACTTCTCGAGCTTGTCAAAAAATACAACGAGGACGACAATATTCATGGCATTCTCGTGCAGTTGCCCCTGCCCAAGCATATCGACGAAAGCAAGATCCTGAACGAGATCGATCCTGACAAGGATGTCGACGGTTTTCACCCCGTCAATATCGGCAGGATGGTGCTGGGGGAAAAATGTTTTCTGCCCTGCACACCGCACGGTGTCCTTGAACTCCTGGCCAGGAGCGGCGTTGATACCAGCGGGGCCGAAGTGGTCATCCTCGGCAGAAGCAATATCGTCGGCAAACCCATGGCCAATCTTATGCTGCAGAAGAGGGAGTCGGGCAATGCGACGGTAACCCTCTGTCACACCCGTACCCGCGACATGGCGGCCCATTGCCGCCGCGCCGATATCATCATTGCTGCGGCAGGAGTACCCAAGCTTGTCACCGCCGACATGGTAAAAGATGGCGTGGCGGTTATGGACGTCGGAGTCAATCGCATCGGCAAATCGGCTTCGGGCAAGGCCATTCTCGCAGGTGACGTCGATTTTGATTCTGTCAAGGAGAAGGCCTCGGTCATCACTCCGGTTCCTGGAGGCGTAGGCCCAATGACCATCACCATGCTCATGAAAAATACGCTGCAGTCGGCAAAGATGTCTGCCGGCCTTCTTTGATAATCTCGTAAAAAGTCATCGAAGCCGCCGGTATGGGCTCTGGAAAAAGCTCGATCTACAACGACGTAGATCGAGCTTTTTACGAGTCCATCTTCTTTAACACTTTTCTGCTTAAAAGCTCTTAACATATCAGGAAACGGACTCTGCCGGCAGGTATCTGCTGTCGGCAGACCCGCTCTGTGACGCTGGCAACGCTGGGATGTGTACCATTTTCTCTTGGCTGCGCTCCGGGCGTCGATAAGGGCCGAAAGCAGGGCGAGATGTTCTCGAGAAAGCCTTAACTTTTTTCTGTTAACTCTCTGAAGTAGCAGCATTCTCCAGGTACACCCGAAGCTCGCAAAATTCGGCGCACTGGGAGATCCGCCGGCGAATCGCCGTACTGCCGGCAAGGCCGGTAAAATAGCGGCCCATATGATTTTTTATACCGGCCAGCAGTCGCTCAACCGGCAGATATTGCTCCATGAGCTGCAGATGCTCGAGAGCCCCCGCTGCTATTGCCGCATTGTGCTTTGGCCGGGCGGTGCCGCCGAATACCCAGGGGTTCCCCAGGGCGCCCCGGCCTATCATGACAGCGTCGCAGCCGGAAGATTGAAGTCGCATCACGGCCTGTTGGTAGCTCAGAATGTCGCCGTTGCCGATGACAGGTACGGAAACGGTTTTTTTCACCTCGGCTATGCATTGCCAATCGGCTTGGCCGGTAAACCCCTGGCTCCATGTACGTCCATGCAGAGTGAGCGCCGCTGCCCCTGCATCCTCGGCCATTTTGGCGAAATCAAGATATGTGAGTGAATGCTGACTGACGCCCCGGCGAAATTTGACAGTCACCGGAGCCTCACTGTTTTTTACGACTTCCCTGATAATCTCTGCTGCCAGATCGGGCGCCGCCATCAAGGCCGCCCCGGCGCCTTTTTTGGTGACCTTTTTCACCGGACAGCCCATGTTGATGTCAACAAGATCGGGAGAGCAGCGGTTGAGCAGATCCGCCGCCCTGCCCATGACGGCCGGCTCGGCGCCGAAAAGCTGGAAAGCGACGGGGCGCTCGGCCGGAGACGAGGCCAGCATTGCCAGGGTTTTCTGCTGTTGATAGACCAGCCCGTGACAGCTTATCATCTCGGAAAAACAGAGTCCGGCGCCAAAGCGGCGACACATCAGGCGGAAGGGCAGGTCGCTGTATCCGGCCAGTGGAGCGAGGATGAAGGGGGAGGTAAGCTGAAGGTCGGCTATGACGGGCATCTAATAGAAAAAGGCGATCAGAAGAGCCGGTTCATGTTCGATCGGCAATGAACCGGCAGCAAAAGAAGCGATTACAGTTTTGACAATTCCGATAAGGTTCTCGAATAGATTTCCTGAGAAAGCTCATCAATGATAATCTCGAGAGCTTCCTCTTCGTTGTCGGCGGTTCTCGAGGAATCTGCAGCGACGATATATTCCTCGGTGCGCTGTTGAGCCGGCACCTGGAAAAGAACTTCGCCGCTGTCGAGATCCTTGAGGATGTAGCGGACATGCAGGGTGAGTTTGACCTGCTGGGTTATGTTGTTGGCGCCGTAAGCGAGACTGGGGAGGTCGATGGAGATGATTTCACCTGCGAGAATCAGATCGGCGGCAGACTTGTCGTTGACGATACTGAGCGAATCGCTTCTCTGGTACCATTCGACCAGCGCCTGATGAATATCGGATTCGAGCTGCAGTTCGCTGGTACGGTTTTTCCAGGAGGTGATATAGATCGATTTGGCTGGTCCGGTATAGACATAGGGGTTTCTATACCCGCAGGATACCAGCAGGACTATGGATAAGGCGCAAATGGCCAGGCTGGCCAGGCTGCTTTGTAGCTGTTTCAATTGTTGACCCCGTTCGTCTGATGCGTTTATGAAGTTACTGGCTCAATTGGACGATACACAGTTCCGACTCATCCCGTCAATATGTAAATCTAAATGACGATATTGACAAGTTTCTTCTTGACGACGATGATTTTTTTCACCGGTTTGCCGCCGAGGAAGCGCCGCACCTTCTCATCTTTTAAAGCCATCTCTTTAAGGACGTCGTCGTCGGTACCTGCGGCCACCTCCAGCCTGGATCTGACCTTGCCGTTGACCTGGATGACGATGGTGAGAAGCTCGTCTTTGGCTGCATCCACGTCATACTGCGGCCAGGGCCTGTTTTCGATGTCGCCGCTGTGGCCGCATCGCTGCCACATCTCGGCGGCGAAATGCGGCACCATGGGCGAGAGCAGCAGCAGGACAGTGTCCACCGCTTCACAGAGGGCATCATCGTCAATCTCGTGGGCGGCTGCTTCCGTCGCCTGCGAAGACATATGGTTGAACAGTTCCATGACGGCGCTTATGGCGGTGTTGAAATGAAAGCTCGTTTCAATATCCTGAGTGACTTTGCCGATGGTCTGGTGCGTTTTCCGTCGCAGTTCCCGGCTTGCGCCGTCACGTTCGCCTTGGCGGCGGCGAGGCCTCTGCAGCGTCGGCCTGTGGCCTTCTATAAACCGGTACACCCGGTTGAGAAAGCGGGAGGCGCCCTCGACACCCTGGGCCGACCACTCGAGATCCTTCTCCGGCGGTGCGGCAAAAAGGCTGAAGAGCCGGACGGTATCGGCACCATACTGCGCCACCAGGTCATGGGGGTCGACGACGTTGCCCTTGGATTTCGACATCTTGGCGCCATCCTTGATAACCATCCCCTGGGTCAGCAGGTTGGTGAAGGGTTCGGCGATATCGACATAGCCGAGATCTCTGAGTATCTTTGTGAAAAAGCGGGAATAGAGGAGGTGGAGAATGGCGTGCTCGACACCACCGATGTATTGATCGACGGGCAGCCAGTAGTCGGCCTTGTGACGATCCAGAGGTTCCTGGGTCTCGGGACAGGTATAGCGGGCAAAGTACCAGGACGATTCAACGAAGGTGTCCATGGTGTCGGTTTCCCTTCGTGCCGGACCTGTGCAGGAAGGGCAGGTGGTATCGATAAAAGAAGGGCGCAGGTGCAGGGGAGCGCAGTCTCCGCTTCCTGAGCCTTTGTCCTCAGGCAGAGTCACCGGCAGCTCTTCGGCCGGAACCGGCCGGACACCACAGTTGCGGCAATAGACCACCGGGATGGGAGCGCCCCAGTATCGCTGCCTGGAGATGCCCCAGTCGCGCAGTCTGTATGTGGTCTCGGCGCTCCCGAAACCCATTTTCTCGGCATGGGCGATTATGGCTTCCCGGGCCTCGGTGCTGGAGAGCGAATCGAACTGACCGGAGTTGGCAAGAATGCCCGGACCAGAATACGCCTCCTCCATGGTCTCGCCATGGAGATCGACGCCTTCGGGAATGACAACCGGACGGATTTCGAGCCCGTATTTACGGGCAAATTCAAAATCCCTCTGGTCATGAGCGGGCACGGCCATGACGGCGCCGGTTCCATATTCCATGAGGACGAAGTTGGCAACATAGATTGGAATCCTTTCGCCGTTAAAGGGGTTGATGCAGTAGCGGCCTGTGAATATGCCCTCCTTGACAATCTCATCTTCGTGTCGGCCCCGCTGTTTTTCAGTGATGATCCGCCTGGCGAATTCTTCAATCTCAGCCTGCCTGTCGCTTCCCGCCAGCAGGTCGGGCAGGAGCGGATGCTCGGGGGCGAGCGATAGGAAGGTGACGCCATAAATGGTATCCGGCCTGGTGGTGAAGATGGAAATGGATTGATCCGAGCTTTCAATCTCGAATGTGCAGTTGAGACCGGTGGACTTGCCGATCCAGTTGCGCTGCATGGTAACCACCTTCTCCGGCCAGCCGTCCAGGTGATCAAGATCGGCGAGGAGTTCTTCTGCGTAGTCGGTAATCTTGAAAAACCAGCCGTTCATTTCCCGGGGCAGGACCGGTTGGTCGCAACGCCAGCAGGCGCCGTCAATAACCTGCTCGTTGGCGAGAACGGTCTGGCAGGAATCACACCAATTGACTGAGGTGACTTTTTGATAGACCAGACCTTTTTCATACATTTTCAGAAAAAGGATCTGCTCCCAGTGATAATATTTTTCGTTGCAGGTGGCAATTTCGCGATCCCAGTCATAGGAGAGACCGAGCTGCTTGAGCTGCTTTTTCATGTAGTCGATATTTTCATAGGTCCATTCCGCCGGATGTGTATCGTTTTTGATTGCTGCATTTTCGGCAGGCAGGCCGAAAGCGTCCCAGCCCATGGGGTGAAGCACGTTGAAGCCGCGCATGCGTTTATAGCGGGCGACAACATCGCCAATGGAATAATTTCGTACATGTCCCATGTGGATACGGCCGGAAGGATAGGGAAACATTTCAAGCACATAGTATTTTTTCCCCTGGCTATCTTCCCCCACGGAATAGGTCTTTTCTTTTTCCCATTTTTCCTGCCATTTGGCCTCAATGGCTTTGAAGTCGTACCATATGGTGTTTGCAGTGTTGTCAGCCATTCTCGCGTTCTCTCTTGCCCTGGGAGTCTGTCGGATAATGCCCTTTTTCCCCATATCTGCGTTATTACCAGAAAATCAATGCTCGCAATATCAGCTATATGGCTGTGCTTGATTTCCTGAAAATGCCTTGATCTGAGAAAAAATGCCTATTATCCGACAGGCTCCTGGATAAAATGTGAAAAAGTTTAATGAATATTGGAATCGTCTCTGTTGCTCATATTCTCAAACATAGTGAATTCTTCAAGAAATGTCAATTTAACCATCCCTGTGGGGCCGTTGCGCTGCTTGCCGATGATTATTTCTGCCGTGCCTTTTTCGGGATTGTCCTCGGCTTTGTTATAGACCTGATCGCGGTATATGAAGCAGATAATATCGGCGTCCTGTTCGATGGCCCCCGATTCGCGAAGGTCGGCCATCATCGGCCGTTTGTCGGTGCGGCTTTCCAGGCTCCTGTTCAACTGGGAAAGTGCCAGTACCGGCACATTATGTTCTTTGGCCAGAGCCTTGAGAGACCGCGAAATTTCGCTTATCTCCTGGGTTCTGTTCTCGCTGGAACTTCTGCCGCGCATGAGCTGGAGATAGTCCACCAATATCATGCCGAGGGGATACTGCGAGGCAAGTCGGCGGATTTTAGAGCGCATCTCCAACACAGAAATGGCAGGGGTGTCGTCTATATACAGGGGCGCTTCAGAAAGCATCCCTACGGCCCGCGTCAGTTTGGGCCAGTCTTCGTCATGGAGCTTCCCGGTACGGATGCGGTGTGAGTCTATCCTCCCCACCGAACTGAGAAGTCTCATGGTCAGCTGTTCCTTGGACATTTCGAGACTGAAGATGGCCACCCCGGTTTTCTCGACGAGGGCAGCATGCTGGGCCAGGTTCATGGCAAAGGCGGTCTTGCCCATGGAGGGACGCCCGGCAAGGATGATCAGGTCCGAGGGCTGCAGGCCGGCGGTCAATTTGTCTATCTCGTAGTAGCCCGTGGGGACACCGGTGATGAGTTCTTTGCGCTTGAACAGTTGCTCGACTTTGGCAAAGGCGGCGGGAATTATATCTTTTAACGGTGTAAAGCTCTGCCCGCTCTTTTTCCCAGCGATGTCGAATATGGCCTGTTCGGCCTCGTCAACGAGCAGGTCAATCTCACCCTGTTCTTCGTAACATCTGCCGGCTATCTCGGTGTTGACCTCGATGAGCCGCCGCAAAACGGACTTCTGCTTGATGATCCTGGCATAGGATGCAATATTGGCGGTGACCGGTACAATGGATGTCAGACTGGCAAGATATGCGGCCCCCCCAACTTCATCGAGCCGGTTCTGGTCCTTGAGATGATTGGTCAGAGTAATGATGTCGTGGGGATCGTTCTTTTCAAACAGCGTTATCATGCTGTCATAGATGATTCTGTGGGCCGGAGAGTAAAAATCCTCTGGCTGGATGATTTCGAGAACGTTCCCGAAGACATTGTCTTTGAGAAGGATGGAGCCCAGTACGGACTGTTCGGCTTCAAGATTTTGAGGCGGAACTCGCGATGCCGGTAAGGAAGCTGACAATTTGTTCATTGTGAATTCTTCCAGGTCAATCTTTTAAAAACAGAAACACACCATGGAGGCCGGGCCTCATATGGTGTGTGTCAATATTGTGCCTCCCCCGCGGCAGGACCCGGGAAAAGGCGGAGCAATCCCGGCAGAAGGAGGCCTCACATACTTACTCGCCTGATTCCTGGGGAACGACTTTGACCTGGATATCAGTGGTCATATCAAAGCCGACCCTGATGGGGACCGTGGTTTCGCCGAGGGTCTTGATGGGGTTGGGAAGGACGATCTGACGCTTGTCGATGTCGATGTTGAGTTCCTGGAGTTTTTCCAGAATGTCGGAACTGGTCACCGAGCCGAAAAGCCGTTCGTCATCACCGACAAGCTGGGGAATCTCGATGGAAATACCGGCGAGTTTTTTAGCCAGGGCCTCGGCCTCCTTGCGTTCCTTGGCGCGACGCGACTCGATGGCGGCCTTGTTTCTTTCCAGAATAGCCTTGTTCCTGGCATCGGCAACGACGGCCTTGCCCTTCGGCAGGAGATAATTGCGGCCGTAGCCGGGCTTTACCTTGACGATGTCGCCCTCCTGGCCGAGTGAACTGATGGTTTCTTGTAAAATGAGCTCCATTTTTGACTCCCTCGTGATAACTGATTATTTCAGCCTGAATCGTCTCTCCAGAAGGACTGCAGCCTGAAGAGGTTACTCAGAGTGTGCTGTATCATCCTCAGCCGGTTTTTTCAATCGTCTGATGTCAAACCAGACATCGGCAACACCGGCAATAATTAGTAGAACTGTACCAAAACTCTGCAAGAGTATCACTACATAGATGAGCGTCCGCAGAAAACGCGGCACTTTCCATTTATGCAGAAGAAAAACGGCGATGGCCAGACCCTGAAAGCCGTAGAGCACGGTTATGATCATAAGGCAGTTGATGCCCCAGATCTGCAGAGGCTGTCCGGGAATGGCGGCTGTGACGCCGGCGGCGATCAGCGCCCAGACAAGCTTCTCCGGCAGCTGCCAGTAGCGATAGCTTTTCCAGGGACTGTCACCACCCAGGGCAGGCAATACCGCGTTCGCCGGAACCAGGGTCAGCCAGACAATGGCGAGCAGTATCGAGCCCAAAATGCCCGGCAGGATCAACGGCGCCAGTTGTTTGACCTGGTTGAGCGTTTGTGTCAGCATCGCCATGTTTTCAGCAGACATATCGCTGGCGGCGTAGTGCTTGAGCGACTCATCGATACCACGATTCAGCGATTCGACGATTGCGCCGAACACGGTGTAATCGCTGTTGATGAGGAGAATGCTGAAAAACAGATACAGCGTAAGCGCCAGAACCATCCATTCCTTGAGGCCGGCCTTCCACGGCTCCTCCTTGCGGCTTGCGGCGTGGGCGACGACATACCCGGCAGGCAGCAGCGCCCCAAGGAACAGCACCAGTTCAACGATGTGAAAAAAAAAGCCAATGAAAACCGCGGCCGGCAGCGCTACCGTTAACTGGGTGGTGGTATGTCTCCAACCGTATTTTGCAAGAAAGACAAATACGAGCAGGGGAAGCAGACAACTGATCCAGCCCAGAACCATCCACATCACGCTGGGCAGCAGCAGGGCTGCGATGAACAGCAGGATGTGGCGGCTTTGTATTCTTCCTTCAGGTTCGTTTTCGACCTGCCTGGTCACAACTGCGTCTTCCTTTCCCTATCCCTGGATGTTCCCGGAGTACGGCAGCAGGGCGATGTGTCGGGCCCGTTTGATTGCCTCGCAGAGCTGTCTCTGGTGAGAGGCGCAGGTACCGACAATGCGCCGGGGTATGATTTTGCCTCTTTCGGATACAAAGTTCCTGAGTGTCTTCACATCCTTGTAGTCAATACTCATTTCCTTGTCGGTGCAGAAACGGCATACTTTTTTTCGTGAAAACAGTCTTTTTTGTGGTCGTTGTGCCATGATTATCTCCTGTTGCGTTGGTTGCGGCTGACGTTATGCTTCTTCACTTTTTTCGACTTCCTCTGATTTCTCGGAGGTTGAAGGCGTCTGTTGGACTGGTTGTTTCTCTCCAGCGGCGGACTCTTCAGTTTCCTCTTCGACCACCTGCTTGTCGGCGATGCGGGCAGTGGCTTCGATAATCTCTTCGTCGGTGATAACGTCGGCGGTTTTAACCGTCATGTAGCGAAGAACAGCATCGTCGATGCGAAACCTTCGTTCCATTTCGGTTACAGCTTCAGGAATGGCGGAATAGTCACAGAATATGTAGAATCCTTGAGACTCTTTTTTGATCTGATAGGCGAGTTTTCTCATGCCCCAGCGATCAAGTTCAATGATTTTTCCGTTGTTGCTGGTGATGGTCTCTTGAGCTTTTTCAACTACGGTATTGATCTCTTCTTCGTTCAGGGTTGGACGAAGGATATAGATCGTTTCGTATCTACGCATGGTTCCTCCTCGTGGACTCATGGTTGCAGGGCTTCAAGGAAACCCCTGGTACGTGGCCCTCGCCTGCATCTCTGTTCAGGCAAGAGCGAAGAGGTGACAGTGGTCGAAGCGACTGTCGCTGATAGTCTGCAGACAGGTATGTTGATCTGCGACTAAAACTTGGTATAATACCAAAAGTTGCAGATTCTGTCAATTATTTCTTTTTTTCTCCTCCTCCTTGATTTTTTGCCATTGCCGGCGGAGTTCTGTTTCGCTTTCAACTTTGGTTCCTGCGAAAACGTGAGGATGTCTGCGGATGAGTTTGCTGTTTATTTCTTCGAGACAGCGGTCGAAGGTAAAGTCCCCTCTCTCAGCGTGAATCTCAGCCAGCATGATGAGAATGTAAAAAACGTCGCCGATCTCTTCGCAAATATTGTCACTGTCTTTATTGTCGATCGCTTCAACCAGTTCGGCGACCTCCTCCAGCAAATATTTGCACAAAGATTCGGGAGTTTGCCGTTTGTCCCAGGGACAACCGGTCTCCGAACGCAGGCGACGTACCGTAGCGACAAAATTGTTGATTGATAAGGTTTTGGTATTCATGGCTATTTTTGATTAATTGTAAAAAAAAGCAATAAAAAACTAGCATTAATTAAGGAGATGCCTTAGGTTGTTAGAGGCCAGGGGATTTCATTCTTACCACACACGTCGAAGGTGCAAAAAACTATTGACAGCTTACACCTGACCAACTACTTAGGTTGGCCGGTATGTCACGACAAGCGCTCTTCTCATCTGAATGAGATGACCCATGCTCCGGATACATGCCGAGAGGCAAAGATATAGAGGCCTTCGTACAGTAACAAAGTAATGTTTCGTAGTGCAACAACAACAAGGGAAAAAGATGGAAGAAGACAACAAGCAGAATATACTTTTGGAAAAGCACAAAGATATCGCCAGGATAGATCAGGAGTCAAAAAGAACTCACGGCTGGTATGTTCGTGTACGTTTTCTGGGAAAAACACATTCCAAGTTTTTCTCAGATAAAAAATGTGGAGGGCGTTACTCAAGCCTGCTCTCGGCCATAGCCTGGAGAGACAAGACCGAACGACGCCTCGGAAAAATCAGGACGAATAAACACATGGTGACCGTGAGCAATTCCGGCACCGGTGTTGTCGGAGTGAGACTCAATGAAAAACTCAACCGGTATGAAGTAAGTTGGGTTACTGAAAGCGGTAAGCAGGGGAAAACCTCTGTTTCCATATCCAAGCACGGCAAGAAGAATGCTTTCAATAAGGCCTGTGCTATCCGAAAGCAGAAAGAATTTGAAAGGCTGGGATACACCACCTGAACCTCTTTCTGAGAACACTTTCGGACGCTCTCGTCTTGGGGGAACAGCAACGCATTTCCAGTTTCTGTTCCCCTTTTTTGCATCCAACGGGCGCCTCTGTTGTCCGCAGAGGGGAATTTTCCGTGAATGCATCTTTCCAAAAATATAACTGATTACGTATGAAACTCAGCTACGTTTCCCGAGGCCAGGCTGAGTTTCATTGGTAATCAGCAAAATATATATTGACAATTCGGTGAGAACGGTGTCAAATTAAAAGTTTGGTGACAGTCTCAATAGAACACTATAACTTGCGCAGATGAGGAAAATATAATGTATGCTATAGTCCGTACCGGAGGCAAACAATATCAGGTGGCCCAGGGAGATCGGTTGCGCGTTGAGAAAATCAACGGCGAAATAGGTGACACGGTTGAACTCGATGACGTTCTCATGGTCGTCGGCGACGGCACCGTCGACATCGGCACGCCACTCCTGGAAAATGCCACTGTAAAAGCGAAAATAGTAGAGCAGGGAAAAGCCAAAAAAATCATTGTCTTCAAGAAGAAGAGAAGAAAGGGCTACCGCCTCAGGCAGGGTCATCGCCAATTCTATACGGCACTGGCTATAGAGGAAATATCGGCATAAAAAGTCTCGAATGCACAGTCGAAAAACATTCGAGGGGAAGCGGTAAACGAAGGAGTTCATCATGGCACATAAAAAAGCTGGCGGTAGTTCAAGAAACGGCAGAGACAGTAAAGGACAAAGGCGGGGCGTCAAGAAGTTCGGCGGTGAAAACGTAAGAGCCGGAAGCATCATTGTCAGGCAGCTTGGAACCAGGATTCACCCCGGTACCAATGTCGGATGCGGCAGAGACTATACGCTCTATGCCAAATCAGATGGTATCGTCAAGTTTGAGATGTTCGGCAAAAACAAAAAGCGAGTAAGTATTCAGCCTGAATAACGCGACAAAGCCCACCAGCAGCGGCTCTCGTTCATCCTGATACCTGCCGCGGAAACATCTGAAACTCGACCTCATTGGCATGATGGTCGAGTTTTTTTATTGCTGAGATACCTCTGCAAGGGATGTTTATGCAACAACAGCCATAAAATACCGCTGGAGGATGACTCTGGCCGCCGCAACTCGAGAGATGTGTCGATAATGAAGTGCCGGGCGACACATGAGCGACCGTGATGGCGTCATCGGTGTCGCCTGTACCTGTGTTGTCCCGGTTTGACGATGAGCGCCAACTGGGCTGCAAGAGTCACAGGTCATATGTTTCCCCTCCGCGTTCTCCTGGATGCCGGAGATATCACAAATCCCGGACAATATCATTTCAATTGGATAAAAAAATGGCGTTCATAGATGAAGCGAAATTTCATGTCAAAGCGGGCGATGGGGGCAATGGATGCGTCAGCTTCCGCAGAGAGAAATACGTCCCCAAGGGCGGCCCCAATGGCGGCGACGGCGGACGCGGCGGCAGCGTCATTCTCGTGGCCAGCAAGAAGGTCCAGTCACTCATAGATTTCAAGTATCGTTCTCATTTCAAAGCGGAGAGGGGGCTTCACGGCCAGGGCAAGGACATGCATGGCAGAAAGGGAAAGGACTGTCTTGTCGAGGTGCCGCCTGGTTCGGTCATCAAAGATGGGGAGAGCGGCGAGGTCATTGCCGATCTTGTTGACGAGGGGGAGCGTTTTGTCGCCGCCGAAGGCGGGTCAGGAGGTTTGGGCAACAGCCATTTCGCCAGCGGAGCGAACAGGACTCCTCGCTATGCCACCGAAGGAAAGCCGGGAGAGGAAAGATGGCTGAAAATCGAGCTGAAACTTCTAGCCGATATTGGTCTGATCGGCCTGCCCAATGCCGGAAAATCTACGCTGTTGTCGAAGCTGTCGGCGGCAAATCCCAAAATTGGCGGTTATCCTTTCACAACCCTGGAACCGCAGCTGGGAGTACTGCATCTGCCCTATAAACAATCATGCATCATCGCCGATATCCCCGGCCTGGTGGAAGGCGCCAGCGATGGGGTCGGTCTCGGCCACACCTTTTTGAGGCACATAGAAAGAACGACTATTCTCCTCCATGTCCTCGATGCCTCACAGGAACATGCGGTTTTGCATTTTAAAACACTCAACAGAGAACTCAAAAAATATAAAGAGGAACTCTTGCAGAGAAAACATGTCGTGGTGCTCAACAAGGCAGATATTGTTGATGAGAAACGGCTGAAAAACCTGCACAATTACTTTGAGAGGAAAAATATCAACTGTATTGCAATCTCTGCTCTGTGTGATACAAATATTGACCAGCTGAAGGAACTGATCGGTGAGCTTATGGATATTGAACAGGGATGATGCGGCAGCTGCATTACCGGTCGCAGCTGAGTTTCAGGGGTAAACTTCTGAAAAGTTGAACCTATTTACCCCTAATGTTCAGCAACATATTTTGAGACAGGGTGCCCTTTTCCCGGGACGCCATAAACCCATCCCTGGGGGCTTAACTGCAGTCGTCCTGGCTGCAGATACCCGGGAAAAGGGCACCCTGTCTCTTTGTAATTGGTCAAGCTGAGTTTCAGGGATAATCAGAAAGGTGAATGTGAACGTGCCATGACCATACAGGAAGGATCAACTGCATCGGCGCTGGGCTGCCGTCAGGATTTTCTGAAAAAGGCCCGAAGGGTGGTGATCAAAGTCGGCAGCGCCGTGCTGACTGCAGCCGACGGCATGAATCAAGAGGTCATAGACAATCTCGCCGATGGCATCAGCACTCTTCGCCAGAATGGCAAAGAGGTTATTCTGGTCAGTTCAGGTGCGGTGGCCGCCGGCAGAAAGAAAATGACATTCCTCGAGGACAGAGAGCTCTCCCTCATGGAAAAGCAGGCACTGGCCGCCATCGGCCAGTCCAGTTTGATGCATATTTATGATTCCGCTTTCGAAAAACATGGCCTGAAGATAGCTCAGGCCCTGTTGACCCACGATGACCTCGCCCACAGAGTACGGTATGTCAACTTTAAGAACACCGTCACCACACTGTTGAAAATGGGGGTAATGCCGGTAATAAACGAGAACGACACTGTCTCCACGGAAGAGCTGCAGTTTGGTGATAACGACAACCTCGGCGCGCTGGTCACCAATCTCATCGAAGCCGACATGTTCATATGCCTCACAGATGTTGACTGTCTCTATACCGCCAATCCTCTTTTTGATGAGACGGCACGACCGCTCCATACCGTCGCCGAAGTGACAGCAGAGATAGTTGCCATGGCCGGCAACAGCGGCAGCTCTTTAGGCACCGGCGGCATGCGCAGTAAGATACTGGCGGCCAAAAAAGTAGCCGCCAGCGGCGGCGCATCCCTTATAGGTCCGGGAAAAAGGCCAAAAGTTCTCCAGGATATATTCGCCGGCGACATGATCGGCACCTTTTTCCTGCCGCAGCGAAAACGTCTGCAGGGGCGCAAGCAGTGGATAGCCTTCGTTCTCAAGCCAAACGGCATCCTTGAAGTCGATGCCGGAGCGGCCCGGGCAATCTGCTGCGGAGGCAAAAGTCTGCTCCCCTCCGGTGTGCGCCGGGTCCTGGGCAGTTTCTGTTCCGGTGACTCCGTTGAATGCCGGGATGAAAATGGAAAAATTATTGCCGTCGGCACAGCAAATTACCGCGCCGAGGAAATCGTTCGCATAATGGGTGGTAAATCTCAGAAAATAGAAGATATTCTAGGATATAAAGGCAGTGATGTGGTCATACATCGCGACAATCTCGTCATCTTGTAAACACAAGAGCGGAGGCTGAATGGAATCACTTGAAAGTCACATAATCGATATATGCAGAAAAGCCCAAACCGCTTCCCAGCAGATGCTCTTTGCATCAACAGCGATGAAGAATGCCACGCTTGAAAAGATAGCCGGCCTTCTTGAAGAGCGAAAGGAACACATCCAGAGAGAAAACGGCAGGGATATCGAAAATGGCCGTCGCAACGCTCTTTCTCAAGCCATGCTCGACAGGCTTGCGCTGACCGATGAAGTTGTTGAGGCCATGATTGCCGGACTTCACGAGGTCGCAGCACTCGATGATCCGGTGGGGTCGATCGGATCCATGGCCCGGCGTCCGAACGGTATGATGGTCGGCCGTATGAGCGTGCCTCTTGGCGTTATAGCCATGATATACGAATCGCGTCCAAATGTCACAATCGATGCCGCCGCCCTCTGCCTGAAAGCCGGCAACAGTGTCATTCTCAGAGGCGGGTCGGAGGCAATACATTCCAATATCGCTCTCGCCGGAGTTATCCAGGAGGCGCTGCGGATTTCCGGCATGGACGCCAACGGCGTCCAGCTTGTCGCCGACACCGACCGGGACGCCGTAGCCCTGCTGCTCAGGCAGGATGATTATATTGATCTCATCATCCCCCGGGGAGGAGAAGGGCTGATTCGTTTCGTGGCCAAAAACAGCACCATACCGGTGCTTAAACATTATAAGGGTGTCTGCCACATTTATGTCGACAAACAAGCGGATCTGGACAAAGCGACACCGATCATCCTCAACAGCAAGGTGCAGCGGCCCGGCGTCTGCAATGCCCTGGAGGGACTTCTGGTGCATGAAGATATCGCCGCTGCCTATGTCCCGGTGATAGTCGCGGCACTGCAGGAGCAGGGGGTGCGCATACTGGGATGTGAAAAAACCCGCAGCCTCTCGAAACATGTCGAAGAGGCTGGTGCATCCGATTGGGGCACCGAGTTCCTTGATCTGGCGATGATCATGAAGGTGGTGACCGGCTATGATGAGGCCAGAGAATATATCCGCGAGTACGGATCGCATCATACCGAATGCATACTCACCGAAAATTATTCCCTGGCCAACACCTTTGTCCGGCAGATAGACGCCTCGGCGGTTATGGTAAATACCTCAAGCCGTTTCAACGATGGCGCCCAGCTGGGGCTGGGAACGGAAATAGGGATCAGTACAACCAAGCTTCACGCCTATGGCCCGATGGGTCTCGAAGAACTGACAACCCGCAAATTCGTCGTCTTCGGCGACGGACAGGTTCGCAACTGATGTCTGCCGTCGGCTTACTCGGCGGGGCATTCGATCCGGTGCACAAAGGTCACACCTCCCTTGCGCATGTGGCAATGCAGCGGTGCGGTCTTGTCGAAGTGGTCTTTATTCCATCGGCATCACCCCCTCATAAAACCGGCCGCAAAATTACATCTTTTCACCATCGCCTGGAAATGTTACGTTTAGCAACGATGAGAGAAGAGAGGTTCACGGTCTCGGAGATAGAGCGGTATCTGCCGCCGCCCACCTATTCAATCGATATGCTTTCTTCTCTCCCTGATGAAGAAAGCACGGGCAGGCAATACCATTTTATCATAGGTAGCGACGCCTTTCTCGAGATACCGACCTGGAAGGCCTACCCCCGGCTTCTCCAGCAGGTGCATTTCGTCGTCGTCCACCGTCAAGGCTATGAAGCAGAGAACATTGACGCCTACATTCACTCTCTTGGCTATCTGCAGGATGGCGACCACTGGCGCAACAGGATAAGCGGCAGGAATCTATACTACATCGAGGCGGAAATTCCAGAGGTCTCATCGACGCAGATCCGGCGGACCATAGGAACAGAAGAATTTCCTGAAGACTGTCTGCAGCCTCAGGTCTACGCCTATATACAGGATCATGGTCTCTATACATCCGCCAGCTGAGGAGGGGGCAGATGGTAGCCGGGATGACGGTATGCAACATGGAAATTATACCACCGGAAATATGAGCGAAAAAAAAGACATGGTACGAGTGGTGATCGTTGATGACTCCGCCCAGTATCGGAAGATCCTCAGTACGCTGCTGAACATGCATCCGCGGCTCACCGTAATCGGTGAGGCCGTGAACGGCATTGAGGCCCTCGGCCTCATCCTTAGAAGCAAACCTGATGTAATCCTCATGGACTTCGAAATGCCGTTGATGGACGGCATGACGGCCCTGCAGCATCTCATGATTCATGTTCCCACGCCCACCATCATGTTTTCGAGACTCACCGCTGAAGGTACCGCCAGGTGCTTCGATGCGCTGAAAAATGGTGCGGTCGATTTTTTCAGCAAGGACAAACTTCAGGACATTTTCCACCAGGAGGGATTGCAGCGGCAGCTCATCGATAAAGTACTTTCTGCTGCGGAGGTGTCGATGGAGGCCGTCGAGCCTGTTTTTCCTCCGAGCCCTTTCAAGAAGGAGCGGAGGCGAAAAGTCAAATCCCTGGTGTTTTGCGAAGAATGCGGATCCAAGGAGGAGGCTGTCCTCCGGGAAAATGAGGACCAGGGCGGTGTTATCTGCAGCGCCTGCGGCGAGTATATTTCGCTTATGGAGCGAAACAAGTACCGACGAGCCAATTGCCTCTCCATTATCGTCGCCGGTGAAGGCGCCTATATCAACCTGCTCAAGCTGGTGCCGCACCTCCGGCAGGACATGAACGGCGCCGTGCTGATCGTCATTGACGGCAACGTTGAACACGTCGACGCCTTTACCCAGTATCTCGATGAGATAAGCACGATCAATATTGTCAGGATACAGGACGGGCTCTCCATCCAGGGCGGCAACTGCTATGTGGGCAGCGATACCGAAAATATCTACTTCAAACCCTTCAGTGCCGACTATTCGTTGAAATGTAAAGATACATATACAGGTTCATCTTCGCCGGTAGACCAGACCATCGGCTCCGTCGCTGAAGTCTTCAGAGAACGTGCCGCGGTTGTTTTTCTCTCGGGAAATGCAAGGCAGGGAGACAAAGGGTTGAAAAAAGTTACCGAGAACAATGGCACCATAATCGTTCTGGATCCGGTGAAATGCCTGAAAAAAGAGATGAGCAGTGATGTTTATCAGAGATTCACCGCGGTGAAGGTCAAAGACGAGGACGAACTCGCCGCACTGATAAGGAAAATCCACTTTCATTACCGGGATACCATCGTTACGGCCTAGGCCGAACATTTAGAAATGTTGTGGGAAGAACAGGTACCGCTCCTTCAACAGCGGCGGCACAGAGTGCTGGTAGAAAAAGCATACGGCGAGCTTGCCGCCGGCAAAAAGGTCTACCCGCTGCGGCAAAATGTTTTCAACTCCATGCGCCTGACCGGTTTCGATGGAGTCCGGGTCGTTATTCTCGGTCAGGATCCCTACTTCAACGAACATGGCCGTCTGGGCCCCGAAGCCCATGGTCTTTGCTTTTCAGTTGTGGAAGGTGTTCCCGCTCCGCCCTCACTGGTCAATATCTTCAAGGAAGTTCGCAGGAGTATCTATGGCGGTGATACCCAGAGGGTATTTTCGACGGACTTGACCAGGTGGGCTTTGCAGGGAGTATTGCTGCTCAATGCCAGTCTCACCGTCATCGCCGGAAAACCCAATTCTCACGCCAATATCGGCTGGCACGAGGTCACCGACAATATAATCGAGACGCTCTCCCTTCACCGGCGGCATCTGGTTTTTATGCTCTGGGGCGCCTTTGCCCAGAAAAAAGCGGCCTTCATAGATGAGCAAAAGCACCTGGTGCTGAAAACGAGCCACCCGTCTCCTCTTTCAGCACACAGGGGTTTTCTGGGCTCCGATGTCTTTAAAAGGTGCAACGACTATTTGAAATATCATGGCCATGAGCCCATAGAGTGGTAGGGAAACAGACATTTCCGGTTAGGAAAAAATGGTTTTGATGATATCTTTTTTGCCGATTATGCCCACCAGCTTATCCTTCTCGACCACCGGTATGGTATGAATGTTCTTTTCCGCCATGAGGGTGGCAATCTCATCTACCGGCGTCTCCGCTGAAACTGTCTTCACCTTCCTGGTGTAGATCTCCGCCACCGTAGAACCGGTGATCTTCTGCATTTCCTTCTTCATTCTCTCTGGACTCTCAAGGTAGATAACCGAGTCGAGAATGCTTATGAAGGTGGGGATGTGAACCTTTTTTTTCTGAAATATGAGGTCGTTTTCCGTTACAACGCCGAGAAGATTGTTGTCCTCGTCGATAACCGGAACACCGTTAATAGTATTGTCGGTGAGCAAATGCGCAAGCTCGCCGACCGTCGTCTCCGGGGTTACGGTCAAAACCTTGGTTGTCATTATATCCTGTGCTTTCTTCATAAATTCTCCTGCTTAAGAAATCTTTTCAGTGTATAGGGCATGCGGTTGGCAACCTCGGTTGCCGTATAGCCGTAGCCGGCATCGACGTACAGGTCGTCTGCCGCTTTGCCGTGGAGGAATACCCCGGCAGCAGCGGCTTCCAGGCAACTGAGTCCCTGACTGATAAGCGAACCTATGACGCCGCTGAGAACATCTCCCATACCGCCGGTGGCCATTCCGGGATTGCCGCTGGTATTAATCATGGCCTCGCCGTTATCGGAGACGATAACCGTTCCATCACCTTTCAAAACGATAATCACCTGTTTGTCGTTGTTGAAAGATGCATGGGCCTCCCGGGCGGCATGTAGTCTGTTGTCCTGGATAGCCTGGGAGGTTGAGTCGGTCATTCGGGCCAGTTCTCCGGGGTGGGGTGTGAGAATTCGCGGGCCTGCAGGCTTTTGAATTTTATTTTTGTTGGCGGCAAGGATGTTGAGAGCGTCGGCATCGACCACCATCGGACGCGAGACATTGTTGTAGAGATGGACCACCAGATCTGCCGTGCGCCTGTCCTGCCCCAGGCCAGGGCCCATGACAATAGCATTTTTGTCGTTGAGATGTTTGATTAAAAATGAAAGATCGCTGACATTGATAATCGAGGAGGAGGTGGGCAGGGGCAGGGTCATCGCTTCAGCGCAGCTGGTTTCGAAAATGGCATTGAGATCGTAGGGCGCCGCCATGGTCACAAGACCGCAGCCGCTGCGCATCGCCCCTCTGGCCACCAGTATGGCGGCACCGGTTTTTCCGGCAGAGCCGGCGATGACGAAGAGATGGCCGTGGGATCCCTTGTGCGACGACTTGTCACGGGAGAGCTTTTTCAACCAGACCCTGGCCAGGTCTTCGGTTATCAACTCGGTTGGTATGGGAGATTTGATAAAGGCCTCGGGAGGGATGCCGATGTCAATGATATGCAGTTTGCCGGTGAGCTCCGAACTGCCGTGCATTATCTGGCCCGGCTTGGCGCAGCCATAGGTTGCCGTGTAGTTGGCGACAATGGATGTGCCCAGAATCCTGCCGCTGTCGGAATCCATTCCGGAGGGAATATCAACGGATATGACGGGGATGTTATGGGCGAAGTCAGGCCTGTTGAGAAGGTTGATGGCATTGGCAAAATGGCCCTCGAGTCCACGGGTCAATCCTGTGCCGAATATCGCATCGATGATGCAGTAGCATGGCTTGCCGCGCGATTCGATCTGTTTGTAGAGAACGGGTATGGTTTCCACCCTTGTGGAGTTGTCGATGACATGGAAAGGCAGCTTGAGCTTGCGGATGATATTGAGATTGGTGGCGGCGTCGCCCTGCAGGGAATCCGGCTTGACGAGGAAAAAGAAAATCGGCTCACACCCCCGCTGGTGGAGGTGTCGGCCGATGACAAGTCCATCACCGCCGTTATTGCCGGGACCGATAAAAATAATGGCGAATTTACCTTTGCAGGACCCCAGTTCTTCCTCCATCATTCGGACAGTGCCCAATCCGGCGTTTTCCATGAGAACAATCCCGGGAATGCCGAAATGGTCTGTGGCGCATTTGTCCAATGCCTGCATTTCGTGTGCTTTTGGCAGTTTCATATGGCTGTCTCCCAGCATAGGTATTGCAGCCTGCCGGCAGAGGAGGACGGCAGGCTGCATGTATCTTGAAAAAGGGGCATCTGTTGAGGTAATGGAGTAACTCATTATATTTTAACGCAATACACATTGATCTGCCATACATTTATGGAAATAGTACAAGAATGAAAAATACGGGACGCATCGGCGCAATCAGTGATGCCGTCATGATAAAGATGCTTGACAGAAACTCGATGGCTGCATTATCACTTATCTTTGGCAGCAACCACCGAGAAACCGCAAGGATATTTTTCTCCAGAGACAGGCTCAAGCTCTTTGGTAAAATGTATCGAGGACGACATGGATATCATAGTTTTTCAACAAAACGGTTCCGCCGAGAAAAAAACGGCAGGGATACGAAGATATGCAACAGGTATAACGATAAAAAAGGTTTTTTCTCTGGATGGAACATTTCCTGAGATTATTGATTTCCCCATGGAGTATGTTCCCGATTCCTTTGCTGGAGATCTGGTATTGAATTTTCTCAAGCATCCGGACCTTTCCGATTATCTCGTCGAAATCTGCGAGAGCAAAAACATACCGGTGGTGACCACTGGCAAGCCCGGTAAAGGCTTTACGCCCTTCACCTGCTGCGGTCTGGGCAGAAGCAAGACACTCGGTGATTACGGTCAGCAGTTTGGTTTTCCCGAATACGCGGTCGAAGTCTGCAACGGACGGATTACTGATATCCGCATTCTGCGCGGCGCACCCTGCGGGGCAACATGGGCCGCCATGGTGGATGTCATCGGCATGAAGGTGGATGAGGCGTTGACCCGAATACCCCTGCAGGTCGAGCAGAACTGTTACGCCGATCCCTCGGGATTTGATCCCATTTCCGGGAAAAGCCCTGTCCACTATGCTGGCGATGTCCACCATGCAGCGCTGAAAAAGGCAATTGCCGAGGCCAGGCAAAGAGATGAGAAAGAAAACACAAGCTAAGTTTGCGGCCCCCGTTTTCGCCGGCGCCGCAGCATTTTTGCCTTTTTAAACTTCTCTTCAAGTGTTTGTCTAAGCTTCAGCCAGGCGGTACCCAGTCCACCAGGCAGAAGCGATTTTTCGTTGGCGACCCGGTAGATGGCGATTATCGCCAGCAGCAGGAAAAAGGAGTTGGGCGTCCACATGGCGAGGGCAACCGGCAGAGCGGTATCCTCGGCCAGGGTTTTGGCAACGGTATAGAACACATAGTAGATAATAAAAAAACCTAGTCCCAGAGGGATGCCCATTGCCCGTCTTCCCGGGCCAGACTGCAGCCCCAGGGGCAGCGCCATAAGACTCATTATCAGGCAGCCAAAGGGCAAAACCAGTCTTTTGTGGTAGTGAACAAGGTACTCCCGTCCTCTTTCACTGTTGATTCCGTAACGCAGGGCTCCCTGCTGCAGCTCGTGCATGGTCCTCCCGGAAAGACCGACAACGGTCGTGCTGGTGGCGGGAAGCTTCAGCGGTATCTGAACCTTGTAATTGTCGAAAACGACGATCTGCCCCTGTTCCTCTTCTGCACGGTGCAGGCTGCCGTTGAAGAGATCTATGGTGACAATCATCGTTTCTAGGTCCGTTGACATGCCGCCGGTACGGGCCATGGTGATGGACGGAGTCGTCTGTTCCCGCATGTCCGATACCCAGACATTGCGCCAGGCATTGGTTTTTCGGTCCACCTCCTCGACATAGACCACCAGATCGCCGAGTGCGGCCGTGAACTCCTTTTCCCTGATGCCTTTGTCGATCTTTTCCTTGGTCAACTGGTAGAAAAGCTGCTTCATGGCTACTTCGCCTGCGGGAATGAGGTTGATGGATATGTAGGCCGAGATGGTCGAGATTACCAGGGTGACAAGAAGAACAGGAGGAAGAAAATGATACAGACTCATACCGCAGGCCTTGAAGGCGAGAATTTCGGCATCGTTGGAAAGCCTGGTAATGCCGATGATAATGCCCATCATTGCCGCCATGGGAATGGAATAATGAAGCATGTTGGGAAAGAGATAGGAGAACGATTTGACAAAATCGGTGAATTTGATGTCGTATTCGAGAATTATATCGAGAAAGGGGATGAGCTTGACCAGAAAAAAAATACCGTTCATGATAACAAAGCTTGCAAAGAACGGTGCCAGCATTTCCGTGGCAAGGTAGCTGTAGAGCAGTAAGGGTCTGTTGTGTATCAGGCGCATGCGGTTGAACTGCAAAAGATATTTTCCCAACAAGAGGACGGCAGAAACAGCTCAAGACAATACAGAATAATGCAACAAGCAACAAGGGGGAAATGCTTCAGCAACGTAAAAAATCAAACAGCGGCCAACCGTTGCCCAATGTCTTCCCGGCGGCGGCTCTGATGTATTGGATATGTTTTTGTGCATGGAGAGCTCAAATTTGTTGAAAAATAAACAGTGGTCGCCATTTTCCTTGGTGAAGAACACCTTTTTTACAAACGGCAGAAGAGCATACCGGATGTTGGGACCCGCCTGATAGAACATGGTTTTATCTTCAGGCGCCACAAGAGATATGTTGATAAAAAACACCAAATACAATAGTATTGGCCACCTTTGAAACCTCAAACCTTCATGTAGTGTATATGGGTAAAAAATGAGTGTATCCGCAGATATATACGACGAAAGCAAGATAAAAACCCTCAGCTCCCTTGAGCATATACGCAAAAGACCGGGAATGTACATCGGCCGGCTTGGCGACGGCAGTCACCAGGATGACGGCATCTATATTTTGCTCAAAGAGATTGTCGATAATGCCGTCGATGAATTTATCATGGGAGCCGGCAAACGTATAAACATCACTATCGCCGAAGAGGGCGAGGTGCGGGTTCGCGATTTCGGCAGGGGCATCCCTTTGGGTAAAATCGTCGACTGTGTATCGACAATCAACACCGGCGCCAAGTACAATACCGATGTTTTCCAGTTTTCCGTAGGACTTAACGGCGTCGGAACCAAGGCCGTCAACGCCCTTTCAAAAAAATTCACGGTGACCGCCTTTCGCCAGGGAAAATTTTCCTCCGCGCTTTTCGAGCGCGGCAAACTCATTGAGCAAAGTGAAGGTGAGAGTTCCGAGAAAGACGGCACCCTCATGGAGTTTGTACCCGACCCCCAGCTGTTTCCGAACTATTGTTTCGATCTGGATTTTATTGCCAGACGGCTGTGGAGATATGCCTATCTCAATGCCGGCTTGAAGTTGTATCTCAACAAAGAATGCTTTTATTCCAGCAAGGGATTGCTTGATCTGCTGGAGAAGGAACTGGACGGTGGTGAACTGTATACGCCGATTTACTACAAGGATGCCACGCTCGAATTCGCCTTGTCCCACACCGATTCCTACGGCGATACCTACTATACCTTTGTCAACGGCACCTATACCAGCGAGGGCGGAACGCATCTCAGCGCCTTTCGCGAAGGGCTGCTCAAGGGCATCAATGAATATTCCAGCAAAAAATTCGACAGCAAGGATGTCCGCGACGGCGTTGTCGGCACTCTTGCCATCAAGGTCAAGGACCCGGTGTTCGAGTCGCAGACCAAAAACAAGCTTGGCAACACCGAAGTACGCTCGTGGATTGTCAATACGGTGAAAAATGCTGTTTCCAGTTCGCTCTACAAAGACACCGCAGCGGCAGAAATACTCATTGACAAGATTCTGCGCAACGAGAAGGTACGCAAGGAACTGCAGAGCGTGCGCAAGGAAGCCAGGGCTAAGGCCAAGAAGGTTGCCCTGAAAATATCCCAGCTGAAAGACTGCAAATATCACCCCTCCAAAGAAAAACCTTCCGCCGAAGGCAGGGAGAATATGATTTTCATCACCGAGGGGCAGTCTGCCGCCGGCTCGATCGTCTCCTCGCGCGATCCGATGACCCAGGCTGTTTTTTCGCTCAAAGGCAAACCGATGAACGTCTACGGGCAAAAGCTGGCGCTGCTGTACAAAAACGAGGAGATGTACTCACTTATGCGGGCCCTTGATATCGAGGACTCCATCTCCAACCTCCGCTTCGACAAGGTCATCCTCGCCACCGATGCAGACGTGGACGGGCTGCATATCCGCAATCTTCTGCTGACCTTCTTTTTGCATTATTTCGAACCGCTGGTCAAGCTCGGTCATATCTATATCCTCGAAACCCCCATTTTTCGAGTACGCAACAAGCAGGAGACAATCTATTGCTATTCGGAAAAGGAAAAAATCGCGGCTACGCGCAAATTGCAAGGACGGGGCAAGGTGACCAAGAATGTGGAGACGACCCGGTTCAAGGGTCTGGGAGAGATCTCCCCTCGTGAATTCAAGCAGTTTATCGGGCCCGATATCAGACTGCGGAATGTGACCATGGATTCGGTCTCGCAGGTGGCGAAGGTGCTTACCTTTTATATGGGAAAAAATACGCCGGACCGCAAACGGTACATAATGGACCATCTGGTCTGATCTGCCCTCAGCTGAATCACCTGGTGCGCAGCCGGACTCCTGAACAAGCGACGATGATCGAGCTGTCGCAGCGGCGGGTCGACAGGCAAACGCTCTGCTGGCATCCATGCCAGCCGTTACCTTGAAAGACGCCATACCCCTCTTTCTGGGAGTTTGACTGCAGCCCTCCGGGCTTCGGGATATCTTCGAAGAGAAGCTGGTATGCACATCGGCATGTGGTTGTTTGCTCAACGAATCAATACAAGGATTGAGATCCGGGGAAGGCATCACAGATACTATGACTTTCGATCACGCTATATATACACCACACGGCAAACTGCACAAACTCTTCGATGAAAACTTTCTCGAATATACCTCCTATGTAGTCCGGGAACGGGCGATTCCGGATATTAACGACGGTTTCAAGCCTGTCCAGCGGCGAATCCTGCAAACCTTGTACAACATGGACGATGGGCGCTTTCACAAAGTCGCCAACGTCGTCGGAGAGACGATGAAGCTGCATCCCCACGGAGATGCTTCCATATTCGCTGCGCTGGTCAATCTCGCCAACAAGGAATTTCTTATCGAGACCCAGGGCAACTTCGGTAATATCTACACCGGTGATGAAGCATCGGCGGCCCGCTACATCGAATGTCGACTGACCCCTCTGGCCAAAGAGGTTCTGTTCAACAAGGATCTGACCGAATATGAGGAATCCTATGACGGCAGGATGATGGAGCCGGTATCTCTGCCCGCCAAGATTCCCATGCTGCTGCTGCTTGGTGCAGAAGGCATAGCCGTGGGCATGGCAACGAAGATAATGCCCCACAATTTCAAGGAACTGCTGGAGGCCCAGAAGGCCATTTTGCGTGGCGAGGATTTCCAGATATATCCGGATTTCATCAAGAAAGGTCTCCTCGATGTCAGCCAGTATGAGGATGGTAACGGCAGGCTGCGCTGCAGGGCGCGAATAGAGGAAGTCAACGAGAAGACCATAGTTGTCCGGGAGATTCCCTATACAACCACCACGGAATCGCTCATCGATTCCATTGAGAAGGCTGCCAAGGCCGGCAAGCTGAAAATTACATCCATCAGCGACTATACCGCCGAAGATGTCGAGATCGAGATAAAACTGGCCCGGGGCATTTATGCCAAGGATACCATAAAGGCCCTCTACGCCTTCACCGACTGTGAAGTTCCCATAAGCCCCAACCTGACCCTCATCAAGGATGAGGTTCCGGAAACAAGCAGCGTCTCGGAAGTGCTGCGCTATAACACAGCCAAGCTGGTCGCAGATCTGAGCAAAGAACTTGAAATTGAGTTGGGCCGCCTCCTTGAAAAACTCCATGCCCGTAAACTCGAACAGATATTCATTGAAGAACGGCTCTACAAACGTATTGAAGAAGAGAAAACCTTCAAGGGTATACTGAGGACCATCGAGGAATCGCTGCTTGCCTATAAGGACGAACTGGTGCGCGATGTCTCCAAAGAAGATATAGAAAGGCTGCTGGAAATCAGGATCAAACGCATTTCCAGATATGACATTGAGCGACAGCAGAAAGAAATCAATGCCATCGGTAAAGATATCAAGGTCGTCAAAAACAGCCTCAAGGATACCGTTGGCTATACCGTTACCTACATAAACAAACTGCTGCAGAAATATGGAAAGGACAGGCAGCGGCAGACGGTACTCACGGAGTTTACCGAGGTAAGCATCCGCAAGGTCGCCCTTTCCAATCTTACCGTGGTGTACAACCGGAACACCGGCTTTCTTGGCTCGGGTCTCAAGGTTGAAGACGAAAAAAGCGACATCGTCGTCCACTGTTCTGAATATGACAAACTTTTGCTTATTTTCAGCGACGGCATGTACAAGGTTATCCCGGTTACGGACAAGCTTTTTGTCGGCCCTCGTCTCGAATGGTTTGGAACCGTGGAAAGAGACCAGTGCTTTAATATGGTGTATCGCGACGGCCAGGAAAACGTCTCCTATGTCAAGCGGTTCATGACGCCGAAGTTTATTCTGGAAAAGGAATATTTTCTTTTCGACCGGCACAAAAGGTCGAAGATCCTTCTCTTGCTGATAGGCAATGATAAGTACGCCAGGGTAAGCTTGATGCCATCTCCGCGGGCAAAGTCCAATATCGTTGAAATAGATTTCAACGACTATCTTGTCAAAGGAGCCAGCGCCAAGGGTAAGCGTATTTCCCCGCGCGTGGTCCGTCGGGTAGTGGAAGCCTCGGGTCTTGAGAACCGGCAGGAGCAAACCAGAACCCTGCCGCTGCCGGGTCTCGGTGAGCGGACCGAAGACCCGGCGGCGGACAGCGGGGAAGAAAAGAAGAGCGACGGAGAATGAGCCGGCGCTTACATTTTTTCAATGGCTGTGGCAAGGGCTGCAAACTGCTGCAGTGTCATGGTTTCGGCACGTCTTTCAGGAAGTAGTCCGGCACTGCGTATGGCTGCGCCTATTGCTTCCCTGCTCGGCCTTTCCATCGGCGAGCCGGACCACAAGGAGGCGGAAGCGAGATTGTTGAGCAGGGTTTTGCGTCGTTTGGCAAAGGATGCCCTCACCACCTTCTGCAGCATGTCGCGGTTTACCGCCGCCAGGCAGGCATCATATTGCCGGCCAGCTGAAAAATCCAGGCGGACCACCGTTGAATCAACTTTCGGCTGCGGATGGAACTCCTGCGGTTTGAGGGTTTTGAGTATTTCTATACTTGCGCATGCGGCCAGAAGCACGGTGGGGATCCCGTATTCTTTCGTCGCCGGTTTGGCCATCAGCCGCAGCGCCACCTCTTTCTGCAGCATGACGACGGTCCAGTCGAGATAGTGCCGGTTTTCGATAAGTTTGAAAATGAAAGGATTGGAGATGGAGTAGGGGAGATTGGCCATGATCTTCAGAAGACCGCCGCTTCGCTTGGCGAGCTCTTCGAAGTCTGTGGCAAGGATGTCGCCGTGAATGAGGCTGACATTGTCGGGGAGCAGTTTTTCCTGCCGGTGCATACGAACGATACCACTGTCGATTTCCAGTCCTATGACAGTTTTTGCCTTTTCGGCCAGAACCGTGGTGAGCGCGCCCAGGCCGACGCCGACCTCAATAACGGTATCATCGCTGTTCAGTTCCGCACAGGCAACGATGGTTTCCGCGGTGCGGCGATGAACGAGGAAATTCTGGCCCAATCGCTTTTTGGGGGCGAGATGATGGTCCAGCAGAGTCTTTCTGGTTTCGTTTTTGCTCATCTTAACAAAGAGAAGTAGTGGTAAATGTCTCTTTACGCATCAGTGATTGATTGTTGATGTGTTGATCATTTTTTTCCTGCGGATTCCGACAAACAGCTGCACCCAGCACCCGAGAACGGGATCACCCTTTACCGTGTGAACAACAGGTAATAATATCTGCCGAGCCGGAAAGGCTTCATCGATTATCTTACTCTAGTTTCGATCGTGAAAAGACGTCAGCTGCATAGGACAGAGGCGTGTTGACGGCGAGATAACGGTGATATCCGGCCAGAGCGATCATGGCGGCGTTATCGGTGCACAAAGAAGGATGTGGAAAGAAAAGCTCTAAACCCCCGGCGTTGCAGGATTTGAGCATTTCCTGGCGCAGCCGTGCGTTTGCCGAAACTCCCCCTCCCAGAACCATGGTGGTGATCCCATGCTTCTTTGCGGCAAAAAGTGATTTGGCTACCAGGACCTCGACCACTGCCTCCTCGAAAGAGGCGCAGATATCTGCCTTCGTCTCCTCAGCGAGAGCCCTTGACGTCTGACACTGGTTGAAAACCGCGGTTTTCAGGCCGCTGAAGCTGAAATCCAGTGACCCTTCTTCCAGCCAGGCCCGGGGAAAACGGTGGGCCTGCGGATCCCCTCGTTCAGCCCTCTTAGCTACCGCCGGTCCACCCGGATAGCCAAGATCGAGCATTTTGGCTACCTTGTCGAAGGCCTCGCCGGCGGCATCGTCGCGGGTTCTGCCAAGCAGCCTGAAATCGGTATAGCCGCTACAGAGCATGATAGAAGTGGTGCCGCCGGAGGCGATCAGGGCGATGTAAGGAAAATCCGGGGTGCGTTCTTCAAGAAAAACAGCAAGCAGGTGACCTGCCATATGATCGACGCCGACAGAAGGTATAGCACTCACATAGGATAACGCCTTGGCGTAAGAAAAACCAACGAGCAGGGACCCTGTCAGCCCGGGGCCCTGTGTTGCGGCAATGAGGTCGATGTCTTGCAGATCGACATTTGCCGTATCAAGAGCGCCTCTGACCACCGGTTCTATGGATTCGAGATGTCGGCGCGAGGCGAGTTCGGGGACGATGCCGCCGAAACGGCTGTGTATTTCATCCTGACTGTTGACGACGTTGGCAAGAATTCGCCGGCCATCCTCCACCACTGCTGCAGCAGTATCGTCACAGGAAGTTTCAATTCCGAGAATTAACATGAGTTTTTACGTGAAAACCGCAGTACGTTGACGTTCTGCCTTTGTGGCGAAGCTGTCCAGATAAGAATTGGCACTATATATGCCATCATAGGGAAAGTCAATCAGGAGGACTGCAAAAGGCTTCTGGAGACTTCCTCAATGAAGGCGTCATATTCTTTTTCGGGAAAAGGGGGTAAGGCCATGGCGTCTTAGTTGCGCATGCACCGCCACGGCAGGGAGGAGAACCGGCGAACAGTACGGAAATAAAGGTTTTAGCCAGCAATAGCGTATGCTTACTCAGGTGTCCGAGGACGACTCTTCGGCGCTGGGATATGAACCCAGCCATTCAAAATAGGTGCAGAGCTGCTTTAATTTCTCGCAGCCGGCTCTGACGGTTTCATCCTCGATGTGACCAAGCATGTCGATGAAGAACTGATATTTCCATAGCTTGCCTTTCACCGGGCGTGATTCGATCTTGGCAAGGTTGATGTTTTCTTCTGAAAGGGCCGATAATATCTCGTTGAGAGCCCCCGGTCTGTCCATGAGCCCGAGCAGCAGCGAGGTACGGTCTGCCCCACTTCTGGCAGGGCTGTTCCTGCCGATAACCAGAAATCGGGTCGTGTTGCCGCTGTAGTCCTCAATGCCGGGCACTACCACCTGCAGTTCATAGGTTTTGATGGCAAGAGAGGAGGCGATGGCGCCGATATTGGGATTATTGGCGGCCATCTGCGCCGCCGCTCCAGTGGAAAACACCGGCAATGTCGGTACCGAGGGCATGTTTTTTCTCAACCACTGACGGCATTGAGCCAGTGGCTGGGCATGAGAGGCGACGGTCTGGATATCTTCGATATCACCTGAGCGGCAGACGAGGTTGTGACTGATCGCCAGCCGCACCTCTCCGCAGATCTTTACCGTGTACTTCATAAAGGAGTCGAGAGTGGAGTATACCGCTCCCTCAATCGAGTTTTCTACGGGAACAACGCCGTAAGCGGTACGTCCCTTTTCGACATGGGAAAAGACGTCGTCTATGGACTCCATGGCGAGATAATCGGCGGAGTGTCCGAAGTATTTGACACCGGCGAGATGGGTAAAGGTCGCTTCCGGACCGAGATAGGCAACCTCGGCTTTTTTCTGGGAAAGCCTGCAGCTTGTGATGATCTCATGAAAAATCGACCTGAGAGCATTCTCGGGGAAGATACCCTGGTTCAATGTCATGAGCTTATCGTATATCCGGCGTTCGCGCAGGGGATCCCACTTGGCCCGTTTGCCTTCATCCTTGAGTCTGCCAATCTCTTTAGCGAGTTCGAGCCTTTTTTTGAGCAGGGTGACGATATCTGCATCTATGGTGTCGATTTTATTGCGTATTGTATTAATACCCTCGTTGGGATCAACGGTCATGGCTTTACCTGTTGGTGTGAAAAGGATGAAAACCCCAGTGTTTGGCAGCGATGTAGAAACTTATGGGATAGATTATGAGCTGTCAAGATTTAATAAAATTCTGATTACCCCTGAAACTCAGCTTGACCAATTACCAAGAGACAGGGTGCCCTTTTCACGGGTATCTGCAGCCAGGACGGCTGCAGTTAAGCCCCCAGGGATGGGTTTATGGCGTCCCGGGAAAAGGGCACCCTGTCTCAAAATATGTTGCTGAACATTAGGGGTAATCGGGAATAAAATAGAATCTATTGGAAAATTCGTCGGGCTGGAGTAAGCTGTGAGCCCAGACGTAGTGCTGAAAGCGCCAAAAAACAGAAGCAAAACCACTGTCTACAGAGGGAGAACAGATAAGAGGCATGGCTAAGACATACGAAGAGATCAATGCAAAGATACACGCCGGAGAGGCAGTTGTCGTTACTGCTGAGGAAATGGTTGATATAGTCAAAAAAAATGGTCCGGAACAGGCGGCGGAAAAGGTTGATGTCGTCACCACCGGCACCTTTGCCCCGATGTGTTCATCCGGGGCCTTTTTCAACATCGGTCAGATGGTGCCGACCATAAAAACCTCCCGTGTCTGGTTCAATAAAGTTCCCGGTTACGCCGGCCTGGCCGCCGTTGATGCTTTTCTCGGCGCCACCGAACCGGCTGAAGACGATCCGCTCAACAAAATCTATCCCGGAGAGTTCAAATACGGAGGCGGCCATGTCATTGAAGACCTTCTGCGCGGGGAGAGGATATATCTGGAGGCAAAGGCCTACGGCACTGACTGCTACAAGGCGCGAAAACTCAAAAAATACGTGAGCCTGGATGATCTTCCCTACGCCCTGCTCTGCAACCCCCGGAATGGCTACCAGAATTACAACTGTGCCGTCAATCTTACGGATAAGACCGTATACACCTATATGGGCATGCTCAAGCGGAACTGTCAGAACGCCAATTACTGCAGTGCCGGCGAACTGAGCCCTCTTTTCAATGATCCCTGCTACCGCACCATCGGTATCGGCACGAGAATTTTCTTAGGAGGAGGCATGGGCTATGTCACCTGGAATGGAACCCAGCATAATCCCCATGTCGAACGAACTGCAAACGGTGCGCCGAAAAAACCTGCCGGTACCCTGATGGTGCAGGGGGATCTGAAGCAGATGTCCGCTGAGTGGCTTCGCGGTCTTTCCATTCTCGGATACGGTAATACCCTGGCAGTGGGGCTGGGAATACCGATACCCATTCTCGATGCTGAAATGGCCCTGTTTACCGGGGTTTCCGATAAGGAGCTGTTCACCCAGGTGGTTGACTACGGCTATGACTACACCAATGGTATCGCCCGTGACCTGGGCGAGGTGAGCTATCATCAACTCAAATCAGGGACCATCATGGTCAACGGCAAGGAGGTACAGACTGCCCCGCTTTCCTCCGTGGTAAAGGCCCGGGAAATTGCCGAGACGCTCAAGAGATGGATTGCCGACGGCCGCTTCCTTCTCAACAGACCAGCCGAAACCCTTCCCGGTGTCTGCTCATAACGCCATGGTCACGCCGGTTTTGCAGAAATACGAGGATCTCAAGGGTATGATCCGGTCCTATGAACGTGCGGGCGTGGCCTTTTCCGGCGGCATAGACTCCTCCCTGCTGCTGCATGCTGCGGGGGAAGTGTTGGGAAAGGACAATGTCCTTGCCCTTCACGGCCGGTCAGTGCTGAACCGTAGTGTCGATGTCGAAAGAATTTTCACCACGGATTTTCAAGATATTGCCACGTTGGAAGTTATCGAACTCAACCCTCTGAGCTGGCCGGATTTCATCAACAACGATCACGCCAGATGTTATCACTGCAAAAAGAAAACCTACACCCTTTTCCAAAAACGACTGGCGCAGGAGGGCATTTCCATTCTGCTCGACGGCACGAATGCCGATGATCACAGGCAGCAGCGGCCCGGCTATGCCGTTCTCGAAGAACTGCAGGTATATGCACCTCTGGAACAGGCTGGAATAGGCAAGAAGGAGATACGGTTTCTGGCCAAGTTCTTTGGCATTTCCCATTATAACCTGCCCTCGAACTCATGTCTGGCAACCCGCCTGGCATATTTGCCCAGGATATGCGGCAGCGATCTGCACAGGGTGAAAAGGATTGAAGATCAGCTCGAGGATCTGGGTTTTACGGGATGCCGTGCACGGCCTGTGGAAAAAGGGCTTCTTCTTGAGGTTCGTCAGCAGGATTTTCAGCGAATATCACGTACTCATAATAGAATAGCAATAACAAACCTGTGCCGGAGCGAAGGGTTTGCCGACGTTTTCCTCAACCTCAGAGGAAGGTGATCCGCGGAGAAGTCGATAAAATGGGGCTTCGGCACAAATTAGTGCTTGATAATGGCTGAGGTTTACATTAAGGTGTCCTATTATTTCGACCTAAAAGCCTGATTATAAAGGGTTGTGGCTTTTTACAGCTTTTGCCAAAAGAAGAAAAAAATCTTTTTTTCTTTTGACAATCTGATGCAGTTTGAGTAAAGCATCAAACACTAGGAGAAAGGGAACAGCGCAAAAGGCCTGTTGCTAAGTGAGAAAGATTTAGTAGGGAGGAATTCATGAACAAGAAGGAATTGGTTGAGAGTATCGCTGGCGCTGCCGACATCAGCAAAGCATCTGCAGAAAAGGCATTGAACGGCACTTTGGCAGCGATAGCTGATGCACTCAAGAAGGGTGACAAAGTGACATTGGTTGGTTTTGGTACCTTCTCTGTTTCCAAACGTGATGCCCGTCAGGGAAGAAATCCTCAGACCGGGGATACCATTAAGATTCCAGCTAAAAAAATTGCCAAGTTCAAAGCCGGCAGCAAATTGTCCGAAGCGATCAACTGAGCCTTCGGCATTCGTGAATGTCCCATACGCCCCAAGACCGCGTCGCAGGACCGAAGAGTAGAAAAAGCAGGGAAGAGATCTGGCGTCTGAAATGACATAGCGGTTCAGGCATACGAGGAATTTACTCCACGATCAATCGATGTAGAAGCAACCGGCTTCTGTTCGAAAACAGAGATACACCGAAAAGGCCATCCCATGAGGGAATGGCCTTTTTGGTTTTCACAGGTCTGTCCGGCATCGGCGGGAAAGGCGGGGCAAATATTTGTGATACCTTTGCAGACAGTGCATCAAGAGGCGGCAATTCACAAGAGATGGTGGATTTTCATCTGCATCGCCGTCGGTGACATCTATCACCGGCACGGCGTGCTTCCCTGGGTAAAAGGATAAAAACGCAATGATAAAAATGCTGGACTACGGAGCCGGTAATGTACGCAGCGTCAGGAATGCGGTGAAAATGCTCGGTTTCGATATTGAAGACGTTGCCAGGCCGGAAGATATCATCACCGCCGAAAAGCTTATATTTCCCGGGGTCGGTAATTTCGGAGTGGTCATGGAGCGCCTGCGGGAGAAGGGTTATGTGGAACCGCTTATTCGCAGAATACATGAGGACAAACCGCTTCTTGGCATCTGCGTGGCTTTGCAGACCATGTTTGCAGGCAGCGAGGAGGCCCCCGGGGTCCCCGGTCTCGGCGTTGTACCCGGCATGGTGCGAAAATTCAGGGGCCATCACCTGTCGGTGCCGCAAATTGGCTGGAACAGTATTAAAATAGCCAAAGTCGCAGATCTTTTCGCCGGCTACGAAAATGACAAGCTCTATTTTGTCCATTCCTATTATGGAGAGATCGTAGATGAAAACAGGGAATGGATTCTCAGTACCACCGACTATGGCTGTGAGTTCATCTCTTCTGTACAGCGCGGCAATATTTACGCCTTTCAGTTCCATCCCGAAAAAAGCGGCAAGGCCGGCCTGGAACTGTTGACGAATTTCTTGCAAAAAGGCAGGTCTTCTGCAGACGCCTCTTCGGTTGGCAAAACGAAAACTACTGCCATGGCAAAGAGAGTGATCGCCTGTCTTGATGTACGTTCCAATGATCATGGCGATCTGGTGGTGACGAAGGGCGACCAGTATGACGTCCGTGACGGTGCCGGCGGAGAGGTGCGGAATCTCGGTAAACCGGTGGAGCTTGCCCGCAGGTATTACGAGGAAGGGGCTGATGAAATAACCTTCCTCAATATTACCGGCTTTCGGGATTTTCCCATGAAGGATCAGCCGATGCTGGAAGTTTTGGAGTGGACCTCGGAAAACGTTTTCGTCCCCCTGACCATCGGTGGAGGTATTCAGGAGTTCACCGATACCGAGGGCAACCATTATACCGCTTTGGATGTTGCCTCTTCCTATTTCCGCTCCGGCGCCGATAAGGTTTCGATAGGCAGCGACGCTGTCTACGCCGCAGAGAAATATCTGCTGGAGGGCGAAAAGAGCGGCAAGAGTTCTATTGAAATGATTTCAAAAGTTTACGGCGCTCAGGCGGTGGTCGTTTCGGTCGATCCACGGCGGGTGTATGTCGACTCGCCGGCTAAAACCGCTCATCATACCATAAAGACACGCTTCAAGGGACCGAAGGGACAGGAATATTGTTGGTATCAGTGTACCGTCAAGGGGGGCAGAGAGGGAAGGGATCTGGATGTTATCGAATTGGTCCGCAGTTGCGAAGCGCTGGGGGCCGGTGAGATTCTTCTGAATTGTATAGATAAGGACGGGACCAGCAGCGGTTTTGATCTGGAACTGATCCGGCAGGTGCGCGAGGCGGTAAGCATACCGATTATCGCCTCAAGCGGTGCCGGAGAACCGCGTCATTTTGTCGAGGTTTTTCTTGAATCGGATGTGGAGGCAGCCTTGGCAGCAGGAATTTTTCACCGCCGGGAAGTCACCATTGCCGAGGTCAAAGAAGCCATGGGAGAAGCCGGGGTGGTGGTGAGATAGCCGGGCAGGCGAGCTCAAGCGGCACCTATCGTCACAGCGGGCATAACGGGCAACAGTATCGGCTGGGTTATCAAGGCGGCATTGCCCTGGTTGAGTATTCTGTTGTTTTCCTCGTCTGCATCGCCTATATTCCGCAGATTTCACTGTTCCTGCCGGAATTCATTGACAAACTGAAAGAGTATTGATCTACTGGGATTTTGTTACAAGCCGGCCTTCCTCAAAGAAGACCGGTTTTTCTGTTGCTGAGAAATACCAATCAGAGCCCATCCCGGCGACTTCGATAACTTTTTACGAGATTGTCTTTCATTGATGAAACCCAAAAAGAAAAAAGAAATAATCGTTGCTTCGCCGCGCGGCTTTTGCGCCGGCGTGGTGCGCGCCATTAAAACGGTCGAGAACACACTGGATGCCTATGGCAAAAAGGTCTATGTTCTTCATGAAATAGTGCATAACCGGCACGTTATAGCTGAACTCGAGGAGAAAGGGGCGGTGTTCGTCGAGAATCTCGAAGATATACCCTCCGGTGAAATCTGCATTTTCAGTGCCCATGGTGTCGCGGTTGATGTGGAGAGAAGGGCTAAAGAACTTGGGTTGAAGACCATCGACGCCACCTGCCCCCTGGTAAGTTCCATTCACAGAATAGTCGAAAGGTATCACAAAAAAAATTATGACATAGTTATTCTCGGCCATCATAACCATCCGGAGGTAGAGGGCACGGCCGGCAGGGTTGACAATGACGTCTATATTATCGCCAATGAGCAGGAGGCGGAAAAACTGCAGCTGAAGAACCCGGAAAAGTGTGCCTATGTGACCCAGACCACTCTGAGTCAGGATGATATTGACAAAATGTACACAGTGCTTCTCAGGAGATTTCCCGGCATCGAAAGCTCCATCACCAACACCTGCTATGCCACCCAGAACCGTCAGGACGCGGTCAAGCGGCTGGCGGTCCTCACCGATGTCATTCTGGTTGTAGGTTCTAAAAACAGTTCCAATTCCAACAGATTAAAGGAAGTGGCGATCCGTTCCGGCGTGCAGGCCTATCTTGTCGATGACAGCAGCGATATTGACCGTGAGTGGTTGGAGGACGGATATGCAATTGGCATAACCGCCGGCGCCTCGGCTCCCGAGAGACTGGTTGAGGAAGTGGTCGAATGGATTGGTGAAAGATGGACTATCAGCTACAGAGAACTTGAAGGGACAGAAAAGAAAATGTACTTCAAACCGGCAAAATTGCAAAACACATAAGCTTTCCGGCCTCCCTGATGTGTGTTGGCAGGCCGGTATTTGTCTCCGACATGATACTTCTTAGCAGCGATCTACTGCAGCTGCCGGGCGATCCTCGCCATCGCCTCCTTGACATTTTCAAAGCTGTTGAAGGCGGAGATTCTGATATAGCCCTCGCCGCAGCTGCCGAAACCTGCGCCCGGCGTGCAGACTACGCCGGCTTTGTTGAGGAGCATATCGAAGAAACTCCAGCTGTCTCTTTGGCCGTCCACCCAGATATAGGGCGAGTTTTTGCCGCCGGCATAACTGTAGCCAAGCGCTTCGACTTCACTGCAGATCAAATCGGCATTACGGAGGTAATAGCTGATGAGCTCCGCCGTCTGGGCCTTGCCTTCATCGCTGTATACCGCCTCGGCGGCGCGCTGAACGGGGTAGGAGACACCGTTGAACTTGGTGCAGTGTCTGCGGTTCCACAGAGTGTGAAGATTGTGACTGCGTCCCTGGGCATCAAATGCCCGGCAATTTCTGGGAACAACGGTATAGGCGCAGCGGGTGCCTGTGAAACCGGCACTTTTGGAGAAGCTTCGGAATTCGATGGCGACCTCGCGGGCACCCTCCACTTCGAATATTGACTTCGGCAGACTGCTGTCGCGTATAAAGGACTCGTAGGCGGCATCGAAAAGGATCAGCGCCTGGTTTTCCCGCGCATAGTCCACCCAGGCCTTCAATTCTTCCCTGGTGGCGGTGGAACCGGTTGGATTATTAGGGAAACAGAGGTACACAAGGTCTACTTTCTGCCGGGGCAGTTGGGGAACGAAGCCGTTATCCCTGGTGGCCTCGAGGTAGACGATTCCTTCGTAGCGGCCATTAACAGAGTCGCCGGTACGCCCGGCCATGACGTTGGTGTCGAGGTAGACGGGATACACCGGATCGGGGATTGCCACGGTTATATCTTTACTGAAAAGTTCCTGGATGTTGCCGGTATCGCATTTTGCCCCGTCGCTGACGAAGATTTCATCTTCTGCAATCTCGGCGCCGCGGGCCTGAAAGTCATTTTCCGCAATGGCTCTGCGGAGAAAGTCATATCCCTGCTCGGGGCCGTATCCGCGAAAGCTTGCGTCGTGGGCCATCTCATCGACACCCTTATGGAAGGCCTCGACACAGGCCGGCGGCAGTCCCCTGGTGACATCGCCTATGCCCAGCTTGATGACCTTGGTTTCCGGATTCTCTGTTTGGAAAGCGGCCACCCGCTTGGCAATATCGGAGAAAAGGTAGGAGGCCTTGAGCTTTAAGTAGTTCTCGTTGATCGTTATCATGGTTTGTCTCGTGGGTGTTGAAATTTGACTGCGGCACTGAGCGGGTGTAGATTGTGACGAATAGGGCAGAATATAATTGAATATCGGCCGCTGTCAACGATCAATCTCGCCTGGGGCAAATCCAAACAGGATCAAGGATAATGGATAAACAGACGCAAAAAACGATTTACAGAAAAGATTACCAACCACCCTCCCACCTGGTCGAATCGATAGACCTTCTCTTCCGTCTGGACTCTGAGGATACCGAAGTGGTGGCAACCACGGTGTTCTATGCCAATCCAGAGTATGGCCCGGAAAAACTCCCTCTGCGTCTCAATGGTGAACAGTTGACACTGAAAGCACTGGAGATTGACGGCCGGCCCCCTCAGTCCGGGCAATACAGCGTCGATGAGAAATTTCTCGTCATCCATGATCCGCCGGAACGCTTTGCGCTGAAAATCAGCACGGCAATATCACCTGAAAAAAACACCGCCTTGAGCGGTCTCTACATGAGTGGTTCAACCTACTGCACTCAATGCGAAGCCGAAGGGTTTAGAAGAATTACCTATTCCCTCGACAGACCGGATGTGCTGGCACTGTTCACTACGCGTATCGAGGCCGGCCAGGCGCTCTGCCCCGTTCTGCTTTCCAACGGCAATTGTGTCGACCAGGGCGATCTTCCCGCAGGAAGACATTATAGTCTCTGGCGCGATCCCTATCCCAAACCAACCTATCTTTTCGCCCTGGTCGCCGGTGATCTTGCCTGTGTGGAGGACAGCTATGCGAGCGCTTCCGGCAGACACATTCCCCTGCAGATATATGTCGAGCATCGGAATCGAAACAGGTGCCGGCACGCCCTTGCTTCCCTGAAAAAGGCCATGGCATGGGACGAGAAGAAATTCGGCCTTGAATATGACCTGGAAAAATACATGATCGTCGCCGTTGACGATTTCAATATGGGCGCCATGGAAAACAAGGGCTTGAATATCTTCAATTCCAAATATGTTCTGGCATTGCCTGAAAGCGCGACCGACCAGGATTATCTCGGTATCGAAGGGGTTATAGCCCATGAATATTTTCACAACTGGACCGGCAACAGGGTTACCTGCAGGGACTGGTTCCAGTTGAGTCTCAAGGAAGGCTTGACGGTGTATCGAGATCAGGAGTTTTCCGCGGACATGAACTCGAGAGCCGTTCAGCGCATAGACGACGTCAAGATTCTTCTCAACCATCAGTTTCGTGAAGACAGCGGTCCCATGGCCCATCCGGTGCGCCCCGACTCCTATGTGGAAATCAACAACTTTTATACGGTAACGGTCTACAACAAGGGGGCGGAAGTTATCAGGATGTTGGAAAAGATACTTGGCTGGGAGCACTTCCGCCGGGGCATGGACCTCTATTTTGCCCGGCACGACGGCCAGGCTGTAACCTGTGATGATTTTATCGCCGCCATGGCAGAAGCTTCGGGAGCAGATCTTCAGCAATTCAGCCGCTGGTACGCTCAGGCAGGAACGCCTGAACTGCAGGTTGCCCAGGACTGGAACAAGAGCAAGGGGGTGTATACTCTCACTATAACCCAGCACTGTCCGGCGACTCCGGGCCAGCCGCACAAAAAGCCCTTTCATATACCGGTGGAAATCGGTCTTATCGGCGAAAAAGAGCAGGCCGCGGATATCTCATCCGGCCAGCTGTGCTCAGAGAGCCGCCAGCTGCAGCTACATGAAAAGACAGAAAAATTTATTTTTCCTTCCTGGAAGAGCAAACCCGTCCTCTCATTTTTGCGGGACTTTTCCGCGCCGGTGAAGGTCAGGCGTTTTCACAGCCGTGAAGAACTCTGTTTTCTTATGGTCAACGATGACAATCTTTTTAATCGCTGGCAGGCTTCATATGCGCTGGTCACGGATACCGTGCTCGAGGCTGTATCGATGCTTAAGCGTAATCTTTCACCGGTTGTCCATGAGACGATAAAAACGTCCTATGCCGTCTGTTTCAGAGATCATAGAGATTTGGCCCTGAACGCCCTGATGCTCACTTTGCCGTCGGAAACCTACCTAGCCCAGCTGATGGAGGCCATCGAACCGAATCTGCTTCACCGGGCCGTTGTTTTTGTAAAAGAGGAACTGGCGAGACATTATCGGCAGGAATTCTGGGATACGTTTCACAGATGTGACGATTACCGCAGCTACTCACTGGCACCGGAGGAGATAGGCAAAAGAAATCTGAAAAACAGATGCCTGAGCTATCTGATGACCCCGACGCTCTATGATGAACAGGCCATGAATCTGTGTCTGCGACAATTCCGGCAACACACCAACATGACCGATGTCGTGGCCGCACTCTCGGCTCTTGCCCATATCGATACGGCTGCCAGCAGAGATGCCTTTGACCGATTCTATGAACGATGGAAAGATGATGCGCTCGTCATAGACAAATGGCTGGCACTGCAGGCATCTTCCTCCCTGGAAAACACTCTGGACACCGTCAAGGGACTCATGGGCCACCCGGCTTTTTCCATGGAAAAACCAAACAAGGTAAGGGCGCTTATAGGCACATTCACCTCTCAGAATCATGCTCGTTTTCACGATGAGAGCGGGGCCGGCTACAGGTTCCTGACGGAGAATATCCTGGCCCTGGATCGTCTCAATCCCCAGATTGCCGCCAGACTGATGACACCGTATATCTCTTACCGAAGGTATTGCCAGAAACACCAAGTGATGATGGAGGAGCAGATACGCTTCATCGCCTCGCAGCAGGATCTGTCCGCTGATGTCTATGAAATCGTCGAGAAATGTCTGGCGTGAGGACTACGGAGTGTTCTGATTGTGCAAAGTAGGCAGTTACTCCATGTTGCGTTTGTGGCAAAAGAGGCAGCGATATTCCGGTGGATGGTGCTGGGGCAGGGGGCTTGTCTTTCCCGCCGCATGGCAGTCGCCGCAAAATTTTTCCGCCTCTTTCTTGCTCTTGATGGTGAAAAACAGACGGTGATCTTCATCGTCTGGCAGCCCCGGAGTCGTCTCCTCCGGCGCCCGCAGAAGAAAGACAAGTATTGCCACAGAGACAATGATGAATGTTGTATTGGCGAAGAGGACCTTTTTCTTCTTCATGGAGAATCTCTGCTGTTGCCGCCTTACCACCAGTTGGGACAGGCGCCCTCTCAGATATAAAGGCTCGACAGCCCCGCCGGGCCTTCTTCTTTGATCACAACGCATAGGGCCTGGCAGGGCGCCTAAGGTGTTGAGAACAAAATGACAAAATGAATTTTTGAATCCTTGTAAAAGCCTCAGGTCTCACATATAATGTAGAACAGCAGGAAATTGCAAGGATAATCAGGACCCATCGCCTTGACCGGCGTTGACTGCGACGAGCCGCGGGCAAGGGCCTTGATGATAGAGAATACTGATGGCAACAGCTGGAATTGATAAGGGAGAGCGTATGAATACGGAAGGATTGGTTGAAGAGCAGGAGCGTCCCTGGTTTTCTTCTTACGATGAAGGGGTGCCGCAGAGCATCGACTATGAGGACCTGCTGTTACCGCAATTTCTGGAAAAAAGTGCCGAGGCATTTCCAAAGAACATGGCCCTGCAGTTTCAGGGATATGAGATGAGTTACAGAGACCTGAATCGTCTCGTCTCCATTTTTGCCACCGTTCTCGCCGATTTTGGCATAGGCAAGGGCGACAGGGTGGGCCTGCTCCTGCCCAATACCATTCCCTGTGTTGTCGCCTATTATGCTGCTCTCAAGGTGGGGGCGATAGTTGTGATGAACTGTCCGCTGTACTCCGATCGTGAACTCCTGCATCAGTTTAACGATTCGGGGCTCACCGTCCTCGTGACCCTCGATCTGTTGGGCAACCGGATGATCGACCTGCGCAGCCAAACCAGTATCCGCCAGATTGTCATCACTTCCATTGGTGATTATCTGCCGTTTCCCCAGAACTATCTTTTCCCCCTGGTGGCCAAACGCAAAAAGCTGGCGGCCAGGGTCAAGTCTGCAGAAAACGTCTATTTATGGGGCGAACTCGTTGACCGCACGAAACCGCGGGATATAGCGGTCGACATCGGTCTCGACGATCCGGCCATGTACCAATACACCGGCGGCACGACCGGCCGGGCCAAGGGCGTTATTCTCTCACACTCCAATATGAGTCGGCAGGTGCAACAGGTTGCCGCCTGGTTTCCTGATATGCAGAAAGGGCAGGAGGCTCTCATTGGCGCCTTGCCCTTTTTTCATGTCTTCGGCCTCAGTGCCGCTATGAATTTGGCCATCTATATGGCCTGGGGCAACATACTGGTCCCCAAGCCGGAACCTGCCAAACTTCTGGAGACGATTCGCAAATACAAGCCCACTTTCGGTCCTCTGGTGCCGACTATGTATATCGGCATGATCAATCACGCCGACATCAAAAAGGTCGACATGACGTGCTTCAAGGGGTTTTTCTCCGGCAGCGCTCCTTTGCCTCTCGAGGTCATCCGCGAATTCGAAGAGATGACCGGCGCCGTCATCGTTGAAGGATACGGGCTTACGGAAAGCTCTCCTGTCACCCACATCAATCCCTTCAACGGAGTGCGTAAAGCAGGAAGCATAGGTATTCCCGTTCCCGACACCCAGGGTCGGATCGTCGACGTAACCGATCCCTCCGTCGAAGTTGAACAGGGACAGCCCGGCGAACTGCTGGTAAAGGGACCGCAGGTAATGCAGGGATATCTGCATTTGCAAGATGAGACCAGAAATGTTCTCAGCGATGACGGCTGGCTGCGGACGGGTGATATTGCCAGAATGGATGAAGACGGCTACTTCTATATCGTCGACCGGATCAAAGACATGGTCATTTCCGGAGGATATAACGTTTACCCGAGGGAAATCGATGAGATATTATTTTTGCACCCAAAGGTAAAAGAGGTATCTTCCGTCGGTATTCCCCATCCCACCCGCGGCGAACAGATTAAAAGTTTCGTCGTTCTTGCCGAGGGCGCTGAAGCCACCGAAAAGGAGCTTATCGACTATTGCAGCCAGAGCCTGGCAAAATACAAGCTGCCGACCAGCATCGAATTTATCGGAGAGCTTCCCAAAACCATCGTCGGCAAGGTGTTACGCAGCGAGTTGCGGAAACGCTCGATCCAGCAGCACGAATGAGATTTGCCCGCCGCTGTCACCCCGTTTCGGCGTTGTGCAAAGTAGTCATAACCGATGGTATTTGTGCGCCACGGAAGGATAAATTATTTTGATGCCAGAGTGGCGTGTTTCTTATAATTAGTAGCGTTCAAAAAAGCACATTTCGGAGGGTTTTTCGGGCTTTGGGTCCAGTGGGTTCAGTCTTGTCTGACCATGCTGGAAAGGGTGCTGTTGAGCCACTGTTGTGAGATGTTGCCCGTGCGTTCAGGGTGCAGAACCTGCGAGCATCCCTCGATCCAGTACTCATGCATTCCCGGGCGCGGGCCGCTCTTGTCCTCAGGTCTCGCCGATCTGCCGGGCTTGCGCTTCCAGCCGTGGCGTGAGAGCATCCTGTAAAGAGTGGACTTGGGGACCTTCTTGCCGACAAGCGTTTCGTAGGCCTCCTGTATCTCGGAGACAATGAGTTCGCCGCCATGCTCGGCCTTCTTGAAAAACGGCCTCAGAAACAGCTTTTCCTCGTCGCGGCCGAGATGGGCGTTGCGTCGTCCTCCTCTGGTCTTGCAGAAAAGCGCGCTTTTGCCCTCGCGCCTGTAAAGAGACCAGATCTGCCGCACAGTTCCAGGGCGCAGGCCTGTCATTGCCGCTACCTCGGAGGCCTTGAAGTGGTAGCGTACTCTCAGTAAAATACATTGTACCCGCTGGAAATCCGATTTTTTTTTGGTTTTCGCCAGAAGCTCTTCGAGCTCAGCGGCCTCCTGGTTGCTTATGGTGTCGTTTGCGGCCATGGGCGGGGTCCGGGTCAAGGGTGAGCGGATATGTTAATTATTGAATGCTACTATTTTTAAAATCTTTGAACAAGAACTAATTTTATTATAAAAGCATTGATTTTTATGCTCAGAAAAGGTTATAGCTACTTTGTATCCTTCAATTTATGGTCTTTTCACAAAGACAGCAGGTGCATTTCTTTTGTGCTGCAGAGGGCATACCCCTTTGAGAGCAGCCAAAAAAGGTTTTTCTCATGGTGATGAAGAACTCACCGCTCAGGGCGGGTGGGAGGAGAAGGAGACGAACGTTCATCTTCGATGCACCAGGTCTTTTTTCTGACAAGCATGCAGGGAGAGCCGGCTGTGAAGCAGTGTAGAGCGCAGTACCTATCAAAAGTGATCACAATATGAGCATGGAAGAACGCAAGGAAAAATGCACCGTCCGTTTTCTGCCACATCAACGAGAGATTGAGGTCGAACCAGGCACAAAGCTGTTACAGGTGGCCATGGAGGCCGGCGTTCATATAAATGCTTCCTGCGGTGGCGAGGGTGTATGCGGTAAATGCCGTGTACTTCTGAAAGAAGGCGAACTGCAAGGAGGCACCAGCGAACGCCTCTCCGATGAAGACGCTGCCAAAGGATACCGACTGGCCTGTCTGGCTGTTGTCAAGGAAAGCATCACCGTCCATATCCCGGTCGAATCGGATGTCGATTCGAGCCTTCTCAGTGTCAAACCGCCTCCCCGTTGCACGGCCGCCGTCCAGCATATGGACATAGAAAACCTTCGCGAGCAGGGGCTGTTTATCAGCCCGGTCAAAAAAACCTACCTGGAATTGCAGCCGCCAACGAGCGATGACAACCTCGCCGATGTTGACCGACTGGTCCGCTCCCTCAAGGAAAAGTCTGACTGGCACAAACTCGAGCTGACAATGCCGGTCATTCGGAAGCTCCCTGAAATTCTACGAGAAAACGAATTTAAAGTTACGGCGACGCTGGTACGTCCGGTACGCGAAAACGGCAAGACCCGGGTCACCAATATACAGGCAGGAGACACCAGCGATCACAACCATGCCATCGCCCTCGATATCGGCACCACGACGGTTTTTGCCCAGTTGATGAATCTGAAGACCGGCAAAATCGAAGCGGAGAAGGGGCTTTTCAATGGACAGATAAGTTATGGAGAGGATGTCATCAGCAGAATCATCGTCGCCGAAAAGCCGGAAGGCCGGGCAAGGATGCAGCAGCTGATCATCGACACCATCAATGAAGCCTGCGACATCATCTTCAATGAATCGCAAATTGACAGAGAAGATATATCCACCATCACCATTGCCGGCAATACCACCATGACCCAGCTGCTGCTGGGTATTAATCCCAGCTTTATCAGGAGGTCGCCTTATGTTCCCGCCGCTACTCTCTATCCGCCTTTCCAGGCGGCATCCATAGGCATCAACATCAATGAACACGCCATAGCTCTCCTTTACCCGCAGATTTCGAGTTATGTCGGCGGCGACATCGTCGCTGGTATCATGGGTTCCGGCTTATACCGTACGGAAGAGTTGACGCTGTATATGGATATCGGCACCAATGCCGAAATAGTCATAGGCAACAAGGACTGGCTTGCCTGCGCCGCCTGTTCCGCCGGCCCTGCCTTTGAGGGCGGAGGCGTTGAGTTCGGCATGCGGGCGGCAAAAGGGGGGATAGAGGATTTTCTGATAGATCCGCAGACATTCGAGCCGATGATCATCACCATCGGCAGTGTCAGACCCAAGGGTATCTGCGGTTCGGGCCTGATCACCATGATCGCCGTGCTCTACGAGTTGGGCATCATTGACAGCAGCGGCAAATTCAATACCGATATAAAAACCGACAGGATCAGGCAGCGTAACGATGTCTGGGAATATGTTATTGCCTGGAAGGATGAAACACAGATAGGACGGGATATCTCGATCAGCGAAATCGATATCGACAATCTCATAAGGGCTAAGGCGGCAATCTACAGTGGCTTTATGACGCTCCTCGACGAGGTCGGCCTCTCCGTGGATATGATCGAGCAAATCATCCTCGCCGGCGGTTTCGGCAGCTATATCGACCTGGAAAAGGCAATGACCATCGGGCTTCTGCCGGAAACAGATCCAGCCCGGGTGACCTATCTCGGCAACGGTTCGCTTCTTGGAGCCAGGATGAGCTCGCTCACCAACCGTATACGTCAGGATGTCGTCGAGGTCACGAAAAAAATGACCAACTTTGAATTGTCGGAAACCCCTTCCTATATGGACAATTATATAGCCGCCATGTTTATACCGCACACCGATGTTGATAAGTTCCCGCGGCTGAAAGCTCGCATTGAAGAACGAAAAGCCGTCTCCAATGAGACGGAGTAAAAGCAGCTCGATACGACCGGAAAAAAGGTATGTAAATCAAAACAATATATGTTTTTTCGTAGTCATTGGCAACAAAGAAACGGGAAGGTCAGGAAGCGACGTGCGGCTTGCTGTTTACGTAAAGTAAACAGTGTCCGCGGCCTTCAGGAGACTAATTTTCATTTGTAAGGAGGCTAAAGTGGGATTTGAAATCAAGAAGGAATCCTCTACCGGAACCATAAAGGAGATATCCATCGGCAAGGGGGATAAGGCCCTTAAAGTGGGAGGAGAAAGCTGTTATCCCTTCTATACCTTCGAAGGAGATATGCCCAACAGGCCGGTGATAGCCATGGAGATCTGGGACATTGAACCTCAAGACTGGCCTGAACCAGCCCTGGAACCTTTTAAAGATGTCGTCAAGGACCCTGCGGCCTGGGCGAAGAAGTGCGTTGAAGAATACGGCGCCAGGGCAATCTGTCTGCAACTGAAATCAACTGATCCCAATGACAAGGATGCCAGCCCCCAGTCCGCCGCCGAGACAGTCAAAAAAGTACTGGCCGCCGTCGATGTGCCGCTGATCGTCTGGGGATGTACCAATCCCGCCAAAGATGAAGAGGTTCTCAAGGTCATCGCCGAGGAGTGCCAGGGCGAGAATCTGCTCCTGGGTCCCGTCGAGGAGAAGAACTACAAGGGCATTGGTGCGGCGGCCATGGGATATGGCCAAAGCCTGATTTCCTCTTCTCCAATCGATGTCAACCTGGCGAAACAGGTGAATATTCTCCTTGAGAACCTCGGCATGCCCATGGACCGGATCATAGTCGACCCGACCACCGGTGGTCTCGGATACGGCCTGGAGTATACATACTCCGTAATGGAGAGACTGTATCTCGCCGCCATGGGACAGGGCGACGATAAGCTGCAGTATCCTATGATCAACAACGTCGGCAACGAAGTGTGGAAGTGCAAGGAGGCAAAAGAAACCGTTGACGACGCACCGCTGCTGGGCGACCCGGAAAGAAGAGGCATACTCATGGAGGCCGTCGCCGCGGTCACCTATCTTATGAGCGGCAGCAACATCCTCATCATGCGCCATCCCGAATCCATTCGCCTGACCAGGGAATTCATAACCGTCATGATGGAAGGCGGAGACGCCAAGGACGTCGCCCCCATTGAAAAACGTTTGGCCGATGTCAATGTCGACTTTGCCAGTTTGGCACCGGAACTTGACCTGACAATCGAGGAAGAGAAGAAGCCGGCTGCAGCGAAAAAAGCCGCACCCGCAGCGAAAGAGGCGCCTGCCGCCCCGAAGGCGGAGGCCAAACCGGAAGCTCAGCAAAAGCCCGAGCCTAAGCCCGAAGTAAAAGAAGAAGCCAGGCCCGCCGCCGATCCCGAGGCGGAAGCCAAGGCCAGGGAAGAGGCGGAAGCACGAGCCAAGCAAGAGGCGGAGGCCAAGGCTAAAGCCGATGCAGAAGCCAAGGCTAAAGCCGAAGCCAAAGCCAAGGAGGAAGCTGAAGCCAAAGCCAAGGCGGAAGAGAAGGCCAAGGAAGAAGCCAAGAAACAGGCCGAAGCCGATGCCGTCGCCAAGCGCGAGGCAGAAGAGGCTGCCCTGCGCGCCGAAAGGCAGAAAGCCAGGGCCGGTCGTAGCGCAGGAGAAAAAGAAGAGTCCATCGAGGAAACCATGACCGCTGCGGAAATACAGCTTACGCAGCAGGAAAAAATCATCCAGATGCTTAACAGATTTCACAGGCGGTAAGACGGTCTGGTCCCTGTTTTTCATATGAGCTATACTTTGAAACATTTATGAGGAGGAACCTCAAATGGCAGAAGCAAAACAAACACCCGTACCCAAGGCGCCCAAACTCGCAGATCCCATGGAAGCATCCATTGAGGTCTCAACCCAGGAAATGATCAGACGTGCCCAAAAACTGGAGATAGAAACGGTTTTTGATCGCGCGGTTACCATGAAGCCCTGTGCCATTGGCCTGCAGGGTATCTGTTGTAAGAACTGTGCCATGGGCCCCTGTCGCCTGCCCCTGCCAAAGAGCGGCATAGAAGGGGAAGACACCCGCAAGGGCTTGTGCGGAGCAACGGCCAATACCATTTGCGCCAGAAACTTTGTACGGATGATTGCCGCAGGCGCGGCAGCGCATTCAGACCACGGACGCGGGGTTGCGGAAACCTTTTATGCAGCGGTTACCGGCAATGCCCCCGACTACGGCATTAAAGACCCGGCCAAGCTCATCCAGATAGCCCCGTACTTCGGCGTCGCCACCACCGTCGAGGAGGATGGGGAAACCAAGGACAGGGATATCAAGGAAATAGCCCTGGCCGTGGCCAAAAAAGCGATGGATGAGTGGGGGAAAGCCGAAGGTTCGGTTGATTATCTCAAGAGAGCACCAAAGCTCCTGCAGGAAAAATGGGAAAAGGCGGGCGTTTTACCGCGCAACATAGACCGCGAGATCGTCGAGATTATGCATCGGACGCATATGGGCGTCGACCAGGACTATAAGAACCTGATGAAACAGGGTACCCGCTGCGCGCTTGCCGACGGCTGGGGCGGTTCCATGATTGGCACCGACCTCCAGGATGTGATGTTCGGCACTCCATCGCCTTTGCAGTCGGAAGCCAACCTCGGCATCATGAAGGAAGATCACGTCAATATAATCGTCCACGGCCACGAGCCCCTGCTCTCCGAGATGATCGTTGCCGCCGCCCAATCCCAGGAGATGATCGACTATGCCAAGGAGCAGGGCGCCAAGGGCATCCAGCTCGGCGGAATCTGCTGTACGGCAAACGAACTGCTCCAGCGTCACGGCGTGCCGCCTGCAGGTACTTTTCTGCAGCAGGAGCTTGCCATCATCACCGGCGCCTGCGATGCCATGGTCGTCGATGTCCAGTGCATCTTCCAGAACCTGGCCAACGTCGCCAAGTGTTTTCACACCAAACTGATTACCACCCATCCCATCGCCAAGATGGAGCAGGACAATGTCATTCACATCGAATTCGACGAGCATTATGCCATGCAGGATGCCAAGCGCATCGTCAAGATGGCCATTGACAACTTCAAGGAACGTGGCGCCGATGTCATGATTCCCAAGCATAAAACCACCCAGATCGCCGGCTTCGGCGTAGAATCGATCCAGTACCACCTGGGCGGCTCCTTCAGAGGCGATTACTTCACCTTGAACGATAATATCATCAACGGCCGCATCCGTGGCATAGCCGGCGTTGTCGGCTGCAACAACGCCAGGACCAAGCATAACGAAGAGCATATCACCCTGATCAAGGAGCTGATAAAAAACGACGTCATCGTTCTCACCACCGGCTGCAGCGCCATTGCCGCCGGTATCCACGGACTGCTCACCCCTGGAGCGGCTGCGGTACACTGCGGTCCGGGTCTTGCCGAAGTCTGTGAAACCGTGGGTATTCCACCTGTACTGCACCTTGGTTCCTGCGTCGACAACAGCCGGATTCTTCTGGCTGCCACCGAAGTGGTCAAGGCCGGCGGTCTCGGCGAAGACATATCCGATCTTCCGGCGGCGGGAAGTGCTCCCGAGTGGATGAGCGAGAAGGCCATTTCCATCGGTCAGTACTTTGTGGCCTCGGGCGTCTACACGGTGTTCGGCTATCACATGCCGGTAGAGGGCGCCCCGGAATTCAAGGATTATCTCTACAAGGAAATGGAAAAACTCTATGGCGGCAAGTGGGATTGTGAACCGGATCCGATCAAGCATGCCCATAAAATGATTGCCCATATCGATAAAAAACGAGCTGCCCTCGGCATCGACAAGACCCGTGAGCGAGTTCTGATGGATATGGCTGACAGACAGGCCCTCGGTATGGAGTAAGCGTCCAACACATTGACAATAATAGAATTCATCCTCAAAAAAGGAGGAAAGCATGTCTAGATTAGTAGCGTTTGCAGCAATACAGGGCGGCTATAAGGTGGTATCCCAGGTGGAAGGTGAGTTGGACAGGGCTCTGCAGTCCCAGGATGCCAGTACCCCCATCGGATTTCCCAATACAGCCTACTATCTGCCGGTTATCTATTCCCTTACCGGCATGAAGTGTGAAACCCTCGAAGACCTGAAAAAACCCCTGGAATTTGCCCGTGGCCTTCTGCCGCCGCATATGAAAGGACAGAACCATCTTCCCTATCTCGGACCGCTTCTCGATGCAGGCATGGCCGGCATCTTCGCCTATGAAGTCAAGGAGGCTCTGCGAATCCTCAGGGAACCGGATTTTTATATTTCCCAGGAAGATCCAGATATTGATGCTGGGAAAATATGGGTTGGACCCGCAGACGACACTATCCTGCGCAAGCGTGGCGTCGAGTTCGTCGACGGTTCCGCCCCCGGCTTTGCCGCCATCGTCGGCGCCGCGCCCAATCCGGAAATCGCCAAGATGATCGTTGAGGATTATCAGCGGAAGAGTCTCTATATCTTCTGCGCTGCCAACCATTACGGCAAAACCGTCATCGAGCAGTGCCTCGAAGCCGGCATGCAGGTTGGCTGGAATACCCGGATCGTTCCCTTCGGACCCGACATTTCCTCGGCCGTTTTCGCCCTGGGCTTCGCCAACAGGGCTGCCATGGCCTTCGGCGGCGTCCAGCCAGGCGATTACCGCAAGATGCTGCTTTACAATAAAAACAGGATTTTCGCCTTTATAAACGCCTTGGGCGATGTCGGTACCGAATGGGCCGTAGCTGCCGCAGGGGCGGTCAACTGGGGTTTCCCGACGCTGGCGGATACCGATATTCCCGAGATCCTGCCCACCGGTATCTGCACCTACGAGCATGTGGTCGCCAACGTCCCCCACGACGAGATATGTCAGCGCTCGGTCGAGGTGCGCGGTTTGAAGATCAACATCACCGAAATCGATATCCCCTGTTCCTTCGGCCCGGCCTTTGAAGGTGAGCGTGTTCGCGGCGCCGACCTCTACTGCCAGATGGGCGGCGGCAAGACCCAATGCACCGAGCTGGCAAAAAAGGCGGAGATGAACGAAATCGAAGACGGCAAGGTAGAACTGGTCGGTAAGGATATCGGCGATCTCAAAGAGGGCGACACGCTGGCGCTGGGTATTTACATCCAGATTGCCGGCCGTGAATTCCAGGATGACTTCGAGCCGATCCTGGAGAGGCAGATTCATCACCTGATCAACTATATCCAGGGGGTCATGCACATCGGACAGCGTGATATCTCCTGGGTCCGCGTCAGCAAGGCGGCCGTTGAAAAAGGCTTTACCCTCAAAGACCTCGGCGTTGTTCTGCATGCGAAATTCCACCAGGATTTCCAGAAGATAATTGACAAGGTTCAAGTTACACTTTACACCAACCCCGAAGATGTCGACAAACTGACGGAAAGGGCCCGAGCCGAGTACAAGATGCGCGATGAGCGAGTCGATACCATGGCCGACGAAGATGTCGACACCTTCTACTCCTGTACACTGTGTCAATCCTTTGCCCCCAGCCATGTCTGTGCCGTAAGCCCGGAAAGGACCGGGCTCTGCGGTGCCTACAACTGGATGGACTGTAAGGCCTCGTTTGAAATCAATCCCACCGGGCCCAACCAGCCGATCAAGAAGGGCAAGGTGCTCGATCCGGTCCTCGGACGCTTCGAAGGAGTCGATGAATTTCTCAAGGCCGCCTCCAAGGGCGCCCATGAGACCTACAATTTCTACTCCCTGGTCAACGCGCCGATGACCACCTGCGGCTGCTGTGAATGTATCGCCGCCATGCTGCCGAGCTGCAACGGCGTGATGACGGTGGGCCGCGACTACTCAGGCGAGACGCCTTCGGGCATGAAGTTCACCACTCTTGCGGGAGTCATGGGCGGCGGCGCCTCCTCGCCCGGCTTCGTCGGCCATTCCAAATTCAATATCACCCAGAAGAAGTTCATCGTCGGCGATGGCGGCCTTCTGCGCATGGTTTGGATGCCGAAGATCCTCAAGGATGAGATCCGTGATCGGCTTAACGCCCGCGGCGAAGAACTCGGGGTCAAGAATTTTGCCGATATGATCGCCGATGAAACCATTGGCATCACCGAGGATGAGATTCTGCCCTGGCTGCAGGAGAAGAATCATCCGGCAATGTCGATGGATCCGCTGATTGGCTAAAACACTTCAGACGGGGAGCAGTTTCTCTGGAACTGCTCCCTGCCCATAACAAGGAGATAAAGACAATGGCGTTAACTGGTATTCAGATATTCAAACTCCTGCCAAAAACGAATTGCAAGGAGTGCGGAGTTCCGACCTGCCTTGCTTTTGCTATGAATCTTGCATCCGGCAAGGCTGAACTCGATGCCTGCCCCTATGTTTCCGATGAGGCGCGGGAGCAGTTGGCCGAAGCTTCGGCTCCGCCCATACGACCCGTCAAGATCGGCAAAGGTGTGAGAAAGGCCGCCACCGGCGGTGAAACCGTGATGTACAGGCATGAAAAAACCTTTTTCAACCCGACACTTTTTGCCGGCACCATAACCTCGGACACCTCGGAGGCTGACCTCGAAACCAAGCTTGCCGCCTGGAACGCTTTCCAATATGAACGTGTCGGCTTCAACCTGCGCCCGGAGCTTGTGGCCCTCAAGGATGTCAATGGTGACAAGGAGGCCTTCGCCGCACTGGCCAAATATGTTGCCGAAAAATCGGAATTCAACCTTATTCTGATGAGCCCGGAAGCCGAGGTGATTGCCGCGGCTGTAGAAACAGCCGGCTTCAAACGTCCTCTTATCTATGCGGCAACGGATAAAACAGCCGACGCCTTCGGCCAGATCGCCCTTGACAACGATCTGCCTCTGGCCGTCAAGGCCGACTCCATCGACGGTGTCATCGCCCTCACCGACAAACTGGTGGCCATGGGGCTCAAAGACCTGGTCATCGACACGGGCAGCAGGGACCTCAAGCAGGCGCTCGAGGACCAGGTGGCCTTGAGAAGGGCGGCACTGAAAGATTCAAACCGCTCCGTCGGTTTCCCGACCATAACCTTCCCGGCAGAGATGGCCACCAATACCGATATGGAGACCTTGATCGGTGCCATGTTTGTCGCCAAGTACGGCGGTATTGTCGTACTCTCCGACTTGAAAACCGAGATTATCTTCCCCCTCCTGCTCGAGCGGCTCAATATCTTCACCGATCCGCAGCGTCCCATGACGGTAACCGAAGGAATTTTTGAGATCGGCACGCCGGACGAAAACTCCCCGGTACTGGTGACCACCAACTTCGCCCTTACCTATTTTATCGTCTCCGGCGAAATCGAGGCAAGCAAGGTCTCGGCCTGGCTGCTCATCAAGGACTCGGAAGGCCTTTCCGTTCTCACCGCCTGGGCTGCAGGCAAGTTCGGCGGCGATGACGTCGGCATGTTCGTCAAGAAGAGCGGTATCATGGACAAGGTCAAGCATACCGAACTCATCATTCCGGGATACGCCGCCGCCATTGCAGGCGATGTCGAGGAAGAACTGCCCGGGTGGACCATAACCGTCGGTCCGCGGGAGGCCGCCCATTTACCCGGTTTTCTGAAAGCAAAGGCGTGAAAATATAGCTGATATACCCACTTTTTTGGAGGAAGGATTATGATTTTATTTGGAGAAAGCCTGAACGTCATTTCCACGGTGATAGGACGGGCATATAAGGAGCGTGACCCAAAACCGATTCAGGCAGAAGTGCAGGATCAGATTGAAAAACGCATGGATTACATCGATATCAATCTTGGTCCTGCGAAAAAAGACGGTCACGAATTGATGCCCTGGGTCTGTCAGGTGGTCCAGGAGGTCTCCGGGGATGTGCCGCTGCTGCTCGACACATCCAATATCGCCGCCATCGAGGAAGGTCTCAAGGTCCTCAAGCCGGCGACAAAGCCGCATATCGTCAATTCCATAATGGCCAGGCCGGAAAGATATGAGGTCATGCTGCCGATGGCCGCCAAGTATGAGGCTGACATCGTCGCTCTGCTGTGGGGGCCGGACGGACTGCCCCGCGACGAAAACGAGCGGGCGGCGCTGTGTGTGGAACTGTGCTATGCCGCCAATGAGGCTGGCATTCCCAACGAAAAGATTTGGGTCGACGGTATCGTCACCCCGGTCAATATCCAGCAGCAGCAATGCGTCAGTCTTCTCAATTTCCAGATGATGCTCGAAGATATCGCTCCCGGAGCAATGAGCACCTGCGGGCTTTCCAATATATCCAACGGTCCCCCTGTGGAGTTGCGGCCGATACTGAACACCACCTATATGATCATGCTCGAACGCTATGGCATGAAATCGGTAATTGCCGATCCACTGGATACGAACCTGACAGCTGTGGCCAAAGGCGAGCGTCCGGAAATCGTCGAAGTCGTTCACCAGGCAATGGACGGCACCGCTCCAGACCTGAGTTCTCTGGACAAGGAGCTAGCCGATTACGTCAAGACCGTTCGTGTCATCATGGGGGAGACCCTGTTCTCGGATTCGTACCTGGACTTGATGTAAGAGTATTCAGGCATTGCCATTGTTCAGGCCTCATCCGCACAGGGTGGGGCCTTTTTTTTCAGGGCATATCATCCGAGGCGGCAGGAGCATCACTATTCTATTGCAATTGGGCTCTCCATGTTTATCTCTGTAGGTTGGAGGTGAAAATTGCAAGGACAAGATACCTTTTTTGATATGTATTGAGATCAATTGATGATTTCAAGAGGTGAAAGCATGGCGGAAAAAGCACGGGACAAAGGTTGGGTATACGTTGTAGTCTGCGACCCTGATACGCAGGCAACATTTCTGGGGCTGCATAACACCGAAAAAGGGATCGACTTCATTCCCGCCTTTGATTCTAAAGAAGCGGCCGATGACTGTTTCCTTTCCCTGCCCAAGGAAAAAGGCAGGAAATATCAAGTGCAGGCAGTGCTTCTTGAAGAACTGTACAAAGATGCCGAAAGAAACGGCTTCGTCGTCGCCATGATAGACAACGATGGCAAGGTCGTCGAAGAGTAGTTTGTGTCACTATCAACGAGGAGAGCATACAAGGTGAGCCTGAAAATAGCTTTTGGCGGCAAGGGCGGAGTCGGTAAAACGACGGTTACTTCGCTTATAGCCAGGTGCCTGGCGGCAAGAGGGGAGAAAACGGTAATCGCCATTGATGCCGATCCTGTGACAAATCTCGCTGCCGGACTTGGCATATCGGAACAGGAACCCATTACCCCCATCGCCGAATTGACCGAACTGATTGCCGAGCGAACGGGGGCGGAGCCAGGAACCATGGGTGGTTTTTTCACCCTCAACCCCAGAGTTGACGACATCCCTGATCGCTTTTCCAGGGAAAGGGACGGGGTGAAACTGCTGGTGATGGGAACCGTAAAATCCGGCGGCTCTGGGTGCATCTGCCCGGAAAGTACTATTCTCAAGGCATTGATGACCCACCTGGTACTCTACCGCGATGACATTGTGTTGATGGATATGGAGGCCGGGGTGGAGCATCTTGGCAGGGCTACCTCGAGTTCGGTGGATGCCCTGGTCATTGTTGTCAATCCCGGTGCCCGCAGCAGGGTTGCTGCAGAGCAGATCACAAAACTGGGAAACGATATCGGTATACAAAACATCGTCGTGCTGGGTAACCGGGTGCGCGACGAAGTAGATAAGGAATTGATCAGGAAATCCCTTGAGGGCCACAAAATACTCGGTTTCCTGCCGGAAATGGAGGAGGTCGTCATGGCTGACCGCAGGGGGGAAAGGCCTTTTGATGACCTTAACAAGGCTCCACCTGAACTGTTTGATATAGCCGCAAAACTCGAAAAGCTCAACACCTGATAATCTCGTAAAAATTCATCGAAGTCGCCGGCATGGGCTCTGGAAAAAGTCCAGCAGCACATAGGAACATTAGCGTTTCTCGCAGGCAATACCCCTTCCGCACTCTTGAAAAAAAGAGTGTCATATCACCTCTCTACCACGATGTAGCAGGGAAGTGGTTGATTTAAATAGCGAATAAATCGTCATTTCTTCAATAACTTTCTCTCTGCATTCCTTGACTTTACTCCTATCTGGGAATAATATTTAATCACCTTTGTGCTGATAAATGCGGAAGCATCTGATAACGAGACTGTTCGGTTGAGAACAGCAGATAATATCACAAATTGTGAGCTGCTGTGTATCATCCGAAACCCTAAATCCTTTTGGAGGAAGCATGGCAAAAATAAAAGAGTTGATGAAGGTAGAGGATATTACTACGTGCGAGTCCACCGCACAGATGATAACGAAAGCTCGAAAAGATGGCGTTGAACTCTTTTTCGACCGTGCCAATGAAGTTAAGGCCTGTCCCATAGGAGAGAAATCCGCCTGTTGTAAACACTGTTCCATGGGGCCGTGCCGCATGAACGTCAACAGTCCCTATGACAGGGTAGGTGTCTGCGGTGCCACCGTCGATACCATCATGGCGCGAAACCTGGGGCGAATGGTTGCTGCAGGTACTGCCGCCCATACCGATCACGGCATGGCCATGTTGGAGCTGTTCCGTGATGTCATAAACGGCAAAGTCAAGGATTTCCGCATAAAAGATGAGCAGAAGCTCTTCGAGGTAGCTCAGTCCCTGGAGATTGAAACCGAAGGCAGATCCGTCAAAGACGTTGCCACGGATCTCTATCGGGAGCTTGAACTGACCTATACTCAGGTTCATGGCGAAATCCCTCTGGTCAAGAGGGTGCCGGCGAAAACGCTGGAAACCTGGCGCAAGGAAGGGGTGGTTCCCCGCGGTGCCATGCGGGAAATCATGGAAATAATGCATCGCACGGCGATCGGCGTCGATCAGGATTATGAAAACATCACCAAACAGATCACCAGAACCGCTCTTGCCGATGGCTGGGGCGGATCGATGGTATCCACCGAAATAAGCGACATACTCTTCGGTACTCCCTCGCCAGTCGAAGTTGAAATGGACATGGGGGTGTTGAAGGAGGATCATGTCAACATAATCGTCCATGGCCATGAGCCTAATCTGCTCGAGGCCATGATGGTATCCTCGGCAGACCCGGCAATGAAAAAGATGGCAACAGACGTCGGCGCCAAAGGCATCAACCTCGTTGGAATGTGCTGTTCCGGTCTGGAAATGGTTTCGAGACACGGACTGCCGCATGCCGGCAATTTCTCTTCAACCGAGGCAGTTCTGGTAACTGGAGCGGTGGATGCCATGACCGTCGATATTCAATGTATCAAGCAGGACATGAGCAGAATTGCCAAATGCTATGATACCGCATTCATAACAACAAACTACCGTGCCAAAATAGAAGGGGCGGAACATATTGAACTCGATGAGCACAATCCCACCGAGTGTACCGACAATATCATCATCAAGGCCGTAAGCCGTTACAAGAACCGGAGCAAACCGATCGAGATACCGCGCAATACCTCCAGAGGGATTCACGGATTTTCCCATGAGTATATCAGCTATATGCTCGGCGGCGTGTTCAGGGGGAGCTATAAACCGCTCAACGACAACGTTATCAACGGCAAAATCAAAGGAGTCGCCGGAGTGGTCGGGTGCACCAACCCCCGTTCCAAGCAGGACTTCTCCCATGTCGAGTTGGTCAGAGAGCTTATTAAAAACGATATTCTCGTTCTGCAGACCGGCTGCTCTCAGGTAGCTCTTGCCAAGGCCGGTATGACCGGACCAGGTGCTGCGGCACTGGCCGGCGATGGGCTGGCTGAGGTCTGTGAGACGGTGGGTATGCCGCCGGTGCTTGGTCTCGGCTCCTGCGTCGACAATACCAGGATCCTCATAGCCGCTTCTGAAATGGTCAAGACCGGGGGACTGGGAGAGTCCATAGCCGACCTGCCGGCTGCCGGCTGTGCTCCGGAGTGGATGAGTGAGAAAGCCCTGGCCATTGGTCAGTACTTCGTCGCCAGCGGGGTCTATACCGTCTTTGGCCATACCTTCCCGATCATTAAAGGCACCAACTTCGAAAAGCATCTTTTTGAGGATTATGAAAAGAAAGGATTTGGAAAATGGGGATTTGCCGACAACCCCTATGATATGGCCCGGATGATGATCCGCCATATCGAAAAGAAAAGGGCCGCACTCGGCATCGATACCAAGAAAGAAAGGATCCTGGCGAGCATGGAGGACAGGCGTTCCATGGAGTGATCCTCGTCTCGCCACTGTATGTTGTAAGGCATACAGCTGCTAAAGGGGCTGTTCCGGCGGAATGTACGGCTCTGCCAGAACAGCCCCTGGTACTATGAGCCGATTGCGGCAGGCTCAGGACTTGAGGGTTTTCTCAAGATTTTTCAGGGAGGAAATCATGGCTATTTATCAGGGCCGATACAGCTGGGATGGGAAAAAGACGGATGAGCGCGAACCAATTTCCTGGTTTCCCGGGGCCTACGACATCACCATTGTCAATCTCGCAGAAGAAGACAATACCGTATCCTATATACGCCCCTATGTCTGTGTCTTCACCAATACGGGCAGCGGCTATTCCGTCTCGGCCAATCCCGAGCGTTTCGCCAAACGTATTTGCGAAGATTTCGGGCTGGAAATGGAAAAGGTTTTGTGGGCAGAGCAGGCAGAAGCCGGCTCATCGGATATCGAAATAGTAACCTTTCATAAACGCGGGCAACTGGGTGATCATGCCTTTTATTCGATTAAGAGAAGAAAACCGCTGCCAAATGAGGTAAATTTTCTCAAGAAAAAATTACATCCCGCCCCAAAACCGAACGAGGAGCGCTGGCAATGAGCGCCATACAACCATAAGTATTGATATAATGGCCACCTGTAAAAATCATCCCCAAAGGGATGCCAGCTATTTCTGTCAGAAACACAAATATTATCTCTGCCGGCAATGCCTGCAATGCAAGGATCCGGCCATATACTGCAAATTCAGGGAATCCTGCATTATTCATTTTCTCGAGAAAAAGGCGGACAGTCTCGACAGCAGATAGCGGACCAGCCTGAAACCGGAGACGGAAATCAGGCGATTAGCGTTGAACAGCGGCGAGAAGCTCATCCGCCGCCTGCCGGCCGGCGGCGGTGGCGATATTTTGTCGAATGTCCGCAACCTCGATTCCTGTCTGTTTTTTCTGTTTGAGAGCCTCCTCCAGCTGCGTCAGAAGATATGCATCCCTGATAACGCCGACGGTACTGTCATCGGCAGCATCATCTTTTGCAAATACGCTCTGAAGAAGCGTCGTCGTTCTGGAGATAAGAGTTTCATCGGCACCCAGCTTCAGCAGAATTTCTCGGGCGGCTTCCGTATCCAGTGGCGCCGACGAACCCGTCGCAATCTCTTGCCAGGCGGAATCATGGCGATGCCGGCAAACCACTGCCAGAAGATAGGCTGAACAGAGCAGTGCGGCCATATCAACTCCCGCGGTCCGCCGCCCCAGCTCTTCGGCAATACTCCCTGTTTTCGCCGCACGCCTGATGTTCTTAAAGTCATTCCGGAAGAATCTCTTTACTTCGACGGCCACCTTGTCTTTAAAGAGATCGCCGCGTTCGGCAACGAACTCTTCCGGAAGCGTGCCGAGACACTGTTCGGCAAACTGGCAGTAGGCGGCACAGCCAAAATCCATCTTCGGGTTGACAAAACGATGACCGCAATGGTTGCATTTGCGCGTAGTATCGTCTTTGTAGAACTCCACCATGGCCTCGCACTGGGGGCAGCTTACTTCATAGATGGCATTTTCGTCCCAATATTGTGTGGCTTGTCCTGGACATTTCATAATCTTTCTCCTCCTGAGCCTTGTCGCCTGCAGTCTCCACACTCTCCGGAGACAATACATCCAATCATCTTTAACGGTATCTCCATTCTATAGCGTTTGCTGCACTCTGACATTGACGTAGATCAAGTTTGATGGACTCGATGACTTTTTACGAGATTATCAAGTTTGTCATACACAGTGAATGTTGCGTCAAAAAGAAAAGATGCAGTGACGGGGTGAAAGGGCGGCGTCGGCGGCGGGATTGCAGGGGCAGCAAGCGGTGTGCTGCTGCCCCGCGTCCGGAAAATCCTTGCCTGTCAGGCGGGAACAGTCGCTTTAAGCATTTGATCAACAGCAACGACCGAAGGCGAATCATCGGGCAGGTCGAGAAGGGATTTTCTTTCCATGTCGTAATCCAGCAAAGTAGGGTCATCAGGAATGATTGCTGCGATGGGAATACCTATCTCTTCGGCCTCGGCGGTGAACGCCTCGCCCAGCTTGGCTGGTCCACGGGAGACGACGATCCCCAGACTGCCCACCTCGAGGTTGAGACTGCCGAGCATGGAGTGGATTCTTTTTACGGCCCGCAATCCTCGAAGGGAATAGTCCGTTACCAGATAGAGCATATCCACCTTGCCGCTGGTGCGCCGGCTCAGGTGTTCCATGCCGGCTTCATTGTCGACAACGATATATTTATAGCTGGCGGCAAGTTTATCGGCAAAATTATTCAGGATATTGTTGACCATGCAGTAACAGCCCTGTCCCTCCTGACGTCCCATCACCAGCAGGTCGAATTCCGGTTTTTCAATCAGAGCCTGTTCCACCAAGGTTTCAAGGTATATGGCTTTATCCATCCCCGACGGCACTCCCTGGGGATCTTTCATGAAATTTTCCCTGATGTCGCCGATGGTGCTTGTTACTTGAAGGCCCAGTGTTTCGCCGAGATTGCTGTTGGGATCAGCATCCACGGCGAGTATAGGGGCCTTGCCGCTGCGGGCGAGGTGACGAATGACAAGAGCGGCAACTGTTGTCTTGCCAACGCCGCCTTTGCCGGCAAAAGCTATAACTTTACTCATACATATTCTCCGTTTACAATGGATGGGAAATAATCGGTTGCCTTACAATATAAGCATAATTGCAGGGAATTAAAGTAAATTCGCCAAACATTCCTGGCGCATTTTAAGGTTTCGGAATTACGTAAGAAAGCTCATGGCGGAGTTGGTGACGGAGTACTCCGCCATGAGTTGCGGATGGTTTTTCTTCGCGGGGCGCCGGCACCGGAAAATCAGGACGCGGCAGCCGGCTGCTTTTTTTTCTTCCTTTTCTTCTTTTTGTCTTCTGCGGGCGGACCCAGCAGGGCACTCAGGCTTTGCAGAATTTCGTCGGTGACGGTTCTGTTTTCCATGATGCCGAGTTCCCGTTCGTCGAGTCCCAGACATAAGCCGAGGAGTTGGGGGAAGAGCAGTACGGGCAGGATTTCCTGTTCTTCGGCAATATGCAGCTGGCTGGTGTCGAACTGCAGATGACAATAGGCGCATATCGGCATGATGAATCCGGCATCAGCCTGCCGGGCACCGGC
>JBEPWT010000003.1:0-98863 GCA_041642275.1 Desulfopila sp. | reverse complement strand
GGGGTGCGAGAGTACAGTGTGCATGTAGGCTCTGGAAGCTTCCGAGATCTGTGGAGAGTAGGTGGCAAAGCGAAAAACCACCGGGGCGAACATGCAATCGGCAATGGAAAAATCGCCAAACAGCCACGGCCCTCCCCGGGCATATTGCCTGCGCAGCGATTTCCAGAGCGTGTCGATGCGGTCTATATCCTTTGTCAAGGCGGGAGTCATGTCGACTTTGCGTCCCTGCGCCCGACAGTTCATCGGCATCAGCTGTCTGAGAGCAGGAAAACCCGAATGCATCTCGGCGCTGCAGGATCGGGCCTCGGCCCGCATGTCCATATCTTCGGGCCAGCCGCCGCCGCTGAGATATTTCTCCGATATATATTCGCAGATGGCCAGCGAGTCCCAGACAATGAGATCACCGTTATGCAGGACCGGAACCTTGCCGGCCGAAGAATATTGGCCAATGGCTGCAGAAGTGCCGGCAACGGAGAGCGAAATTCTGATTTCTTCGAAGGAAATCCTGTGAAAGGCCGGCAGCAGCCATGCCCGCAGCGACCAGGAGGAGTAATTTTTGTTGCCGATGATAAGTTTCATGTCAGTGTGAACAGAAGTGGTAAAGAAGCCGTGACTTCCCTGAATCAAATACAGAGCCGAGAGAAGCGGCAGCCTCTCTCAGCTCTTCCATCCTGCCCACTCTATCATCAATTCGCCACAGGTACAAATACTGGTTTGATGCCGATCGGATGAGAGGGACTACAAATCAGGCATCTCCGCCATACCTTACACAACCTCCTCATCCGCCACTGACTGCCACAGCAGTTCGGCCACATCCCTGATGAGTATTTTATCACCTGCTCCAAGCTTGTCCCTGGCGTCGCTCAACATGCGGATACAATAGGGACATGCCGTGGCAAGTATCGCAGCACCCGATGCAACAGCCTCTTGTATGCGCTTTTCGGCAAATTGCTTCTCATCCCCGCCTTTGCAAATTCCTCCGCCGCCTGCGCCGCAGCAATAGCTTCGCTCGCGGTTATTGGGCAGCTCAATGAATTCGAGGCCGGGGATGGAGCGCAAGATCCGACGAGGAGCCTCGTATATGTCATTGTGCCGTCCCAGGTAACATGGGTCATGGTAGGTCACTTTTACATCGAGCCGTTTCTGCGGTTGCAGATCGCCATTATGCAGGCACCTGTCCAGCAGTTCCGTATAATGCTCGACTTCGACGTTTTCAAGATCGGCATAGTCATTCTTGAAAGTGTAAAGACAGTGGGGGGAAACCGTCACTATCCTGGAGACCCCGGCCTGCTGAAACATATCTGTATTTTTCCGCTGGAGATCGCCGGCAACCTCGGCATTGCCGATTTTATCGACCATATCGCCACAACAGCTCTCTTGGGTTCCGAGACTGCCGTAGGAGACGCCGCCGGCTTCGAGCAGGTGCAGAAGCGCCTGTCCCGCCTTCCTGCTTCTGCCCTCCCGGCCGTCGTCATAGGCGGTGGTACAGCAGGTAAAGAGACAGTATTCATGGCTGTCTTCATAGGAGGGGACACCTATGTCGCCTGTCCAGTCGAGACGTTGCTGTTGTTTGCCGCCCCAGGGGTTGCCGTTATTGATAAGGCTGTCGACGGGCCCCTGAAAGACCCTTGGCATGAGGCCGGCATCGACGACCCGCCTTCTGATGGATTTGAGCACCTCGAGAAAGCTGATTCCCCGGGGACAGTGTTCGGTACAGCTGTTGCAGGTAACGCAGTTCCATGAAGCGTTATCGACGGTCACTTCCGTCGCCCTGTCCAGGGCGATATGGCGCAGGATCAGCCGGGGACTGTAATTGGAGACATCACCGTTGGGACAGACCGTGGTACAGGTACCGCAGTGCATGCATGTGGAAAAGGTCTCTCCGGCGTCGGCCTTTATCGCCCGGTAATCGACCACCGAGGTCTTCTGTGCCCGCTCCTTAACCCGGGACAGGAAAACGGCGAACGGCCTGTAGAACAGGTGCGACCACTTACCGAAGGGCACCTCGATGACCAGCATCGGCACAGCGATGGCCAGATGGACGACATACATGACATAGGTCCCTATGGGCCAGCCGGCCAGCCTGAGAAAATGCATGAGGATCCCTGTAAGGGTTGTCGCAAACAGCAGAACGAGAAACAACCAGTCGGACATGTGCGAATACCGATGCATGGTCTCCTTTTTTTTCATACGACTGACAAGCATCTCCCCGGTAATATAGAGAAGGACACCTGTTGCATAATAGCCGAATATACTGGTGAAATGCCAGCTGCTGTCATCGACTTGAAACCATCGCAGAAAGACGATGATCAAGGTGAGCATGGTCAGATAGCCGCTGACCAAAAGAAAATGCTTCAACCACCTGCTTTTATCATCACCGCATTGCCGCCATTTTTTCTGAGTCGCGAAGTGGACCAGAAAGGTCTTGGCCTCGGAAAAATAGTGCGCCAGCGGAACCTTCTCTCCATCCATGATAAATTTATGCATGCGATAGCCGTTCGACAGCAGGAAGGCCGCCAACAGTCCGGCCAGGAGGAGATCAGCAAACTCCACCCAGCCGACCGGAGCAAAGGTGTTGACGGCAACCCGGTCGGTGATGATCGGACCATGGAATACAACAAACAGGAGAATCACCACCAGCGCCACCGCCGCCAATGCGCCGAACTCCCAGGCCTTGGAAAAATAGAATTTCCGCGCCAAACCGGTCCAGTCATATTGCATCGTCAGCCACCTTCGGGCGGCCATCATCGTCTCCGCCGGCTCAGCCCCCCGGGGACACTCGGTATTGCATTCACCGCAGTAGTAACAGAGCCAGGGTTCGGATGAGGCCAGAAGCCGCTCTTTGAGACCGAGTTGTATATATCTGTATATCTTTCTCGGAAATGGATAGTTTCCCTGCGAAAGAGGACAGGAGGCGCTGCAGGTACCGCATTGCATACAGGATTCCATGTCTTTTGCGCCAAGGCTTTTGATTTCGTTATACAATTCCAGATAATGACTTATATTCCTCACGGTTTTCTCCTTCACTGGCTTAGGGGACTTGGGTCGTACTCATCTCCACTTCACTTTCAGTGAGCACCGGCTGATAATTCGAGAAGCCTCCGAGGACCAGCCCGCCTCTTTGTTGCATATGCACATTACGAAAGGACACACTTTCCCCACCGACGATACCCACATCATCTTTGTATGCGCTCTTGTCGCGCTCAGTTTCTAACGGTTTTGTAGGCAACCTGCCTGCAGGCTCTGGCGCCAGGGAAGTGATGCCGGTTGCCTCCGACGTGCTTTATTTCCCCGTTGCCGCCGGCGGCCCATCGATTGCCGGAAGACTGCGACTGTTGATGAAAGCTCTGCGGTGACGCTAAATCGTTGCGTTACCCGCCCCTTTGATCAAATGACCACCACCATGAGGCAAAACAGCATGATGATGAGGATCTCAATTGCCGTCCTGACGGCATGGATGACCGTTGTTGCGATTTTACACATTGTCTCAACCATTTCTGTTCCCTCCGCAAGGAGTGATCGACCTGCGACACATTTTCGACAATAGTCTTTCCCATTGTCAGGCACACACTGGGGCAATACAATCGGCCCCTGGTGTCAACCGCGATCTCCCTCGTAAAAAGTGACTCTGAGCATCTCCGCATTTACCGGCTAGCCGGTAATCTCTGTACCTTCACCTCCTTCCATCTCTTTTGTGATGCATAATTGATACTGTCTGCATTCCGTTGAGACCATTATTGAGCTATGACATTGTTTTCATGTTACTTTTAACCTTATCTTGCGATACTCTATTCTTTATGAAGCATGAACCATGCCAGCCCTCTGGCAAAGTCCGTGGAGCGCTATATGTGTCTAAGAATACAGTTTTTTCCTTCATGCATGACGTCCACGATCACTATCGAGGCCCTACTTAGGTAGCTTTTTCGATACTCTTGGGCCTGTTTTGAGTTGCACACAAGCTACCTTTGGCATTTTTGTCTCCAACGCTTTTGTCCGGAAATGCCATCTCTTGCCGTCCGCTGCACCCGCAAGCCCGGAGAGGACTCCCGATAGGCGCATTTACAGCTGTCTGCAGCCATCATTGCGCTCCCGGAATCTGCGGGTATCTTATTCATCGTTTTTCGCATTACCTCGCCTGCGGCTGCTGCGACCATCGCCTTCGCCGGGACGGATCTTATACTTTTTCAGTTTTCGGAAGAGTGTGGTTTTGTGCATGCCCAGCTCTCTTGCCGCAGCCAGTCTGTTGTTGCCGTTACGTTCCAAAGCGCTGCGTATGGCCTCCTCTTCGCTTGTTTGCCGAATGTTATGGATGGACATCGGCTTCATGTCCACGGTTTTGCCGGCATGAACGAGGTATTCGGGCAGATGCCCAGGTCCCAGCTCACCTTGAGAACAGAGGATGAAGGCATGCTCGATTGCATTCTCCAACTCCCTGATATTCCCAGGATAATCATACTCGTTAAGGAGTCTCATGGCCTCATCTGTCACGCCCCTTATCGCCTTTGCCTGACGCCTGTTCAATTTCTCCACGAAACGGTCTACCAGCAGAGGAATATCCTCCCTGCGTTCCCTGAGCCTCGGCAGGGTCAGACGAACGATATTAATTCGATAAAACAGATCCTCACGGAAAAGGCCCTGCTCGATGAGTCCCTCCAGATTCCTGTTGGTCGCAGCGAGTATACGGACATTGGCATGCTGCTTCTGAACGCCGCCTAGCGGCTGAAATTCACGCTCTTCGAGCACCCGCAGTAATTTGGCCTGAAAGGCCGGGCTGGTTTCGCCTATCTCGTCTAGCATGATCGTGCCGCCTTCAGCCATCTCGAAGTAGCCCGGCTTATCGCTGAGGGCATCGGTGAAAGCCCCTGCCTTGTAGCCGAACAGCTCGGATTCGAGCAGCGTATCTGGCAGGGCGCCGCAGTTGATGGCCACAAAGGCCCTGTCCCGACGCAGGGAGAGGTCGTGCAGTTCCTTGGCCAGCATCTCTTTGCCGGTACCGGTATCGCCTTCGATAAGAACCGTACTCTCGCTTTTGGCAACCTCGGGCAGAATCGAAAACAGCCTCTTCATAAGCGGGCTCCGGCTGACCATCCCGCCTTGCCTGAAGTTGCCTTCGGCCCCAGGCCGCAGGCCCCCTTCCATCCTGGCGTCACGGAATGTTTCGACACCGCCGATAACCTCTCCATTCTCATCGTGCAGCAGTGCCGTGGATACGCTTACCGGGATTCTTTTCTGCTCGGCGTTGAGTATGGAACCGGCTATATTTATATAGCTTTTTTTCTCCGTCATGGTCTTGCGGAGAGGGCAGTCTTCTTTGCACATCGAGGAACGAAGAACCTCCCAGCAGTACCGGCCGATGGCATCATCGCGCGAGACACCGGTGATGTTCTCCGCCGCCCGGTTAAAAGAGGTAAGACGCCACTGGTGGTTGACTGTAAAAACCCCGTCGGAGATGCTTTCCAGGATATGTGGTTTTACCGTTGAGGAATCCATTGCCTGTCTCGCTTGCTGACATAAGTCGCTCACTCTCACGAGCGTTTTCACCGCGCCTGCTGAAACAGCCTTTTCCGCCCTTCCAGCCACCGCAGTACGTAATGCCTATCCATCATGGACAAGAACCTCCTTCGGTGCCTTCACAGTCGCCGCCGATGGATTCTTTTCGGCTACCTCCTCACTGCCTTACCAAGCAGTAAGCAGATAGCGTGCCAATGGACTCTTTTCCCCACCAGGGTGAGCAATCCCTGGATATTTCAAGAATTATGCGACAACTAAAATCACCACTCGCCCAACGGCGGACCTTAGAGTAGCGCATGCGCTACTTATCGCACCCCTCTACAGATGCACCCATGCTACCCTTGGGCGCAACCATATGACATTGCCAAGGGCATGCTCTTTGGCAGAGAGATCAGCAATGAGGAAGGAGGCAAGCCGACGGGACGAAAGATGTCAGCCGGCCATGATAAAGAAAAAACAGGAGGGATTCCCTTTCAATCCTGGGGGTGCTTGTCACACGATCTTAGCAGCCTGGACGGCGTAAGCGTTGCCCCCTGTGGATGGGTTTATGGCCTCGAGTGAGATAAGCGCCTCCAGGGCAATGAACAGGAAGCTGAGCTTTATGGGTTCTGATTACCCCTGAAACTCAGCTTAACCAATTATGGAGAGACAGGATGCCCTTTTCACGGGTGTCTGCAGCCAAGACGGCTGCGGTCAAGCCCCCAGGGGTGGGTTTATGGCGTCCCGGGAAAAGGGTACCCTGTCTCAAAACATATTGCTGAACATTAGGGGTAATCAGCCTATGATGAGTTCGTAAAAACCTCAAAGTCAGCCATTTGGTCATTCTGATACCGGATCGAGTCCGGCATGACGGATTCAGAATCCAGTTATTTTAGCTAGTTATGGATTCCGGCCTTCGCCGGAATGACAAAAAAGATGACTTTTTACGAGATTATCAGCCTATGGGTAATCAAGAAATTTTGAGCACAAGGAAGATATCGGACAAAATGGGATGAACAGGCGAGGACGGCCGGCCCCATTTTCCACCTGACTCAAGGCTGGCGGGTTGTACTGCGGCCGTCAACGTCGGGGAGCTTGATCTTGTATTTTTTCAATTTTCTAAAAAGAGTGGTCTTGTGCATACCCAACTCTTTTGCCGCCGCCAGCCTGTTATAGCCATTGCGCTGCAGCGCCTTGAGTATGGCCTCTTCTTCCGTGGACTTGCGAATGTCCTGCATCGACGAGGAAGCCGCCCCTATGGAGGTACCGAAAACGGCCATATAGCCCGGCAGGTGCCGTGTCTCTATCTCTCCTTCGGAACAGAGAATGAAAGCATGTTCGATGATATTCTCCAGTTGCCTGATATTCCCGGGATAATCATAATTCATCAACCAGTTCAAGGCTTCGCTGTCGACGCCGGTCACCGCTTTGCCCTGCAGCCGGTTCAGCTTGTCGACGAACCGCTCTATCAACAGGGGAATATCTTCCTTTCTTTCACGCAGCGGCGGCAGGCGCAGACGAACTATGTTGATTCTGTAGAAGAGATCCTGGCGAAAACGACCCTGGTCTATCAGCACCTCGAGATCACGATTGGTGGCAGCGAGAATGCGAACGTTGACGCTTTCCTTTCTGGTGCCGCCAAGCGGCTGATATTCCCGTTCCTCAAGAACCCGCAGCAGTTTTACCTGGAAGGAGGGACTGGTTTCCCCCACCTCATCGAGCATGATGGTTCCGCCTTCGGCCATGGCGAAATACCCGGGCTTATCGCTGACCGCATCGGTAAAGGCACCGGCTTTGTAACCGAAAAGCTCGGACTCGAGAAGAGTGTCGGGCAAGGCTCCGCAGTTGATGGCGATGAATGGCTTGTCTTTGCGCATCGACAGGTCATGCAGGGCTTTGGCCAGGATTTCCTTACCTGTGCCGGTATCGCCTTCAATGAGTACCGTACTGTTGCTTTTGGCTATTTTCGGCAGAACAGCAAAGATCTTTTTCATCAAAGGACTGCGGCTGACCATATCACCCTGTCTGAAACTGCCGTTGAGCTCGCGGCGAAGCTCCTCCTCCACGGAATTGTCGCGAAAGGTTTCAACGCCGCCGAGAATCTTGCCGTTCTCGTCATGCAACAGTGATGTGGAAACGCTGATAGGTTTTGTTTCACCCCGTTTATTAATAATATGGGTGGAGAAGCTGAAGCAGGTCCGCTTCTCGCGCATTGTTTTATGGAGAGCGCAATCACCTTCACACATATTGGAACGAAAAACCTCCCAGCAATAGCGACCGATCGCCTCCTGGCGCGAAAAGCCGGTAATTTCCTCCGCCGCCCGGTTGAAGGAAGTAATGCGCCATTCGTGGTCTACGGTAAAAACTCCGTCGGATATGCTTTCAAGGATTATTTCCGTGGCGTCCATGGGTCCGTCGTTCATTTCAAAATCTCTGCTCTTTCCGGCTGTATGGCACTCTACACCGCTACGTTATCGCCTTTTTTTTGCTTTTTCCAGCTTTTTCGCATCGTTTGTCTAATGGGTGCTTTGCTTCTGTTTTTTCATTGCGTTGCACCAAAGAACCACCTTTCGACAGAGCTTGCACCCTTTTTTGCCAGCAATTTCATAAAAGCTGCAGATACAGTCACATCGTGGTATTTACGGGATGCTCCCCCTGCATATGTTATGCAGTATATTTCCGATGATTGCAGGTCATATTCTTCTTGTCTTCTCTTTGATTACCACCTAAATAAGATGCTGCCGATCTCTTCACACACCAACGGCTGGAAGAGCGGCACGGCAACAGTGCGGTCCCACAGCTGCAGAGCATCTTTATCTCGGGTTTGACACTATGTCTGTTACAGGCATCATAATCGCCATCGGCACGGTTTTCTGCTGGACCCTCAGCGTCCAGTTTTTCGAGGCCGCCTCGAAACGCGTCGGTCCTCTGGCGGTCAACATCATCAGAATGGCGGCGGCACTCTTTTTCTTCAGCGCCTTTCTGCTCGTACGCGACGGTTCCCCCCTGCCGCTTGATTTTCCCCTGCGCTCCTGGATACTGCTTGGGCTTTCAGGCACGGTCGGCTTCTTTATCGGCGACATTTTCTTATTCAAGGCGCTTGTGGAACTCGGTCCCAGGCTGGCTATGCTGCTGCATAGCCTGGCAGCTCCCACGGCAGCTGTGATCGGCTGGATGTTCCTCGGCGAAGAATACAGTTTCCACCAGTGGCTTGGCATCGCCATCACCCTCAGCGGCGTCGGCCTGGTGATTTCCGAAAAAACCAGCGCCGCTCCCAGACGACAGCGCATCAAAAGAAGCATCACCGTCGCCGGTATCGCCGCCGGACTGCTGGCCATGTTCGGACAGGCCTGCGGCATGGTACTCAGCAAGGCCGGCATGCAGCATGGCTCGGGATATCTCGACGCCTTTTCGGCCACCCAGATACGCGTTATCGCCGCCTCCATCTGTTTCCTGGTGTTTTTTACGGCTACCCGGAGATGGGCTAACGTCAAGAATGCCTTCAACGATAGAAAAGCGATGTTGCACACCTCGGCCGGGGCCTTTCTCGGACCGTTTCTCGGCGTCTCTCTGGCCTTACTGGCGCTCCACTACCTCTCCACAGGCGTGGCCTCGACCATCTTCTCTCTTGTGCCGATCTGCATCATCCCTTTTGCCGTTTTCCTCCACAGGGAGGAGGTCTCACTGCGCGCCGTCGCCGGCGCCTGCATCGCTGTCTTCGGCGTAGCCATGCTGACGTTTTAACCAGGAAAATCCGAGATCAAGGCCATTGTTTTCTCTTGCTGATTACCAATGAAACTCAGCTACGCCTCCTGAGGGACCGGATTGCTGGAGGCCAGCCTGAGTTTCCACTGGACAGCAGCCCACCGGCAACAACGAGATTGACAAAGAGAAAAAACCGGCAATAGTGAGAGGAAAGCAACGGTGGAATCAGATCGTAATCAACTTCCGGGAAAAACCATGATCGCCATGACACTCCGCCACAGGCACATTGTCTGTGTATCGCTCAAGAGCGGCTTCCTTCTCTTCTTGGTTCTGCTGACCAGCGTTCAGGCCCGAGAGCTTCCAAAAGGCGTCTTCGACTATCAAGAAAAGGTAGGGGATACGATCACTCCCTATCAGTGGAGCGTGGAGAAACATGAGGACGGCGCCGTCGTCACCGTCATCGAGGAAGGCAAAACATTCCGCAACTACTGTACACGAAACGGCGCCACCTACAGGTGGGATATGACACTGACAGGAAAACACGATATCACCGCCGTACGCAAAGGGGACACGCTGGAAATCGCCGGAATTCTCTTCGGTGAAGATCACCGCGAAACCGTGACCATTGACGAGAGACCGTGGTACCAGCCTTTATCCTTTTCCCTTGGCAGGTTTCTCGACTCGGACCAGCAAAAAACATCCTTCTGGATTATCCGCGCCGATACAATCGAAGCCGTCGCCCTGACCGCCGAAAAAATGGGCAACGAATTGCTGGTACGGGACGGAAAAACCATAGCCACCAGCAAAGTTGAAGTGCGGGCCGCAGGTTTCTATTCAAGTTTCTGGTCAGCCACCTATTGGTACAGAAAGAGCGACAACCTCTTTCTGCGCTATGAAAGCGTCCACGGTCTCCCCGGCACCGAAGAAACCGTGGTCGAACTGGTCAGCTCCCCGGCCGGGCGACACGACTCCTAGCCCGAACATTTCATGAAAAAAGCTCCAGGTTATTGTGGATGGAGCAGCTGAAGCCCTACGGCAGCAACCGGCATATTCAGATATTTTCCTTGAGCAAAACAAAACTGACCTTTGAAGTCGTCACCGTGCTGCGGCCAAAAAAGAGGAAGAAAACAAGCCAGAGAATTTGGAGGCCGAAAATAACGGCTGGATTCCAGAGAACATCGATACCACCAGCAACATCGGGGACAATCACCGGTGCTTCTTTCATAAACAGGCAGAGAAGGGCTACGTAGAAGACGCTGACAACTCCCATTTTCTGGTAGACGGATATTTTCCCCAATCCCCTGAAATCGGCCCGCATGGTCTCGGAAATAATCCGCCAGAGCTGGGTCAGGGCCATGGTCAGAACCAGCGCCGTGACAAAGGAACCCTTGAGAAAAAGCCAGCTGCCGCAGAGTGCGCCTGCGGTATAAAGCAGGCAGGTTATGGCCTGAATGGGGATGAGTTTTTGGCCGTGCAGCTTGCCTTCATAGGCGACTTTTTTGTTGTCACCGTGGAAAATGAAATGGAGTCTGCTGAAAAAAAACCGCAGCAGCCTGCCCGACTGTTCAATCGGTTTACCGTAACAGCAGCCGTAGCTGATGCAGCCGAGCCTCCCCAGGCCCTCGCCCAGCGTATAGGCTATGGACATGGCCGCCAGCAGGGGCAGCAGAGGCATGAACACCGCTTCGCTTCCTCCAAGAAACTTTTCCGCGGCCAGTATGGCCCAGGGCGCCAGAATGATGCCGACAAAGGATGCGCCGCCTATGGTAAAGGTGTGCCGCTTGTTCTCGACGAGTATAGCCACCAGCCTTGCCGCCGGCAGGCAACAGCCGAGAACGACCAGGGTGGCTGTCATGGCTCCCTTGAGTGAAACATCTATCGAATTGAGCAAAACCAGCAGCAGCATCAAGGCGATGAGCTGACTGGTGGCGATAAAAAAGCCGTAATAGGTCAGATTGACGCCGAGCCAGCCGTCACCATCGCTTTTCTTCAGCGGTATCACCGCCAGCATCTGCCAGCGCTCGCCGGGAAGATGCTTGAATCCCCACCCCATCAGGCAAAGCAGTACAGCGCCAAGTCCGGTCACAAACAGCATGTCGTTCATATACCCTCCTTTCTCTCATTTTTCTTTCTGACCCCTGAAACTCAGCGTATCCCGTCCTGTGAAATGAGCTATCCTCTCCCTCAGGAGGTGTAGCTGAGTTTCATTGGTAATCAGCTTTGCATTTAAACATCATGTCTTGACAGGCAATCAGCGAGCGTACCCGCACATCGGTTTCCACCAGCGGTCTGTTGAATCCGGCGCTGAAGCGGCTGCTGACGTCGCGCCGGCAGGAGTTGCGAACCAGGTCTCCGGCAAAACGGATTCTTCCAGGCTCGAAGATAAGTACATCCGTTGAACTGCCGGGTCGGAACAGGCTTTTAGGACATCCCCTCTTAAGGAACATGCCGGTTTCGACCTGAAGGGGATCCTGATATTTTTCTCTGCTGTAGCACTGTGCTATATCACCTATCATCAGGGCCACTATCTCGATCATGGCCACCAGACCTACCCGGGAGCCGCCTTCGACATCGGTATCAATAACGCTCACCACCCTTCTGTTTTTCGAATAGAGGGAGGCCACTGCTATCTGGGCCGTGGGATTACAGCTGTGATAATGGCCGTCAACCGTATAAAAATCGACAATCTTGCCGCTTACGGGCACATGGTTATAGTGGTATTTCTCCGGCGTCAGCCTGAAGACGGCATAGTCGCCGCCGATAAAGCGCGGATACCACCGGCAGTCGATGCCCATCAGCTCCCGGATACTGAAGAACTTGTTTTTAATGAACACGTCCGAATCATGGGCAAAACTGCCGATCAACACTCTTGCATCGGCCGGCGAAACCACCGTATTTTCCTCTTTCGCCATCGGCCGGCACTGCCAGTAACGTATCCGCCGTTCGAACACCTTTCTCTGGCTGTCGAAAAAAACAGGCGGCTCGACACACTCCCGCCAGTCGACACCAAGGCTTCGAAACAGCCGATATCCATCGCTTCGGCGACTGCCTCCGGGAAAATCATAGTGGAAATAGCCGAGCAGACTGGACATGCGTTTCGACGTCAGGGCATGAAACATCATGGGAGCGTTTTCACGCAGGGTGTTGTAGAGAAAACCGACACTGCGGTCGCCTACCAGCTTTTCCGTTTCGACCCGCATGGTGGATCGGTCGATGTACTGGTGAGGAAAGCCAGGAGATATCATTTGCTGCCTCCCTTGCCATTATGGCTTTCGATATGTATTGCCGCCAGGGCCAGATACAGGATTTTGCCAAGCGTCCGGACGCCGGCGGTTTCCCGGACAATATCTTCAGCAGTATCCGCTATGAATCGTGTACCATCACCGCCGCTGCCCACTGCCGCCATAATCTGCCGGATCTCCGGGTCGGTGTTTTTTTCGAGATTCCGGCAATCGTCTGCCAGGACGCTCAACCCCTCCCTGATATGCATCTGCTTCAGCTCTGTCCGGAAATATCTCTCAGCGCTGCTGTTGAATTTTTCTGCGGGCACGCTGAACACCGATCTCCTGGAGGGCAACTGCCTTTGAACCCCTTTCATGATAGCGTCATAGGCCGTAGGACTTTGCCCCTCCAACCGCCGCTTGAGGGCATCGAGCCGGTCACCCGTCCGCAGTTGCCCGATGAGATCCGCGCCGTCTTCTTCCATCACCTTGAGCAGCGCCAGCCTGTAATCATTGTTTCCAACCCGCCAGTAACCGCGGTAGCGGTTGCTTTTTCTGCGTGTGGGAACATGCATGAGAATTTTCTGCAGAAAACGGTTGCTCGTTGCGCAGCGTACGTAAAAGGTGGGGATACCGATGGCACTGCCGAAGAATATCTGCCGCCGCTCGCTTTCAACCGAAGGGATATCGGGAATGTCGCCGTGACATATTTTCTCTTCAAGCACATACCGGTACGCCAGTGCCGTAACGAGATTCTGTATATCAACGGCCTCGGCCATATCGTCAAGCAGCGAGGAGAAAAGCGAGTAGCTCCGGCCCTCGAACCCGGCGTAGCCGGAAACAGCTGCTAAACGCTGCCGATAGAGAAGATAGATGGAAAGGCGGTTGTCGAAGACGCCCATTTCCATCAACTCCTCTTTCAGATCTTCGTGGTTTCCGCATATGCCGTTCAGCGCCGGGCTTGACTCCGTGGAAAGCAGGGTCACCAGATAGTCAATGAGACGGAAATCGGGAACAATGTCGCCCTTGAGCTGCAGCATTGTAGCGAGCATGCTGTCGAGCCAGCGCGGCCCGAAAGGGGTGAGGGACCTGCCGAGAAAGCCGATTTTCGCCTTCTTCTTCCACCTTCTCCAGACCATGCGCAGATGGGTATAATCGAGCTCATGCGGCAGAAACCCGAGAACATTTTCAGCATGGAAATCCCGGAAATCTATTCTGTAGGGAGCGGCGCTGTAGGTTGCGACGAAAAGCGGCAGAAAGTGCTCGACGATTTTGATTACCAGATCGCCGATATATTTTTCCACGGCCGGCGTGAACCCCGATTTGCCGGAGACCGCCAGATCGGTGAGCATGGCGCTGCCGAGCGAGACGTGGGTGCCGTTGTTGGCAAGGCAGGTGTTGGAGGTATTGGGCAGGGTAATAAGATTGTTTGTAAGGATACCGGCATCCTTGAGTTTGCTGATGGTATTCAACTGACTGCGGGACAGGGTTTTGTGGCAGAGGGCCATATATTCATGCTTGGCCTCTCCTTGGTCCCACCCGGACAGGCAGGGACTCATGAACAGGTGGCGATAAAATCCGTCGGGGACGATATCGTTGAGCCGCTTCTGTCGCGAGGGGGCATGCGGCGCGAAGTAGATCAAGCATTTCTGACCGGATTCTTTGAGATTGAAGGCCGCATTGGCATACTGGACGAGCAGCTGACAGACGAGAAAGGTCCTGGCCGTCTCCCGTCCGGCGAGATCGCCTATTCGAGCCTTGCCCGCCCTGGGAATGGTAAAACTGAGAATCTCCGGCGAGGTATTGTCGCTGACCAGATGATCAAGAAGCTTTTCTGCCGTTGCCTGGACGGCGCCGACCGGCATGTCCTGGCCGCTTGCAACATTGGCCAGGGACAATTTCAGCAGATAACTCACCGGCAGGCGCAGCATTTCCTCCCCCTGGTGCACGCAGCTGAAACGTTTTATGTCGCTGCGCTGTCCCCTGCTGGGATCCTTCTTGTCGGCAAGCAGGTCCCTGGCCAGAAGATCGCGCGTCCAGGGCGTCAGACAGCTTCTGGACAGGCGTATCCAGCTGTTCTCCCAGACCTGCTCGTGATTCTCATGGAGGAAGGCATCAAGCGCTGCGACACAGCCGGGCGAGAGATCGCCCCGTCCGGCGCGTTTGACAATATTTGTGTAATAGTTCGATGCGCTTATCACCAGGGGCAGGTCGACCTTTTCACTTTTTCCCTCGACGGCCACCTGCAGCTCATATTCCATGCCGACGCTGCAGTCGGCGCCAACGAAGGGGCTTATGCCGCCTGCCGTTGTACTGTGCAAAAAACGTAGTGCCTCAATTTCGTCTTTCCGGGCACCATTCACCTTCAATGCTTTTCTGTCCATCCGGTCCTCCACCGGCTGCCCCGGATCGACGAATTTGAAAGCGATCATCCCTGCGCTCTCCTCTCGAACATTTCTGTGTCATGGATGCTGAGATTGTTGACAAACTGCCTGCTGCAACTCTCCCAGGTATATTTCAGAGCACATTGACGGCAGGGACCGGCGGGAAGCTCCAGGGCCTTCAGCGCCGCCCGCCGCAGATCATCATCGAGATAGCCGTTGACGCCGTTGACCACGGTCTCCACCGGCCCGGTGACAGGGTATGCCGCCACCGGCACCCCGGAAGCCATGGCCTCGAGCAGGACGACACCGAAGGTATCCGTCAGGCTCGGAAAGACGAAGACATCCGCCGAAGCAAAAAGAGCAGCCAGCTCTTTGCCCTGTTTATAGCCAGTAAATTCGACCTCCCTATATTTCTCGGCAAGCCGCTTTCTTGCCGGTCCGTCGCCTACCACCACCTTTCTGCCGGGCAGATCAAGACGCAGAAAAGCTTCGATATTCTTTTCCACCGCCACTCGGCCGACATAAATGAACATCGGCTTGCCATCGCCGCTGCCTCCGGATTGCGGCGTGAACAGAGCGGTATCCACCCCCCGGGACCAGAGAACGGTATTGGCAAAACCTCTATTTTCAAGCTCGCTCTTCAGTGTAGAGGTCGCCACCATGGTCCGGGCCGCGGCGCTGTGGAATCTGCGGACGATGCTGTAGCTCAGGGATAAAGGTACGGGCCAGCGCATACGCACATACTCTGGAAATCTGGTATGATAGGAGGTGGTGAAGGAAAAGCCCGCGCCAAGGCACACCTTCCGGGCGGCCCAGCCTAAAGGGCCCTCGGTGGCTATGTGCACGCAATGGGGATTGATTGCCAAGAGCTGCTTTCTCAACGTTCCGGCACCGGCGGCGGCAAGAGCTATTTCCGGATACGTTGGACAGCGAAATGACTTGAAGAGATCAGGGGTTATGGTGCTCACCCGGTAGCCGAAGCCTTCCAGGTCAGCAACGGTTCGTTCCAAGGTGGTGACCACGCCGTTAATTTGTGGGCGCCAGGCATCTGTCACGATAGCTATCTTTTTCATAGTCTTTGACGAGTTCTGGTTGGGGCAGAGGGTCTTTCTCGCTCCACTGAATGATGCCCAGGGTGCCGTTGATGTTTTCGGCAAGAGCAGTGCAGCTTTCGACCCAGTCACCGGAATTGCTGTAGAGCGAGTTGCCCATCAACTTTATGGAGGCATGGTGTATATGGCCGCAGACGATGCCGTCCACCCGCTTCGCCTGTATTTCCGCCATCAGGTGGTGCTCGAAGTCGCCTATGTAGTTGACGGCCTTTTTGCACTTGTGCTTGAGATAGGCGGATATGGAGTAATACTCCCTGCCCATCATCCGGCGCAGACAGTTGTACCAGCGGTTTATACCGAGCAGATTCTCATAGAGAACGCCGCCAAGCCTGGCCAGCCATGGGCTCTTCTGGATAACACAGTCGAATTTGTCGCCATGGAGAACGAGAAGCCGGCGTCCGTCGGCGGCCAGATGAATGATTTCGTTGCGGATGTGAATATTGTGGTAGATTGTGCCGCAGTAATTCCGCAGCAGGGCATCATGGTTGCCCGGCAAATAGAAAACCTTGGTGCCGTTGCGGGCCTTTTCCAGGATCAGGCCGACGATGCGGTTGTTGGTTTCCGACCAGTGCCATTTTCTGGCGAAGTGATGAAAATCAAAGACATCGCCGACCAGATAGAGATAGTCCGAATCCGTTTTCTGTAGAAATTCGAGGAGTTGACGACTTTTGATGTTTTTCCCGCCCAGATGGGTATCCGAGATCCATAAGCTCCTGAAATGCGTGGCCATAGGTGCCTCCCTGTTGCTGTTGAAAGTTAACAGAGAATAGCGCCTCTTTGTTACGATTCCATAACAATTGAGTTATAAATAGGTTTCCAGTCTACTGCAAAGATTTCAGCGTAAATTCATACTGTTAAAAAGGAACCAGTCCTCTGGGGGGCCGTCTTCCCCTTTCCGGCAGTCTCTCTTTCAAATCCGTGTGCTGTCCCGTCTATTTGTCCGCCTGCCCAGCCGCAGCACTCCTGCCGCATTCTCGCAGCCGGAAACAAAAACGCGGCCTGAACCGCCGGCTGTGATTTTTTCCTTGAATACCTCTTGCTTTTCCTGTTTAGTGTTATACAGTTTTTAGATAAAACAGATACAGCACTCTATTTTTGTCCATCCTATTTGCAGCACTATTTGCAACTCGTTGCCGATAAAGATTATTGCGTATCTCAGTCTCAAGGAGACCCGTTTGAAACTCTTTATTGGCAATCTTCCCTATGATATAACTGAACCTGAAATAACTTCTCTCTTCGGCGAATACGGCGAGGTCTTAAATACACATCTCATCACCGATCAATTTTCCGGCAGATCCAAAGGCTTTGCCTTTGTCGAAATGTCAAACCGCGGTGAGGGACACAGAGCAATGGAAACCCTCAACAAAACGCTCTTCAAACAACGTGAGCTGGTTTGTAAAGAGGCTCTTCCGCCCAAAAAAGGTAAGAAAAAACGACGCTGAACACTCTCAACAGCCCATCTCCAGAACATGAGGCCTTACGGATAGGATTCAGATAGGATTTTTGCCCCGGGAAACATTTTTTCCCGGTGGCATAACAGCGGGTATTTATCTGATGATACCGGCTGGTTTTTACACTGTCGGCTCCAGCAAACGAGCGGCCGACAACTGAACAAAGGGGGAGTTTCCCCGACAACACAGGAGCACCAGAAATGGCAGAAGGAACAGTAAAGTGGTTTAATGACGCAAAGGGTTTTGGTTTTATCGAGCAGGACGGCGGCCAGGACGTTTTCGTCCATCATTCCGCTATCCAGGCAGACGGATTCAAGTCCCTCACCGAAGGAGAACGCGTCAGCTTTGACGTCGTCCAGGGCCAGAAAGGCCCGGCTGCTGAAAACGTAGTCAAACTGTAGGTTGGAAAACAGCCAAACCGCAGCCGGTCATGGTTGCGGTTTGGCATCTCACAAACGATTCACCACTACCAGCGGCAATTGTCTGATCAGGCAAGGCTCTCTTCACAGGCCCTCGCCCGCTGCCTCGGTTATCATCGCACCGGTCCGCACTCGCCCCGCTCTCTCTTTAGGTTCTCATCCGAGAAAAAATTGTTCTCATTAACCCTGAAACACAGCTTGTCCAATCTCTAAGAGCGCCCTGCCTCAAAAATAGTCGCTGCACATATGGTGGAATCATCGGCGTTTTTCGTCGTCGCTTCCTTGATATTGCGCCAATGATGGCTAGATATTTCAACAGCGTAAAGATATCGCCGCAGAAAAGTGATATTTCCGAACTGTAAACTGTATTGTGGCAATACCGCTAAATACCACTATTTTGCACTGCTGCTCGGGCTTGCCTGAAGGCATGGCCGGCTCAAGCTCAGGCAGGAGACTCTCTGCCAGCAAACAGAACCACAATCACCTATTGCCCTTACAACAAAAGGTATTTTTGAAAAACGGCACGTAATCACTAAAAAAAAAGACACCAGGACCCGCCAGAGGAGAAATCATGTCGCTGACACCATCAACAATGCTCGAACTCGGGACCGAAGCACCACCTATCGACATCAGCGCGCCGGACGGAACACCCTACGTTCTTACCGACCGCTCGATAGACAACGGTCTTCTTGTTATCTTCATGTGCAATCACTGCCCTTATGTCATCCATATCAGAGAAGAGCTGATCAAGAGAATAAAGCAGTACCAGATGCAGGGGATAGAGGTTGTCGCCATCAACAGCAACGACTTCAGCCAGTATCCGGACGACAGCCCTGAACGCATGGTGGAAACTGCCGAAGCCTTTGGGTTTTCCTTTCCCTATCTCGTCGATGAAGATCAGACGACAGCCAAAGCCTACCGCGCCGCCTGCACTCCTGATTTTTTTCTTTTCGACGCCGATAAAAAACTCGTCTATCGCGGCCAGTTTGACAGCGCCCGTCCCGGAAATGCAGAACCGGTAACCGGTGAGGACCTGACCCGCGCCGTCGAACAACTTGTTGCAGGTGAGCCCATCACCGTCGACCAGAAAGCCAGCATGGGCTGCAATATCAAATGGAAGCAGGGCAACGCCCCGGACTATTTTAGCGGTTGAAAAACACGGTGGTTTCCTGCGCTTTGGCCCGCGCTAAATGATTTCAGCAGAGGGGCCCCCTGAACTCTTGGATTCGCGCATACTCTGGGGCGAGCAGAGTATCTGAGGCGGGCAGAGTACAGTGTTGGTGCGTCCATCTCCTAAAAGATTGTAACAAGAAATCCCAGTCCCCTCCGCAGGGAGCTTTTGAGAATGTTTTCCTTCTGCAGAGGGCGTACGTGCAGGGGAAGGCCGCTGATGTGCGGTGCCTGGGATAAAGCCAGTTTATTTTTTTCCAGGTCATTGAGATACAGAATCTGTTCAATTTGCCATCTCTTCATAGCGTCCTCCCTTCAATCCATTGACAGGCGTACTGTCCACAAAAACAGCATTCCTATGGCTACATGGTATCACAGAAAAATAGATGAAGTCAAACAGAAGGCACTATATGTTCAAAGAATGACGGCGGGGGCATACTATATGCTGCGTAGTCGGCCGTTTATCCCATGAAATAGGCAGGCGGACCGGCCACTCAGTCTCCCCGGACCCAGCGGCTGTTATCATAGAGAAAGTGCGGATTGAATCTTTTTTTGTAGTTCATGGCCGGAATCCTGTCGATGTTATACCCCAGATAGAGATAATCTATGTCCTTGTTGAAACAGAAGTTGATCATCGTCAGGATATTGAAGATACCGGGACTGCGCCTGGCCTCATCGGTATCGAAGTAAAAATAGACGGCGTTGAGCCAGTTACTGCCGATATCGACTATGCCATTGCCTATGAGCCTGTTCTCCACTTTGTAGCGAATTTCAAAAGTGGTGGTGATTTTATTGAGGAAAAATCCGGAATAATAGGCCTCGGCGGTATTTCCTTCATGGGGATAGCGCTGCCGCAGAAATTTTTCGCAGAGAGCAAGTTTTTCCATGGTGGGGCGGATGAGGCCGATGGAAACGTCGACGTCCTTATTTTTTCGCCATACCCGCTTCTGAGAACGGTTTGGCTTGAACTGTTTCGGATGCAGACGTATGGGAACGCATGCACTGCAGTTTCTGCAGTGCATGGCGTAGAGAGAATTGCCGTTGCGGCGATATCCTGCCGCCAGGAAAAGTTCCATCATCCGGTCCGAGAGCGGACCGAACAGCCCCTGATAGAAGGTTGCCGGGTATGGCAATTGATAGGGGCAGTTTACCGTTACATCGACAAAATATTTATCAACCCTCTTCTTCAATGTCGAAAATTCGAGGGCGCATTCCTGATCATACTTAGACATCGTACTTCCAACACAATCGCTACTGCTCTATCTTCGGTTTCGGTCTTCAGTGCCAATATACTACATCATATTCCTATACCAGTCCCTGGTCAAGCATCGCATTGACGACTTTGACAAATCCGGCGATATTCGCCCCGGCCACATAATTGCCTTTGTTGCCGTAGTCCTCGGCGGCGTGCAGACAGGTTTTGTGGATGGCCTTCATTATATCCTTGAGCCGGTTATCCACTTCCTCCCTGGGCCAGGAGAGCCGCATGGAGTTCTGGGACATCTCCAGTCCGGACACGGCCACGCCGCCGGCATTGGCGGCTTTTCCAGGGCCGTAGAGCAGTTTATTGTCGAGAAAGACATCGACGGCCTCGGGGGTGGACGGCATATTGGCGCCTTCGCTGACCAGACGCACACCGCCTTCAATCAGGTTAATCCCGTCCTTGCCGTTGATTTCGTTTTCGGTGGCACAGGGAAACGCGCAGTCGGCCTTGTGGCTCCATAACGGATTATGGCCCAGCGAGCTGTCGACGGGCACATACACCGCCTCCTGGTACTTCTCGGCATACTCGCTGATCCTGCCGCGCCGCACATTTTTCAGAAGCTTGACATAGTTCAGTTTGTCGGCATCGATGCCGGCCTCGTCATAGATGTATCCGGAGGAATCGGAGAGACTGACCACCTTGCCGCCAAGTTCGAGAAGTTTCTCCGTGGTAAACTGGGCGACATTGCCCGATCCGGAAACAAGACAAACTTTGCCGTAGAAGGTTTCGCCATGTTCAGCGAGCATCTCGGCGGCAAAGTAAACGGTGCCGTAACCGGTGGCTTCAGGCCGTATGAGACTCCCCCCCCAGGCCAGGCTCTTGCCGGTGAGTACGCCGGTAAACTCATTGCGCAGTTTTTTGTACATGCCGAAAAGAAAGCCGATTTCCCTGGCGCCGACGCCGATATCTCCTGCCGGCACGTCGGTGTTGGGGCCGATATGCCGATAGAGTTCCGCCATAAACGATTGACAGAAGCGCATCACCTCATTGTCGGACTTGCCCTTGGGATCAAAGTCGGATCCGCCCTTGCCGCCGCCCATGCTGAGCGTGGTCAGCGAGTTTTTGAAGACCTGCTCGAAGGCGAGGAATTTCATTATTCCCAGATTGACGGAGGGGTGAAAGCGCAGCCCGCCTTTGTAGGGACCCAGAGTGCTGTTCATTTCTACCCGGAAACCCCGGTTGACATGCACCTGTCCCTGGTCATCCATCCAGGGCACGCGAAAAAGGATAACCCTTTCCGGCTCGGTGATGCGCTGAAGAACAGCCAGTTGTCTGTACTCGAGATTTCTGTCCAACACGGGCTTGACCGATTCCAGAACCTCTTCCACCGCCTGGTGAAACTCACGCTGTTCCGGGTCCTTCTCCTTGAGCTGGCTCATGACCTGATCCATCGCTTCTCCTTTTTCTCAGATAACAGAAGGGTTGTGCGGCTTCAACTGTCACCGCCTTCATATATGATAACTCCTCTTGAGGATTTACCGTCGCATTTGATGGTCAGCGGCGACGACAGACGCAGATGGCTGAGGTATTGCGTACTCTCGACGGGGGCCGCGGCAAGCAGCCATTGCCAGTCGAGACGGTCGCCGCTGCTGTCGTCTCCACCTTCGTCATACTCCGTAACGGTCAAATAGGGAATCCCCAAAGAGGTGATGTTTTGAAAAAAATGAGACCCCTGGGAAGGCTCGGCTTTGAGCGTAGCGTTGCGTATTTCCACCATTGCCCCCACTCCGGAAATATCCCGCCATTGCACGGGAATGCCCAGCCAGCGATCGGCTGTGCCCCATCTGCCGGGACCGATGAGCACATAGGGGCGGGACTCTTTTTCCAGTTTACCGTTGAGGATGCCTATTTCCGATGCGACAGCCCGGGTTCTGGCGGGGTCGAAAGCATCGGGTTTCACCAGCAGGATATCGGCGCAGTTGGTGAAACGCCCATGACCGAGACACTGTCCGGAATAACAGATCGCCCCTGCCGCCTCCTCTCTGCCGATATGAACATCGCCGCTCTCTCCGCCGGCCACCATGGGCCGCATTTGCAGGAAATAGAAAACCGACTGGCGGGGCTCCTCGGCCAAATTGACGGCAAACTCCATTTCCACCTCGCAGCCCATGCCCTCCCTGCCGATTTCCAGCAGCTCCGACAACACCTCGGCCAGGGGATAGATGCGGTATTTGAGCAGCTGGGCAAAGGTCAAGACGCGCATGCCGGGCATGAAGCCATCGCGGATGCGATGCTCTGCGGCCAGGTAGGTCGAAGAGAGCTGCTGGACGGGATACTCCTTTTCGGCATCCTGCACCTGGCGCAGTACCAGATTTGAATCGCGGCGGGAAAACTCCGCCTCCGGGGACAGATCGAGCGCGTAGAATGTATTCTGGCAGTTATTCAATATATCTTCCACGGTGGAAAACTGGATGAGTCTCTCGGGGTGTGCCGGCGAAAAGCGCAGCGACTTTTCACCATCGACCACGGTTTTGCCGAGACCGAGAGCAATATGGGCGATTCCCTCCTGCGCTTTCATATTGAGGATCGGATAATGGTTATGCGACTGCGCGACCCCGGAGACGGCCGGATACCAGTAACCGTTGTATTTTCTGCCCACCACTTCCTGGATGATCACCGCCATGGCGTCACCTCTGCTGCTGCCGCTATTTTTGGCAAAGGCCCGCGGACTTGCAAACCATGTCGAAGAGTAAATCAGTTTGACGGCGTTTTCCAGCTCTTCGAGCCTTTTTGACCGGCTGTTGCTGTTATTGGCGAGAAAATAGGTGGAATAGAGCCCGGCAAAGGGTCTGAACAGGCCATCCTCAAGCAGGGACGACGAGCGCACCGACAGGGGGAAGGCGCATTTGCCCGCGAAAACCCGCAGGTCGTCGCGCAGCCACTGCGGCAGACGGGCCCGGAGGAAGCGGTTTTGAATCTCCTCATCGCTGAATGCGGTCTTGTGGACAAGACCGTTTTCCTCGACAAAGGACTCAAAGCCGTTCGCCGAGATGACACAGGTTTTCGGTATGGTGACAATCGTCTTTGCCAGAATCGATTCGGGTGCGGGCTGGTTTTGAAGACGGGCCCACATGAACGCCAGCCCTCGCGCCTTGCCGCCGATGGCCCCTTCGCCGATTTTGACAAAATCGAATATTTCCGGATCGAAGCGATTCCGTTTGAATTTGACCACCACTCCTTTCTGGCGGATCTTGCGAAGAATATGGATTTTGTCCACAAGTTCCCGGCGCAGGGCTTCCCCGTCCTTGAACTCGGCCAGGTATTGCCTGTGCAGGCGCCGGGCCATGGCTACCTCGGCCCTGGCCATGACCCAGTTGGAGAAATGATTGCGGGTGGCGTGGTAGCAAAGCGACTCCTCCGGAATGATCTCCAGCATTCTCTCGAACTCGCCAACCGTTTCCGCCCTGCCTATTTCCCTCTGGTCGGGATGGCGAAAGACGAAGTCGCCGAAACCAAGGTGATCGAGAAAGAAATCATGCAGTTCCTGAGAGCAACCGGGCGATTTTTTGTCGATAAACACAGCCGGAATCGACTGCGCCTTTTGCCGGTTCCGACCTTCTGTGGAAAGCAGGAGCAGGGGCAAATCGGAAATCTCGCTGCGGACGCTGCGCAGAAGGTTGATTCCCGCCTCAGCCTCCATGCGGCCGCCTACGGAAAAACGGGTATCCGATATGATGCAGAAAACGAAGGGCTTATACGCCTCATAAAGAGACAGCGCCTCCTCATGGCTGGTCGCCAGCAGAACCTTGGGTCTGGCCCGCATTCGCAGCAGTCTGTGCTTTTCGTTGAGACTCTCGTCCAGCAGCGCCTGTGTCTGCCAGACCAGCTGCCGATAGATCAGGGGCAGAAAATATGAGCGATCGGCCGGGGAGTCCTCGACATAAATGATGACCCGTACCATTGCCCTGGCGGTATCGGCGACGACATTTATGTGATCCTCGACATTTTTAACCATGGCGACCAGAAGTTCAGCGCCGCCGGTCCAGAGGAAAATATTGTCGATGCTGTTGTGGTATCCGTCTGCCGGGAGCTTGAGGGACTGCAGGTTATGAGCGATAATGATGACGGGCAGAACCGGATTGATCTCTTTGATCTCTCTGCCTATATCGAAACCATTGATCCCTTTGAGAAAGGGCATGGTGACGACAAGGTCGTATTTTTTGTAGCGGATCTCCTCAAGGGCTGCGGCAACGGAGGATACCCTGGTGATCATCGGTGCGCCGCTGAGGCTCAGGCCCTGGTACTCTTTGATGACCATGGTGGCGATGGAGCCGTCTTCTTCCATGATGAAGGCATCATAGGAGCTTGAGACAAGCAGGATGTTCTGCACCTTGAAGGACATGAGCTTGTGAAAAACCGTGAAGTGGGGGTCAAAATCGGCAACCATTCGTTCAGATTCTTCAAACATCATCTCCTCCCGGTAAAAACACACCTGGTATCGGCCCCTGAAGACCAGCCAACAAAGTATACACCATTCGTCGACAAATATTCACTTCTTCTGCACTGTTGGTCAGAGCTGGACACAGGGTCCTTGCAAATATCCCGGCCTGATATCGCTTTTTCCCCGCATTGTGAAAAGAGCTTAAGGCAATATGCCACTTCGTGGTATAATGAGAATATCAGTTCATTTTAGATAAAGGTAGGTATGAATAACGAAGAATTTTCGCGGTTTCGTAAAAGATTGGGAAAGACGCAGAAAGAACTGGCGCATCTGCTGGGTACTTCCCTGAAGGCGATCTGCTCCTATGAACAGGGGTGGAGATCGGTACCGACTCATGTGGAGCGGCAGCTCTACTTTCTCTATCTCAGAAAAGCCGACGTCGACAATGGCCTGAAAAACTGCTGGGAGATACTCGACTGTCCGCCGGAAAAAAAATCCGCGTGTCCCGCCTGGGAGTTTAATTCAGGCAAGTTCTGCTGGTTTATTAACGGCACCATCTGCGAGTGCAAATCCCAGCGGACCTGGCAGGAGAAAATCAAAATATGCCGTAACTGCAAGGTCATGGAAGGCATTCTCTAAGCCCCCGGCCTGCAGTAGATCAGGCGCCCTTATGGCCGCGGATGATTTTGAGAATGCGCCGCACCGGTTCGGCCGCTCCCCAGAGCAACTGGTCGCCGACGGTAAATGCGGTCAGAAAGTCGCTGCCCAGGTTCATCCTGCGTATTCTGCCAACGGCGATGGCAAGAGAGCCTGAGATTTTCGCCGGCGTCAGCAGATCCTCCGTCATCCTGCGATCGTTGGGGATGAATTTCACCCACTGGTTGTGGCCGGCGATAATACTCTCGATCTCGGCCACGTCGACGTCCTTTTTCAGTTTTATGGTAAAGGCCTGGGAATGGCACCGCATCGAGCCGACACGAACACACTGGCCGTCCACCGGGATGATGTTCTCGCCGCTTCTGCCGAGAATTTTATTGGTTTCGCTGATCCCCTTCCATTCTTCCCGGGTCTGACCATTGTCCATGGCAGCGTCGATCCAGGGGATGAGACTCGCCGCCAGCGGCACTCTCCAGTTCTCCAGCAGCAGGGAACCATCGTTGAGTTTGGCGCTTACCCGGGTATCGATATCGAGGATGGCCGCGGACGGATCCTCCAGCATCTCCTTGACCTCGCTTTCGATCTGCCCCATCTGTACCAGCAGCTCCCGCATATTCTTGGCGCCGGCGCCGCTGGCTGCCTGGTAGGTCATGGAGCTGACCCATTCTATCAGATCGTCTGCAAACAGTCCGCCGAGGGCCATCATCATCAGGGAGACGGTACAGTTGCCGCCGATATAATTTTTGACCCCGCTCTCGAGGCCGTCGTCAATGACCCTGCGGTTAACCGGGTCGAGGACGATGATGCTGTCATTGTTCATTCTCAATGCCGAGGCGGCATCGATCCAGTAGCCCTTCCAGCGTGAGCGCAGATCAGTATAGACCCTGTTGGTATAGGAGCTGCCCTGGCAGGAGAGTATTATGTCCATCTCCGCCAGAAGGTCGAGATCATGGGCATCGGCGAGAGGCCGGGAACCGTTTCCGACATCGGGTCCTGCCTGCCCCGCCTGGGATGTTGTGAAAAAATGAGCATCGATACCGTTAAAGTCATCCTCGGCCGTCATCCTTTCCATGAGCACAGAACCTACCATGCCTCTCCAGCCAACAAATCCTACCTTGAGCATATATCACACCTCGCTATATTGTGGGTGGCAATTCAAACCCTTGTGCCGGTACCGGCACAAGGGTCTAGGCAACTGCGCCTCGCCTGAAATTCAGGTGCTGAACTGTGGTGATTCTTGCAAAACTGTATCCATTGATATAAAGAAAACCAGGGATTTTTCAACAAACAAATGCAAATCCGCCCATATTCCCCCGGAAAACCAAAGGAGCAAAAAGATGGATACGAAAAAAGCCAGAGCCCTGCTGTCGGCCGATCGGTATGCCCGGCTGACCGGTATCGAAGTTGACCAGGCGTCTGTCGGCTACTGCCGGGCGCACCTGCGTATAGAGAACAAACACCTCAATGGTGCCGGCGTCGTCCAGGGCGGAGCGATATTCACTCTTGCCGATCTCGCCTTCGCCATCGCCTCCAACAGCCGCGGCCAGCTGGCCCTGGCCATCAATGCCAACATCTCCTTCCTGCTGGCCAAATCCTCCGGCACACTCCACGCCGTGGCCACGGAAGTTGCTGAACCCGGCCGCCTCGGAGCCTATGATGTGCTGGTAAGCGACGAGCAGGACCGCGTTGTTGCCAGATTCAACGGCATGGTCTATCGCCGGAAGAAATCTGAAGCCCCAAACAATCCCAATCCATATTCCTCTCCTGGACTATAATATGATAATCGATCCCGAAAACCTTACCCTGGAAGCTATCGTCAGACACCTCCAACCCGCCGGCAAATCGGTTCTCGAAGTCGGCTGCGGCGACGGGCGTCTCAGCTCTCAGCTCTGCCGGAAAACGGCGAGGCTGACGGCCGTCGACCTCGACAGGGAGGCTCTTGTCAAGGCACGACAGCAGCAAAGCGACATCGCCTTCGCCCTGGTATCCGGGGAGAACCTGGCCTTTGCCCCGGAAAGCTTCGATGCCGTCGTTTTCACCCTCTCCCTGCACCACCAAAACGGTACCGCTGCTCTACAGGAAGCTGCCCGGGTAGTACGCCCAGGCGGGACGATACTGATCGTCGAACCCGCCCCCGACGGCGAGGTGGAACAGCTCTGCAATGTCTTCGACGACGAAACCGAAGCCCTGGCCCAGGCCATGCGAATCGTCGCCTCCAGCAACCTCGCCACAGGCCCGCAGGAGATAATCCGGCCCCGGTGGAAATGCGCTGACGGCGAAGCCCTCATCGACTGGCTGTTCGACCATTACAGCGCCCCCTACGACCAGAGAAAAGCCGACGCAGTTACCGCTATCCTCGGCCGGCGGTGGAATACCAGTCCGCTGCTGCTGCACGACAAACTGGCGGTAATTTCCCTTTACCTCTGATACCGCTGATGTCTCCATGTCTTTCGCCGCTGCAGCATCAGGCTGCGGCCCGCCGCAGCTGCCTGGCTTCAAGGCACACGGCAAGCTCCAGGCAGATCACCGCATGCCTGGCCTGCAGCTTTTCGCTACCGCCAGGACATCAGCGAAATACCCCTCTGCTGAACTCAGATTCCCGGGATAGAGCCGCAATGCGGTATCGACAAGGGGCGAGCGGCGAGGTGGTCGAGCGGCTGGATGAGGAGGCGGGAAAAAGCCCGAGGGCAGCGCAGAGCCTCCGGCTTCATTTTTTAATACAAATCAATCGGTCATCCGCTCGATGATGACCCGGATTTTCGGGTTTTTCATCAGCCTGATGAATTTGGGATTACTCTCCAGTCTCTCCTTGTCCCCGGCCATAATCAGTCCCATTACCTCCTCGTCGCGGAGGATTTCCTTGATTTCGGGATCCTCCTGCAGGGCGAAAATCATGCCGAGAAGCTGGGGACTGCTGAGCATGGACGACTGCAGATCCTTGATATCTTCCTGCCGGCCGCTGTCTGCCCCACTTGGTTTACCACCGGATTGAGATATATCCCGCCGTCCTTCCTCCGGCCGGCGTATGATCTGTATGGCCGAGTCCTGCAGACGCAGCTCTCCTAAGTTCTCGGAGTGAAGACTGTAGACCCCGTCTTCAAAGGAGATGATTTCAGCCTTGATGACACTGCCGTCTTTCAACACTATTTCCCGCACGGAGTTTTCGCCAACGGATGCGCCGGCGGCCATTACCAGCGAGAAGGTCAAAATACAAAAGAGTACTTTTTTCATAATCTCTGCTCCTCTTCCCTCAACATAGTGTTCATGCAAAGGGAGTTTGTGCTGATATTTTGCAAAGTGTGGAGATAAACCTCTATAAACAGGTTACACCAGCACAGCCATCTTTCAAGATGAAGACTGGCAAAAGAGACACCGCAGGCTGTAAAGAGGGTTGAGACGGCTCCTACATTCGACCTGATCGGAAAATGGAAAACATCAGCCACAGGCCGAGCAGGGTGGCGATACTGTAGCCCGCACTACCGAGCAGGAAGGTCAGGGAGAAGTTCAAGCCGCCGAGAGAAAACTCCATGAGGGTGTACGGCGAGTTGAGCACCAGGGAACCGGCGATGGTCGAGGCGGCGATGATCATGCCGACGATGAAGCGGTTGATCCCCCTCTCCAGCTTGGACGATATCTCCTCAAAGCCGCGGTGACGCACCTCGAGCCGGTGCCGGCCCTCGGCGGTTCGCTTGAAAATGGCGTGGGTGAGCCGGGGCATCATCTTCAGATAGCCGCCGACGCTGCGGGATTCGCGGCCCATGTTCTTGAGCAGGCTCTGGGCGTCGTAACCGCGCTGCACCAGTTTTTTGGCATAGGGTTTGGTCACTTCGAGAATACTGGCGTTGCTGCCCAGTATCTTGCCCAACCCCTCGGTCTGGACGAAGGTCTTGAGCAGCAGCAGCAGATTTCTGGGGATACGGATGTGGTGTTTATAGGCCACTTCCATTACCTGCTCGTAGACATCCTTGACGGCAATGGTCTGCAGGGAGCGGCCGTAAAAGGGCTCGCTCATGTCCTTGAGATCGGTGCGGAACTGGTCTATGTCCACCCTGTCGTCATCAATCAGGCCGGCATCGCCGAAGGCGTCCATGATGATATCGTAGTCGTGCTCGGCATAGCCCAGAAAGATATTGGCCACCTGGGTCATGGCCTCCTCGTCGAGATAGCCGATGATGCCGAAATCGACCAGACTGACACGACCGTCATACATGACGATGGTATTGCCCGGGTGGGGGTCGGCATGGAAGAAGCCGAAATCCATGAGCTGACGGGAGAAGGAGCGCAGACCGATCATGGCCACCTCTTTGGGATCGATCCCCGCCTGCCGGATTTTCTCCACCTCGTCCATCTTGATGCCGTCGATGTATTCCATCACCAGTACCGACTTGGACGTATGGTCCCAGAAGACGCGGGCGGTGTAGATCTCCTTGCTGCCCTTGAAATTGGCGGCGAACTTATCCATATTGCCGCCTTCGATATACATATCGAGTTCCCGGAAGATGGTCCGTTCGAACTCCCGCACCAGATTGACCACCCCGACAATGCGGGCGAACTCGAACATCTGCTCGAGCTTGCGGGCGAAAAAGCGCATGACGATTATGTCTTCGCGGATCTTTTTCTCGATACCCGGCCGGATGACCTTGACGGCCACCCGCTCGCCGCCTTTCAGCCGGGCTTCATGCACCTGGGCCACCGATGCCGCCGCCATGGCCTGCTGGTTGAACTCAGAGAAGATTCCGGTCAGTTCCCTGCCCAGTTCAGCCTCCACCACCGTCTTGACCGCTTCGAAGGGCACCGGAGGAATGCTGTCCTGCAGCTTTCTGAACTCTTCGGTATACTCGGGGGGAAAGAGATCGGCGCGAACGCTCATCAATTGTCCAAGTTTGATGAAACTGGGACCAAGCTCCTCGAGCATCAGGCGAAGGCGGGCGGGCGAATGAAAGGCGGGACGGGTCGCCGCCTTTTCCCGGGTAAGACTGTCCTTTGCCCGCCGGTTTCGCCGGAATATGCGTTCGACGATATTGCCGTAGCCGTGCTTGGCCGCAATCCGGCTGATGCTTCCCAGGCGGCGTAATCCTTTCATAGTCCAGGCTCTTGGTTTTCCAGCAAATGATGGCCGTCAGCTACTGGCCGCCGGCCGGGGATACCTTGTTCCACTCCTTGGCAATTTCCTTGAGTTTGGCGGAATCCTCGATATAGCTCTCCACCAGTCCGCAATCGACGCAGACATAGTTGTCCATGGCGGCTATGGACACCAGGGAAACGGGGATGGCATTGCTGCCGAAGGGACCGCTTTTGAGGGGAATATCGGCGCCCGAATAGACCTCTTTCGAACCGCACTTTGGACAGAGACCGTTCTTCATATTCATCTTCTCCCACTGTTGGATTGGCTAAGACATCAGACTGGATCAGACCGAAGGAAAACTTTCGCCATGATGCAGACAGAATGTATTTCAAATGAACACGGGGCGCTGAAAATTTCGGCCGGTACCGGCACGGCGAGAATGGTTCCGGCCCAAACACGCCAATCTTAGCCGATCGATGGCTGGGGGGCAAATTTTTTCTGGGTAGTGTCGTCCGCCCCCCACCCTGTCCGGCAAAGATCCGAGCACCCCTTTTTACCTTTTCGGAAATTCGTCAAACCGCTCCAGCTCGCAGGTTTCCACGAACCAGGGGGCCCGGGAGGCCCAGAAAACATTCTGGAAAGGCCTGATATGGGGATCGTCATCCAGCGTTCCGGCGGTAACGACGACATTCTTCCCTCCCTTCACCGCCCAGGGCAGCGAAGAACCGCAGTTTTTACAGAAGACGGTGGCAAAGTACTTGGCCTCGGGATGTTCGTACCGGCCGAGCCACTCTTCACCGGTGGTCCACCTGAATTGACCGGGCGGTACGAAGAGATTGGCCGAATGAGCACTGCCCGTGAACTTTCGGCAACGGGAACAGAAACAGTACTGAAATATCTTCAGTGGTCCTGATATTTCGTAGTGCACCTTGCCGCAGAGGCAGCTGCCGCTCCATTTTTTCTCCATGGTCCCCCCTCTCAAATACATATCGCCGCCGTAATTGGCCTAGATTACCGGGACTCCGGTGAAATACGGGTGCAGATAATACAACAGGGCATACACCGCGCCACCGATAACCACAACCCCCATATCGTAGCGCAGAGCTTTGGTCTCATGGCTTATGGTCGCCCCCCGCCTGTTGGCGGACCACATGTCAAACAGCGAGTAGATAAGAAAACTGCAGAACAGAATCATCGACCCCAGATCGCCATTGGCCAGGAGATGGACAGCAGCCCAGATCGTCACTCCCCACAGCATCGGATGCCGGGTATATTTCTTGACATTGCCGGGCATATAGGCCGCCACCAGCAGAAGAGAGGCCGGCAGCATCATGACCAGGGCAAGATGCCGAGACCAGACCGGCGGCTGCCAGATGTGGATATATTCTCTTTCGCTCATGCCATAGGCGGCAAGCGCCAGGCCCAGAAGGGCAATCAGGGCAAAGGCCCCCTTATAGCCATATTCTCCCAGCCGTTCTACCGCCTGCTGCCGCAGCGAAACGGATGCCGGCAGGAGATGGATGGCAAAAAACAGTATCAGACCGAAGAGCAGTATAGACATAACCCCCCACTACCTTGAAATGATTTTTCTGTGGCTTTCAACAGGCACAGCAGCGATCCCGGTAAATCATCTTTATCATAGAGGAGTGTAAGCATCAGCGGGCGATTGTGAAAGGCTGTTTGCCGGTGCCACGTGATTCACCGCCGGGCCAAGCTGCCAGCGGCCGGCACTGTGCACAGCATAAGCGGCGTTGTCCTGCCTTCTATGGAGGATGGAAAATTCCGTATGAACTCACAGTGCATCTTCAAGTAGAAGCCCTTGGAGTGCGGGTCGGCAAAGATGTGGAAAGAGCCATAGTTGAGCCTCAGCGCTACTCCCCTTGCCCAATTCATCATTTCGGAACCAATGCCCCGGCCGATACACGAAGGTTCAACAAACATATGATCCAGCCAGAGACCCGAGGGTATCATTTCTCCCCGATATTCGATGCCATCCACCAGCCTGACCAGCGAAAAAAAGGCACTGATCCGGCGGTGATACTCGTATAGATATACTTCGTTGCTCTCTATATACTCCTGGGTAACCGTCAGTTCCTTTTCCCAGACGATGAAGTACTCTTCAGGATAGTTCCAATACCTTTTCGAGGCAAAGGCGATCCGGGTAAGGGCAAAAGAGTCATCTGCATATGCTCTGCGTATCATGCTGTAATCTCCGGCAGCCCGACCGGGACCGGCGGCACGGCTGCCGCCTCTGATGCCGGACTTTTTACGATGCCGGCATCGGCTCTTCGGAGGGACATGTTGCTGTTTAGTCTTTCTGATTACCAATGAAACTCAGCTCCGTCTCCTGAGGGGCCAGGCTGCGTTTCATAATCAGTTTATTTTTTGGATAATATCCGGTCGAGACTATTTGCAAAGGCCTGTCTGTGACGTTTGCTCAGTGACGACGGACCACCGGTTTCAACACCGTTTGACCGCAGGGAATCGAAAAAATCCCTGGTGCTCAATCTCTCGGCAATGTTTTCTTCTGAATAGATTTCCCCCCTCGGATTCAGCGCCAATCCGCCCTTTTCGACGACGCGAGCGGCCAGGGGAATATCGGCGGTAATGACGAGATCACCGGTCTCAACCATTTTGACGATTTCATTGTCAGCCACATCAGGGCCTGCGGGAACCCGCAGCAGTGCAATAAACGGAGACTTTGGAATGCGAAAAGCGGAATTGGCAACCAAAATCAACTGTAATCGCGTCCTCACCGCTGCTTTATAGACAATATCCTTTATCACCGCAGGACATGCATCCGCATCTACCCAGATTTTCATTATTATTTCTCTATTTGATTATTCCTGAAACTCAGCGTGTCCAATTTCAAAGGTGATGACCTACGAGACTCAGCCAAAGCCATGCCGGAACAGGAAGAATCTGTTGCCGAGTAAGCATTACCTCTCATGCCGAAGATGATTTATTATATGGAGCAGGAAAGTCGATTTGGCTGCAGATGACATTCTGCCTCAGATCAGATTCTTATGCATCGGCTTTACCCGGAAAACACTTATCCAGCCATGCTGGCATAATAGGACAATACACTCATAAGGTAAATATCATGTACTCACTTCAGCAACAATACAATCTGGTCCCCGGCAATTACACAAAAGAAATAGCTTCCGTTTCCGCGTACTTTAAAAAGGAAATATCAACCCTGCTGCGGGGAAAACGACATCTCCGGAAAGGTGGCAGATCATCGGAAAAGATCTAAACGGCCGCTTCCGGGGAAGCTGTCCACCGAAGCGATATTGACGGGCACTATGCCAATCGGTCATCTCTTTTGCGAGGTGACCGATTTTTTTCACTCTTTCAAACATCTTTCCGCCGGCAGCCCCTCATGCTAAAAGGCATCGTCATCGAGGTACTGCAGAAATCTTTTCAAGACAGCAGAGGCGGCGTAGCCCCGCGGATACGCGCAGACAAGATTCAGTGACGCCCAGGTGTCAGCCAGTCGCAGAGCTGTGAGATTGGCATTTGTCATATGGGGGCGAAGATCACGTTCACCGACTATTCCAAGGCCCAGGCCTGCCTCGACGCATCTGATCAGAGAATTTACCCGCTGCACCCTGACAGTAAACTTCAGCGATCTTCTCTGTTTTTTTCTGGCCTCGGAAACAAGGTCATCGAGGACACCGCCCTCGTGGAAGGAGATGTGTTCGTACTCAAGGGTCTCTTCAAAAAACACCGTACCGGCATCCCTGCGTTGACGCAAGAGCGGATGGTCTCTCTGCCCCACTACCCAGACCTGATCCTTTTTAAAAGGTCTGAGCTCAACCCCCCTGGTATCGACGGAGTCATAAATTATGACCATGTCGGCGATATCTTCCCGCAGAAATCTCACCCCCTGCCTGGAGAATATCTCCTGTACCGTTACCTGGACTTCCGGAAAATCCTTTTTGAACTGGGCAATGATAAACGGCAAGACACCGTCCAGAGCTCGGGGAATTGCAGCAAGCCGCAGCTCACCCGCCTCGCCTTCGGCAAAGCGCTTCAGATCGGCCCGCACCTCGGCATATTTATTCAACAGCTGCCGGCAGTGTTCCGCAAAAACCTGACCGGCCGGCGTCAGATTCGTGCCCGAAGGCGTTCTTGATATCAGCGCGATATCCAGCTCACGCTCAAGATCGCTTATGCGCCGTGATGCCGCAGAGGCGGCAATATGTTCATTCCTGGCGGCCGCACCGATCCCCCCCAGACGGGCAACGGCCAGAAATACGCGCAGGGTGACTATGTCGAAGCTTTCCATGAACTCGCTCTTGAGGGACAATACACTCTGTTGAAGTTTTTCATCACGGCGAAGAAGCTCAAATCAGGCCGCGGAGCCTGGCAGCAAGCCAGGGGCCGGCCAGCGTCGTCAGAAGCGCCAGAACAAAGAGGTTGCCCCGGGCAACGCTGAAAACCTCGAGAAGCTCCTGCCAGGATTTTCCGGCGCCGTAACGGCCGAACAGGAGCTCGAAAGCCAGGGTGAGCAGAAACCAGAAAAAACCGACACCGATGTAATGCCACTGCTGTCGACCTGCCAGAAATGGAAGGGTGAAATAGATCAGCACAAAGAGGAAAAAGGTGAGCAAAAGACCACTCAGGGGAAGCGCCGGGGACTCGCCGACTGCCGGAACCAGCAGCTTTTCCCGAATCGCGGCGTTGAAGATGGCAACAGCCACCATCAGACACCAGATGCCCCCTGCCTTTACCATGATTATCAGCATACTTTCCACACTCTAGTGTTTTTCGCTGTATCACCGATACGCCTCCACGGCAGACCGGCTCCACCTTTCCCTGCGCCCGGTTGACGAAAGCAGAGTACCTCCGTCTGTAATTACCATCTTTTCCTCAAAAATCATCCAGGTCCACAGGTTAACACGCCACCACTCCGGATTGCGGCCTGCGCCACGACGACAAACTAACCTCCCCCGCGGCCGCATCCCTTTTTGTCTTCCGTCTTCTGCCTCCTTGAGGCATATGGCTCAAGGAGGAAGGACCCTGCCGGACTGCAATTTCCGGCTCTCTGGTGTCACTGAAAAAAAACAAAAGATATATTATTGCTGTAAATCATTGCAGGCAATGAATATATGCCGCTGCGCTCCACCTGCGCGAGGCCGATGACCACTAAACCGACCTTGACAGTGCCACGATGTGGTATAAATTTTCAGCTTGAAGGAGTTACGCTGCTCTTTCCTCACATCCCCGATGGACCTTCTGGGGCCTGTCATCACAGGGTTCCTCACGTTCGAGCATCTCTGCTTCCGGGATGGATCAAACTCCAGTGTTTCTCCGATGGAGCAGCTCTACCATTCTTTGCTTGCATGCGTCGGTCCAAGAAAACACCGTGCATGAATACATCATGCGTTTTTGGGGGAATTACAATGAACACGCACTTATCGCCACCGCACCGTGGCCCTGCCCACTCCACCTTTGACCCGTCGATAAAGCCCTTTTCTCCAGCAATCCAATCCGTAAAACCTCTATCAGCCATTGTCAATCATCCGCGTCATCGTGGCTTTTTGCGGAGGCGACAATGAAACCGGAGACCAGAAAACATATATATATTCCGTCACAGTACGAGATATCGACAGATTTCGATTTTGATCTGCATCTGAGCTTCAGAGACTATCTTTTCCTCATCTGCTATGCGGTGTCCATCTGCCCGTTTCTGCTCGCGGCCAGACTCGCAAAGGTGCTCAGCGGAAAAAGCCGCAGGGAATCGAAAAAAGTGTTGCCCCGCTATGCAGACGGCCGGATATATCTCTTCATCTCCAAGTTTTTCTAACCCGGCAAGCCGCTAAGGGGGCCTAGACTGAGTTCAGTACCCCCTTGAGGGGGTATACGTACTTGGTGCTTTTTCGACGGCCGGCATGAAGCGTAATCTTGATGAACTCGTAAAAACCTCAAAGTCAGCCATTTCGTTATTCTGAACTTGATTCAGAATCCAGTTGTTTTAGCTAGTTATGGATTCCTTAATAGGTCCTCGGATGGTAGCAGGCGAATTCGCAGTTATCGAGGACACTGATGCCTGGAAACTCCTTTTTGCATATTTCGGTCATATAGGGACAGCGGGGATGAAAGGTGCAGCCCGGCGGCGGGTCGATGGGGCTGGGCAATTCCCCGTGCAGGGTTATCCGCTCCTTGGTATGGAAGGGATCGGCCACCGGCGTTGCCGAAAGCAGTGCCCTGGTATAGGGATGGTGCGGTTTGGTGAAGATATTCTCCCTGCTGCCGAACTCAATGGGCCGGCCCAGGTACATGACCATGACCTCGTCGGCGATGTGTTTGACCACCGAAAGATCATGGCTGATGAAGAGATAGGCGAGATTGAACTGCTCCTGGAGATCGGCCAGCAGGTTGAGAATCTGCGCCTGGATGGAGACATCGAGGGCCGAGACCGGTTCGTCGAGTACGAGAATGTCGGGGTTGAGCATCAAGGCCCGGGCGACGGCGATGCGCTGGCGCTGGCCGCCGGAGAACATGTGCGGATAGCGGGCGTAATACTCCGGCCGGAGGCCGACCAGATCGAGCATGTTCCTGGCCTTTTCTCCCCGCTCCTTCTTGCTCATGTCGGTGTTGACCAGTAGCGGTTCTTCGAGGCAGAGGCCTATTTTCTGGCGGGGATTGAGCGATCCGTAGGGGTCCTGAAAGATGATCTGCACTCTCTTGTGCAGATTCCGTTTGGTCTGGTCGTCGGCGGTGATGATATCAATGCCCTGGATCTTCAGCTGGCCCGAGGTCGGTCTTTCTATCAGGGTCACAAGCCGGGCCAGAGTCGACTTGCCGCAGCCGGATTCGCCGACGACGGCCAGGGTCCTTCCCCTCTGCAAAACAAAGGTGGCCCCGTCGAGGGCCTTGAGGATCGCCGGCTGGCGAAATGCCCCCCGTTTCACCTCGTAGTGACGCCTCAAGTCCGAGGCTTCCAGGACGGTGTTTTCTCTTGCCATCAGATCACCTCCTCCTCTCCCGGATGGTTCATGGGTACTCCGTCGCGCAGGGGATAATGGCAGAGGGCCCGGCCAAGCTCATCTGCCGCCGGTTCCGGCGCCTTGACAATGCAGTACCTGGTCGAATATTTGCAGCGTGGAGCGAAGAGGCAGCCGCTTGGCTTGTCGAACTGTCCCGGAACAACGCCGGCGATGGAAGGCAGTTTTTTGGTTTTGGCCCGTTCGGGCAGAGAGTCGAGCAAAGCGGCCGTATAGGGATGGTGGGGATCGGCAAACAGTCCCTTGACCGGTTGTTTTTCCACCTGCTGGCCGGCATACTGGACCATCACCCGTTCGGCGGTCTCGGCGACGACCCCCATGTCGTGGGTGATGAGCACCAGAGACATCTGTTTTTCCTGCTGGAGCTTGAGCAGAAGATCGAGAATCTGGGCCTGAATGGTGACATCGAGGGCGGTGGTCGGCTCATCTGCTATCAACAGGCGCGGATTGCAGGATATGGCAATGGCGATCATCACCCGCTGATTCATGCCGCCGGACAGCTGATGAGGAAAGGCCGAAAGCCGTTTTCGCGGTTCGGGGATGCCGACCTGATCGAGCAGTTCCATAGCCCGGGCCCTGCGGTCCTTGCGGCTCATGCCGAAATGGATCTTCAAGGCCTCGGTCAGCTGGAAGCCCACGGTAAAGCATGGATTGAGGCTGGAGAGCGGCTCCTGGAAAATCATGGCCATCTCCTTACCTATAATGGTCCGCAGCTTCGTGTTGGAGATGGTATTGAGATCCTTGCCGTCGAACTTGAGGACGTCGGCCGTGACCTTGGCCGTCCAGGGCAGCAGGCCCATTAGGGCCAACATGGCGACCGACTTGCCGGAACCCGACTCGCCGACGATGGAGACGATTTCACCCGGTTCGATAGTGAGTGAGATCCTGTCAACGGCGGTGAACATGCCGCCGGCTGTCTGGAAGGCGACCGAGAGATTATTAATTTCAAGCAGTGGCATAACTTCTGTCAGGAACGTTTGAGTTTCGGATCAAGGGCGTCCCGCAGACCATCGCCCATGACGTTTATGGCCAGCACCGTGGTGAGAATGGCAACACCGGGAAAGGTTACCACCCACCAGGCCCGCAGGATGAACTCCCTGGCCTCGGCCAGCATGGTACCCCACTCCGGCGCCGGCGGCTGGGCGCCCATGCCGAGAAATCCCAGGGCGGCGGCATCGAGGATGGCGGTGGAGAAACTGAGTGCCGCCTGAACAATCAGCGGCGCCATGCAATTGGGCAATACGGTGACGAACATCAAACGCAGGGTCTTGACGCCGATAATGCGGGAGGCGGTGACGTAATCCTTGGTCATCTCCGACATCACCGCCGCCCTGGTCAGGCGCACGTAATGCGGCTGCTGGACGATGGCGATGGCGATCATGGCATTGATAAGGCTGGGCCCGAGGATGGCCACCAGCACCAAAGCCAGCAGCAGGCTGGGAAAGGCCAGGACCACATCCATGATGCGCATGATGAAGGTGTCTACCTTGCCGCGAAAATAGCCGGCCAACATTCCGAGGATGACACCTACGACCAGTGAAATGGAAACGACGATACAGCCGATGAAAAGCGAAAACCTGGAGCCGTAGATAAGGCGCGAAAGCATGTCGCGGCCGACGGCATCGGTGCCGAGGATGAAGCGGAAGTCGCCGCCGCTTTGCCAGAAGGGCGGCTGCAGCAGGGCGTCCCGGAACTGCTGGTTGGGATGATGGGGGGCGATGAAATCGGCGAAGATCGCCACGATGATGATGACTATGAAGAAAACCAGGCCGGCGACGGCCCCCTTGTTTTCGCTGAAATAGGACCAGAAATCCTTGAGCAGCGCTATCCTGCCGCTGGGCCGCAGATCAATTTCCTGTGTTGCCAATACTTCGTCCATGCCTAATCCGTATGTCTGATTCGCGGGTTGATAAGTCCATAAAGCACGTCAACCACCAGATTGACGATCATGACCATGCCGGCAATGAGCAGGAGCCCTCCCTGCACCGAGGGATAGTCCCGGCGAAAGATGGAGTCCACCATCCATTTGCCGATGCCCGGCCAGGAGAAGATGGTCTCTGTGAGAATGGCGCCGGCAAAAAGGACGCCGACCTGCAGGCCGATAACGGTGATAACCGGTATCATGGCGTTGCGCAGGGCATGCATGCCGATAACCCTTCCCGGACCCAGCCCCTTGGCCTTGGCCGTGCGCACGTAATCCTCGCTGAGCACTTCGAGCATGGCCGAGCGTGTCTGTCTGGCGATCACCGCCAGGGGAATGGTGGCCAGCACCACCGCCGGCAGGATGAGATGGGCCAGGGCCGAGCGAAAGGCGCCGCTTTGGCCGGAGAGCAGGGTGTCGATGAGCATGAAGCCGGTCACCGGCTCGAAATAGTAGAGCAGCGAAATTCTGCCGGATACCGGGGTCCAGCCGAGAATGCCGGAGAAAAAGATGATCAGCAGCAGCCCCCACCAGAAGATGGGCATGGAATAGCCCGTCAGGGCGCCGGTCATCACCGCATGATCGAAAAACGAGCGCCGTTTGGTGGCGGCGATCATGCCGGCCGGCAGACCGACGGCGACGGCAATGAAGATGGCCACCATCGACAGCTCCATGGTCGCCGGAAAGAGGGTGAAAAACTCTTTGAGCACCGGCTGCCTGGTTATGATGGAGGTACCGAAATCGCCGGAAAACAGATCCTTGAGATAGATGCCGTACTGGACGATGATCGGTTTGTCGTAACCGAATTCTGCCATCAACGCCGCATGGCGCTGCTCGGTCATGCCGCGCTCGCCGGCCATCAGCAGAACCGGGTCGCCCGGCAGCAGCCTGATAAAGACGAAGGCCACCAGCGTCACACCAAAAAAGGTCGGTATGATGACACCCAACTTCCTGAGTATGTATGGTAGCATGGAATACTCTTTAGGAGGAAATCGTGGAAGTGAAAAAAAAGGACCGGGCGCAAAACGCCCGGTCCCGGAACGGCTACTTCAGGTCAACACCGTAGAAAATGTGGCCGCCGAAGGGATCGATCTTGAAATCGACAACCTCTTTGCGGACCGGTTTGAAGACCACGGAATGGGCGATGGTGGCCCAGGGAGCCTGCTCCTTGAAGACGACCTGCGCCTGCTCGTAGAGCTTGGTGCGCTCGGCCTGGTCGGAGACCACCTTGGCCTTCTGAATCAGGTCCTCGAAGGGCTGATGACACCACTGCGCCCGGTTGGAGCCGCCGACGCCGTCACAGCCGAGAAGAACGGCAAGGAAGTTGTCGGGATCACCATTGTCGCCGGTCCATCCCAAAAGAACGGCGCCGTCGCGGTCGACGTCCTTGGAGCGCTTGAGGTACTCGCCCCACTCGTAGGAGACGACTTCGGCATCAACGCCGATCTCGGCCATGTCGGACTGAATCAGCTCGGCCATACGGCGGGCGTTGGGATTATAGGGGCGCTGTACGGGCATGGCCCAGATGTTCAGCTTGAGGTTGGTAATACCCTCTTCCTCGAGCATCTTCTTGGCTACTTCCGGTTCGTAGCTGTCATCCTCGACCGCTTCGTTGTAGGACCAGATGGTCGGCGGAATAGGATTCTTGGCTATCTTGCCGGCGCCCTGGAATACGGCGTCGAGGATGGCCTGCTTGTTGATCGCCTTGTTCAGAGCCTTGCGCACCCGGACGTTGTCAAATGGGGCAACCTTGGTGTTATAGGCCAGATAGCCGACGTTGAGTCCTTCCTGCTCGAGCACCTTGATCTCGGGATCTTTCTTCATGTCTTCGATATCGGCCGGGTTGGGATAGGGCATGACATGGCACTCGCCGGCCTTGAGCTTCTCATAGCGAACCGAGGCGTCGGGGGTGATGGCAAATACGAGATCATCAATGGCCGCCTTGCCGGCCCAGTAGTCGGGATGAGCCTTGTAGCGGATGACCGCGTCCTTCTGGTAAGCCAACAGCTGGAAGGGACCGGTGCCGACGGGCTTGAAATCAACCTGCTCGGGGGTGCCGGCGTCCATCATCTCGGCGGCGTATTCGGCCGAATGGATGGAGGCGAAATCCATGGCCAGGTTGGCGATCATCGGCGCTTCGGGGCGGTTGAGAAGGAACTTGACGGTGTAATCGTCGACTTTTTTCACGTCTTTGAGCAGATCGGGCATGGACATGCCGTTGAAGTACTCGTAGCTGCCGCCGGACACTTTATGATAGGGATGTTCGGGGTCGAACTGACGCATGAAGGAAAAAACCACGTCGTCGGCGTTGAAATCGCGGGTCGGGGTGAATTCCTTGGTGGCATGGAACTTCACGCCTTTGCGCAGATGAAAGGTGTACTCGGTGCCGTCCTCGCTGATATCCCAACTCTCCGCCAGAGCGGGAGCAATATTGGTCGTCCCCCGTTCGAACTCGACGAGCTTGTTGAAAACCTGCCTCGAGGAGGCATCAAAGGTTGTTCCGGCGGTGTAAAAAGCCGGGTTGAATCCCTCGGGACTGCCCTCCGAACAGTACACCAGGGTCTTGGCCTGCGCTCCCACAGCTCCCAACGTGAGCAGCGAGGCGCCGCATACTGCAGCAAGTAGCTTTTTCGTTTTTCTCATTTTTTCCTCTCCGTTTGTTTTGAGTGGTTCCGGCCCCCGAGGACGACGGCCGCTCTCTGTACCCCTGGTCGAAACCGGCGTTATCCTTAACGCAAAAGTAAACAAGATACGGACCGGTCTCCTCTCAAGGACATGCTTCGTCCTTTCCGGTTCCTCTGTTTATTTGCCCTTTTTCGCCGGTACCGAGCAATTCCATACTATAGAATATCACTGAAAATAGTAAATGATATTTTGGTCTGTCTTTGTGTTTTTTGGCCCCGGCCTGCCAGCCCGACATGAGACGCCGCCGCTTCGACAGGCGCTTTACGGCCATCCTCGGTGAAGCCCCTTCCCATATACAGGAAATTTTTCACTGTTAGGCATTTTCAGCTTACTGCATCGCCGCATTGGAAACAAGTTTTTATGCTGCGCGGACAGTTCACTGCACAGCCCGGACGCCACCTTCTCCTCTCGCTTGGCACCCTCGAGTAAAAATCCCTTCAGGCGCCCGCTTCGTTGAAGAAGTTCCCGAGCTCTGCCATACATCTCCAGGACTTGGACGGCAAACTCAACTCTCCGGACGCAAATTTCTTCCCGGCTGAAAACAGCCTCAGACTGGCGATTATGCCCTGAATACGAGCCGGCAGGATAAACTGTTTGATATTCGTCATATTTTCTGTTATCGGAAAGAAGAGGCCAATCCCCTCAACCAACTCCGGAGACAGCCGAGCCGATGATTACCGCCCGTCATATCATGAGTACCGATTTTTATTCCCTGTCACCGCACACCTCCATTTCCGATGCGGCCAAGAAATTCAAGGAAGCTTCCGCCGAGCAGGGACGCCGGGTTTTCGGCATGATGGTGATCGACGACGGCAAACTCACCGGCATCCTTTCCATGTACGATATCCTGTTGTTTTTTCAACCCAAGCACGCTCATCTCTGGAGCGAGATGAAGGATATCGACATTACCGGGCTCACCGAGAATATATGCAGCAAAAGCAAATCAATCCGGGTCGGCGATATCATGACCACCGAGGTGGCCACCATCGATTCCGGAACCCATGTCTTTGCCATCCTCGAAATAATGAACCGGCGGCACATCCGCAGGCTGCCTGTCGTGGAAAATGGTAAGGTGATCGGCATCGTCTATATATCCGACCTCTTTTTCCACCTGGTTGAAAAAATGATCTGAGCACGGTCCAACAGCATCCATGGATATCAAACTGCCCACCGACGGAAACAGCAAGAGCCCGCTTTTCAGCAGACTGAGAGTTGAGGAATGCATGCGCAGAAGAGCGATCACTCTCCGTGCCGACAGCAGCATCGACCTGGCCATCCGCACATTCATAAAACACAAGATCGACGCTGCCCTCATCGTCGATGAAGAAAATCTGCCCGCCGGGGTGGTCAGCAGGACGGAAACCATGGGTGCCTATTATGCCGCCCTGCCGGTAGAGATGCCCCTGGGCGACATAATGGCCTCGCCGGTCATCCGCTGCTCACCCGGCGATACCCTTGAATCAGCGCTCAGTACCATGCAGCAGGCCAGTATCCACCGTATTTACGTCACCGACGCCAGCGGCCGGGCCGTCGGCTCGCTTTCCTATCCCGACATCGTCGGCATGCTGTATAAATACTGCTACAATTGCGATTTCGGCCTGCGGAAAAAGACAGTAGATATTGAGGACGGCAGGCCGCGCTACAGCGTCAGAGAAACAATGACCCCGGAAATAACCTCAGCCGCAGCAGATGAAACCATCGAGCAGGTTATTGAAAAGCTCTCCTCCTTTCGCCTCGGCGCCCTGCTGATAACCGACGGAGCGGGACGTCCGACGGGCGTTATCTCCAAAGCCGACCTGGCCCTGGCCTACAGCAGAGGCATTGCCACCAGCGAACCGGCTGCGCTCATCATGAGCACACCACCCCAGCTCTGTCACCAGGATGAAAGCCTGGAGGAGGCCATCCGCCGCATGATTCTCAAAGAGATAAGCAGGCTTTTTATTTATGGAGCAAGCGAGCAGGATGTCATAGGCGTGCTTGCCCTCTCGGACACCGCCCGCCAGCGTTCCGGTTCCTGTCATGCCTGTTCCTCAACCCGTATCAAGGTCAAGGAATAGAGGTGCACTGTTCAGTCACTGGCCGAGCAGATCTTGCGGTATAATGCCTCAAGTGGTTTCGAAGGGCCGAGACCGAGGGATGCCATGAGAATCCGCCGGTATTGCCGGTAGACCAGCAGAGCATCCCCATCGTGGCCCATCTGCATGTGGCAGACCATGAGCCGATGATAAAAGCTTTCCACCAGAGGCGCCGCCTCTATACCCCGACGGTAGCAGTTGACCGCCTCGGCCCACTTTTCGGCAGCCATCAGGCGCTGGCCCAGCTTTTCGATTACGCCCGTGAATTTATTGTGCAGTTTTTCCCTCAGGGGGACTGCCCAGTTGCAGTCATCTCCGGATAAAAAAGGACCGTGATATAGCTCGACCGCCCTCTCCGCCGCAGAAGCATCGAAGGAACAGTCATTTTGGCCGCTCGGCCGGACGGTACTCCGAGCAAGGCGCTCAAAGCACCAGACATCGACCCAGCAGAGATGATTGTTGAGGGTGACTTGGCCGGAGTGGAGCAGTACCGCATCCTTGACATTGAGGAGTCTCCGGAGGCGATGCAATGTGGTGTTGAAGCTTTGCATCTGCATGTCTCCATCGGCATCGGGCCAGAGCTCGCGCGCCAGCTGAGACACCGGCGCCTTTCTGCCGCCCGAGGCGATGATGAGCTTGAGCAGGGCAAGAGGTTTTTGCCGGGCCTTGTTCATCGGCCGCAGCGGCAATCCCTGACGGACGATTTCAAAACGGCCGAAACAATATATGCGCACCTGCCAGGGCCAGCGTTCCAGCTTTACCGGCGGGCTGGCCAGGCTCAGCTTCCGGTCCTGGATTAATCGGCACACATATTCTTTTTCTATACCGGCCTCAAGGGCTCTGCAGCACAACATGGCGGCAGCGGCAGGCCTCCAGAGTGGAAAGACAGTGTAATCATTGCACCTGCCGAGAACCAGGGCCTTCTCCAGCTCCTCCCTTCCGCGTTCGTGGTTGCCGGAGGCAAAGGCCAGTTCGGCTCTGAAAAAGATGCAGGCGAACTCAACCTGTCGATACCCCCCCTTTCTGCTCTTTTTTTGAGCATCTTCAAGACTGCCGATACTGTTCTCATATTCTCCCAAAAGAAAGAGTGAAATGGCATGTGCAAGAGAAGATACGGCTGCCGCTTCGGGATTGCCGCAGAACCGAGCAAAATGGAGGCTGCGCCTGGCGTGTTCGCAGGCCTGGGCATCCTGCTTCCTGAGGAGATGCAGCCAGGCCTTGAGAATGGAATAGAGCTGCTTGATATAGACGCCGGCGCTGTCCAGCTGCTGTTCCAGCCGGAGAAGATAATTTTCCGCCGCGGTGGTCCCGCCGTCGATCAGGGCTCCGCTTGCGCCGTTGACCAGCAGTATCGAGGTGAAGACCTTGATTTCATGCTGCCCGGACAACTGCAGGGCGTCATCGACACAGACAACACAGCCCTTGCCATCCCCGCTGCGCCAGCAGCAGAGGGACTGCAGGTTGCTCAGGATAATACAGGCCAGGGGCGGCATGTCGTGTCTCGCCGCCAGGCTTTTATAACTCTCGAGCAGCAGCCTGGCCTCTGCCAGCGCCCCCGCTGTCACCCTGTTGAGAATAAGCGAATTGAGCAGTTGCAGCTTCAACTCCGCCCCGATGCCCCGCCGGCGGTCCAGCAGAGCAAGGGCCTTTTTCCGACACTGACGCGCTTGCTCATGGCACGGCCTGCGCATGGTGACACCATTGAGCATGCTCACCGTCAATCGTACCTCCGCCTCCAGAGACGGCGGCTCTGGACAACGGCGACACAGCGCCGCGACCTTTTCAAACCACCGGTCGTAGAACAGATAGGTATCGAAGCCGAAGGTCTGCGACTCACTGATACCGCTCAAGGCCAGGAAAATGCCGGTGAGGACATTTTCCCGTTCAAAACGCGCCAGCGCCCGCTCGAAGCGTTCCACGCTGCCATCGGTGTCCTTGAGCATGGAACACATGCCGCTCCAGTACAAAAGCCATGGATCTTTTTCCAAATTCTCCAGAGGGACCCGGAGCAGCCAGGCCCGGAGGGTTTTATGACGTCCCTGGTGATAGAGAGTCGCCGCCTCCCGTAATATCAGTTCCTCAAGAGTGTGCATGTCGCCAGCCTGAGCAGCTATCGAAAAACACCTGTGTTCGGCCCCGCTTTACCAGAAAACACCGCAGGCTACGCCGCCGGACGGCATTGTCAGACGGAGTCCCGCAGAGTACCTCGTGGGAAGCAACCGCCGCCGATCCTCAAAGCACGTCGGCTCGTCACGACGGTCGGTGAGGTTTTTGGTACGCCGGCCATTATTTTTCCCACCTGTAAGCTATCTGTAATCCCGGAGAGACTACAATCAAAACTGACAGGCAGGTCCAATGGAATGTGAGAGTGTAATTGAGTATCCCCTGAACATTGTCCTGCTCACATTTGATTATAGGCGTTAGCGGTTTTTATTGTCCACTAAAATGGTACTGGGACCATCAAGTAGGTAAAAACACCTATCCAGCACTACGTGTTCTTACCCTGTTTGCCGGCGCTCAGACCGAAAACTCCATTCGAGGCTGGAAAATGACTGACTATTCTTCTCTGTTTCTTCTCCTCTGGCTCATACCGGTTACCCTGCAGATCCTGCTGCCGCTGGTCATGTTCTGCGGCTGGACGGTCTCGCGAGTGGTGTCTTCCCCCGCCCGAGAGCGTACCCGGGAACAAGAGGAAGAGGCTTCGGCGCTCGCCGCCGTTGCCAACTGATTGTCAACTGACCGAAGAGTCTGCTAAACATACTGTTTGACCGGTCTTAGGAGTAGCGGTCTCCAGGTTTCTTCTGCCTCCCTCCCAGTCCAGCGGAGTGGTCCGTGGCGGCGCCTGTGGCGCGTGTGTATTCCCCCAAAGCCTGCCGCCGAAGCCGCAAAACCGAACAGCTGCCCCCTGCTTCGCTCTAGTTTTTCTTTGTAATTCGACTGCAAAAGATGGTACTATCTCCATATTGTCATCCTCAGTACCTGTTTCAATGATACGATACCTGGAAGCCCCTTCGCACGCCATTAGCCGGCCCAGACGATGTAGGCCGGCATATCCGGACAGATCGTCATAAGCAGAGCATGAAGCAGAAATTTTCTTCCGCAACACCGCACCAGCACCAGCAGTCGCCGGACAGTGCCGACACCTGTCGTCAGGCAACGAAGTATACCGACCCCTCAGACGGTCAATGGTACAAGACCCTCTTTTCGCAGAACAGAACCCCCATTGCCATCATCGACACCGCCGGCAGATACCTTGAAGCCAACCAGGCCTTTCTCGATTTCGTCGAAAAAGATCGAACAACCCTGCTCGGCATGAATGTCGCCGATTTTCAATCACCGCAAACCGCCCGCCAGGAACTGGAAAAACATAAAATTCTCTGGCGCCAGGGAGGCATGCTTGAAACCAGCTATGTCATCGGCGGCCAGATAAAGATCCTCGAACTGAACATCACCCCCATAACCTTCAATGGCCTGGAAGCGGCCATGGGAATCGGTCAGGATATTACCGAACGCAAGCGCATAGAGGAGGAACTGCGGCAGAGCGAGGAAAACTACCGGCTGCTCGTGGAAAACCAGAAGGATCTGGTGGTCAAGGTGGATCTCGAAGGAAGATTTCTCTTCGCCAGCCCCTCCTACTGCAAAATGTTCGACAAGACCGAGAAGGAATTACTGGGGCAGACATTCCTGCCCATGGTTCATGCCGATGACCGCCAGGCAACGGAAGAAGCCATGGCAAGCCTCTTCCACTCACCCTACACCGCCTACATGGAACAGCGGGCGATGACCGCCGCGGGCTGGAAATGGCTGGGCTGGATCGACACCGCCGTTCATGACGAAACCGGGGAGATCACCGCCATTATCGGCGTCGGCAGAGATATAGACAAACAGAAAAAAGCGGAACTGGCCCTCAAGGAGCAGACGACGACACTGAACTCCATTCTCGAAAAGGCCGCCGATGGCATCTGTGTCTGTCACAACATCGACGAGCCTCCACACGTCAGGTTCACCCACTGGAATCCGAGGGTGAGAGAGATTACCGGATACACCCGGGAGGAAATCAACGAAATCGGCTGGTATCAAGCCCTCTATCCGGACCCGGCCCTGCGGCAGAAGGCCGTTGAGCGCATGGCTTCGATGCGGCTGGGCCAGGACATACATGCCGAAGAGTGGGCCATCACCGCCAGGGATGGGAGCAAAAAGACCGTTAACATCTCCACCTCGGTATTGAAAGTGGACGACAATGAACAGGTCCATGTGCTGGCCCTGCTCCAGGAAATTACCGAACGCAAACGCGCCGAGGAGGACAAGCTGCGGGCCCAGCAGGTTGCCGCAGAACATGAAAAATACGCCCTGGTCGGCCAGATAGCCGGAAAGATGGCACACGATTTCAACAACATTCTCGCCGCCATCATGGGCAATGCCGAGCTGGCGCTGCTTGAATGCAACGACGACCAGTTGAGAAAACGGCTTGATCTGATTTTCGTCCAGTCTATCCGCGGCAAAAATCTGACCAAGAACCTGGTGGCATTCGCCAAGGACCAGGAGCCGAAACAGGAATTCTTCCTGGTAAGCGAGAAAATGGAGCTGGTGGTCGACCTGCTCCAGAAGGAGCTGGAAGGAATTGAAATACGGCGCCGTTATGATCAGGGGGTGCCTGAACTGCTGGCCGATCCGGGAATGATCGAACATGCCCTGGTCAATGTCATCCAAAATGCCATACACGCGGTGAGCCGGACCGAGCGACCGCAGATAGCGTTGCGTTCATATTACGACCACGAACGCATCCATATCGAGATAGAAGACAACGGCTGCGGCATACCGGAAAAGTACCGCGAGCAGATTTTCGAGCCCGCCTTCACTCTCAAGGGCAGCAGGGATAAGTATTCCTCCTATAAACCAGGCATCAAGGGCACCGGCTACGGCATGTCCAACGTCAAAAAATACATCGATCAGCACAAAGGCGGTATCGTCATCGCCTCGGGTATGAATGAGGGCACCACCGTCGCCCTCACCTTTCCGGTTGTCGAGAAACAGCTGAGCAACAGGGAAATCGAGGTGGTCCGGCAGGAGAAGATTCACACGGAAAAGAGGATCCTGCTGGTCGAGGATGAACATGCCATTGCCGAGATCCAGTACGGCATGCTGACGGCCGCGCCCTTCAGACATCGGGTCGACATCGCCGCAAACGGCCAGACCGCCCTGAAACTGCTCGAAGACAACAGCTATGATGCCGCAAGCCTCGACTACGTGCTTCCCGGGGAAATCAGCGGCATCGATGTCTATTACCACCTGCGCCAGATCGACACCCACATGCCGGTACTTTTTATTTCCGGAAATCTCGAGTTTCTGCAATCCATCAGCAAACTGCAGCTGCAAGACGTCCATCTCGCCCATTTATCAAAACCCTGTCAGAATGTAGAATATATAAAGGTTCTTAACAGGCTCCTCTCCGCGGGCAGGGCCTGAGACCGGTATCGTCATTACCTTTCACCGGCAATGGTTTTTTTTATCGTCTATAGCGAAGCACCCATCCGCTAAAAGGTTTTTCGAGATAATCGTCTCTGTCCGGTTTGCTGCGGCTGTGTTCATAGCCGCTTTCCTCCATGCGCCGGGTAAATTTCGAATGATTGCCGCGGCCGGGATCGACGATGATCACTTCGCAGCGGGGTCTGGCGTGCCGGTTTATAAAGGAGGACAATACATCGACATAGTCGGCCTCGTAGAGCAGATCACTGCCGACGATGAGGTCAAACCGGCCAAGACCGCTTTCCCCGGTATCGGCCCAGCTTGTGCGGACGAAGGGAATGTTCCTGCCGTTGTTGAGCCGCACATTCTGACGCAGAAATTCGCCGGCCTCCGGATGGTAGTCGGTGGCCGTTATATCCGCCTGGAGATGATTGAGAAGCAGGCTGGTCAGGCCGATGCCGCAGCCGACCTCGAGAATGCGTTTCCCCTTGAGCTGATAACCCTTAAGAAACCACGCCAGAACAAGACTCGAAGGCCAGACGACGCCGAAAAGCGACCAGGTTGCCGAGGAGATACCGAGGTTCTCGGCAATACGGTGATTGTCCTGGTACTCCTGCAAATTACGCAATGTGCGAAGATGGATATCGACGTCGCCGAATTCGATCGTCTGGTAGCGAAGACGTAGTGGAGGCATATGCCCTCCCGCTATGAATGGTCCACAGCACAAACCCTCGCTTTTTTCGCAAGTCACGCCATGACCGGGTTCGCTGTGCATGCTCATAGTAGCCTATTCCGGTCTTTTCGCCTAGGCGTAGTATCTGAAACCGTGATTTGGCTGTACATGCGGTACGGCAGATCGCCGTTTCAGATATACAACGACGTAGATCAAGCTTTTTACGAGTCCATCAAGGCCTGGAGATGGCGAAGCGCCGACAGCGGCACCGCCAGACAAGCCCGAATTGCCCCCCCATGGCGGCTCTTCGGGCCTGCAGGAAAGAGTACTACTTGATTTCTTTAGGATTGCATACGTTTTCCGCCTGGGCGGCGCCGCGTCCGCAATTCTGGCAGAAATGGGTTGCCGGATGAATCAGTTTGATATAGGCCTGTGGGTCCTTTACATGAAGTTCATCTTCGACATGGCCGCACAGTGTTTTTTTGTCTTCGCTCATAACTACCTCCTTCGTTGGTTGCTTACTCTTCTTTGGCAGTCTTTTTTATCGAGTCCTCCCGAGAGGCGATCCAAAGACCTGTTCTACAAAATTAGACAGGGACGTATGCCTGTCAAGCGATCACGTTCTTCAGCGTTCTGGTTTTTCGGCCTCGGCAGTATTTTCGCCGACATTGCCGTCCATTCTCCTCCATTACAAAAAACGCCACAGGCATTGCCGGCGGGAGGAACAACCGCTCAGGAGGCGCTGCGGTCGGAATGCCGCTGTTTTTCGGCAAACTGCAGAAAGGGCGCGGACAAGGAAAACAGGTATGAAGAGTTCCATGCACTCTTCCACTATACGCGGCAGCTGCGAAGACTCGTCAATCGGCAGGAGATCTACAACAACGTAGATCGGGCTTTTTACGAGCCCATCATTCATTGATAGTTTCGTAAAAAGTCATCTTTTTTGTCATTCCGGCGAAGGCCGGAATCCATAACTAGCTAAAACGACTGGATTCTGAATCCGTCATGCCGGGCCCGATCCGGTATCAGAATGACGAAATGGCTGACTTTGAGGTTTTTACGAGTTCGTCATTCATTGTGTCTACCAAAAGTTATAGAATCTGCCCCCGGGGCGTGCCGGTTTATCGGAACTGCTCAAGATCCTCTGGAAAATTACAGTTTCGCCATGATTGCCGGTGTTCTTCGGGCACCGGAGGTGTCGCAATCCTGGCATATTCGCCGACGGAGCTCAGCCGGTACTGGCCCGCTGACACCATTTCCTCAAAAAGTGTCCTGGCCCGGAAATCGTAGTGGGCGAAAAGAGGTTCGAGACGCTGCGATTGCGGCTGGCAGGGAACACTGCCCCAAATCCCCGGCTTGCGCGTTGTCAGCAGCCACTCGAGCGCCGCTCCCCTCATCAAGGGCATATCGCAGGCGCTGACCAGCCAGCAGGCATCCGGCTTCCAGCGCATTGCCGCCACTATGCCGGCCAGCGGTCCCCGCGCCTCGTCAATATCTGCCAGCCGCGGCAGATGCGCCAGGGATGGTGGAATTTCACCGGCGCCGGACAACACTACCCCGTCGCTCTGCTCAGAGAGCAGACTCACCAGCCTCTCCGCCCAGTTAACGCCGGTCCGGTCTTCTATGAGATGCTTGGGACGGCCCATCCTCGAGCTTTTGCCGCCGATGAGCAGGCAGCTCCAGAGAGGAGGACGGACCACTTGGCCCTCAAGCCAGGAGTACAGCCATTCGCTGGTCCGCACCGCCTCAACGCGATCTCCGCAACAAAACACGGGCTGCGGCCCTTTGCTGCCGTGCCTGCTGAACTCCACCCCCTTGCCGACACCTTGCCCATCCGTGTTTATGGCGGCATCGACCAGGAGCAGGTCGTATGCACTGGAGTATCGCCGGGCATAGTCATAGAAGAACTGGCAGCGACGAAGAAAAGACTCGGGCAGAAGGGCAGGTTCGGCGACACAGAGGACATCGGCCGCCGACGACCGGTTTGGGCCGTCGGCCTCATCAAAGAGAGTGAGCACCAGGGTGGAGACGGATCTTCTTTTCAGGTGCATGAGAATGGTTTCCAGCAGGTGCCGGTCCTCCTGCGGCCTGCCGAAGCGGACGAAGAGCAGGGGAAGAATACCAGGGCCACTATTTGATACGCGGTTCATAGTCAGGCCGGAGGGGAGAAGCAGAGGGGCTGGGTGCTCTTCGGCAGGATCCCTGCCTGTCGCCCCCGCTGCAGAAATGACTGCACGGCGCTGATACCTTCTTCGCCGAGATCAAAGGAGTAGTCGTTGACGTACAGACCTATATGATCTCTGACGACCTTCTCCTCCATTTCCTGGGAATGGTTGCGAATATAGGCAAGAGAGTGTTTCGGCTCGGCAGAGGCAATCTCCAGGCTTCTTCTCACGGCCGCATCGATCTCTTCTATTCTTTTCCTGCCGAGATTCCTCTTGGCAGCAATACAGCCAAGGGGAATGGGCAGCCCCGAGGTCTCTTCCCACCAGAAGCCGAGATCCTGAAGACAGATCAAGCCTCTGTCGCCGAAGGTGAAACGGCTTTCATGGATGATAACGCCGCAGTCCACCGCCCCTGCAGCAACACTGTCCATGATCCTGTCGAAGCGCATCTCCACCAGTTCTGTGCACCGGGGGGCAAACAGGCGAAACAGCAAGGCTGCCGTGGTATATTTTCCGGGTATGGCAACCCGCAGGTCCGTGGTGCTTTCCACGTCCAGCGGCTCCCTGGCCACCAGCAACGGACCACAGCCTCTTCCCAGTGCGCTTCCGGATCTCAGCATGCAGTACTCATCGAGCGCGTGTCCCAGCGCATGGAACGAAAGCTTGGTAACGTCGAGACGCCCTTCCAGGGCCCAGGTATTGAGGGTTTCCACATCCTCCAGCAGGGGGGGGGCAAAGCGGAGCTCGCTTGCCACCAGATTATGTACAAGAGCGTGAAAGATAAAGGTATCGTTGGGGCAGGGCGAGAATCCCAGAGTGATGGTATCCATTAGGTATGCTGTGTATGTCCGATCGTGTTAATGACAAGCGCCGCCGTCTTGGCGCAGGTATCAGCGGCCTGCCGCAGTCGCCAGTTGGCGGTGTTCCGATCCTCGACAAAGTTGGAGATGCAGCGCAGTTCCAGAAGCGGCAGTCCGAACTCCCGGCAGACTCGGGCGATGGCCCCGCCCTCCATGTTTTCGCAGAGCCCCCGATACCGTCTCCGAAGCATCTCCCCCCGCTCCTTGGTGCCGCTGGCGCAGCTCACGGTGACAAAATGTCCGGCGCGCCCGGAAATCTTCGCGCTTTCAAGTATGCACCGCGCCTCTTCGAGCAGAAGCGGATCCAGCTCGAAGTATTTCGGCGCCGCCGCCTGCACCGGCAGATCATCGATGCGCCGGGGAAAACAGATTCCCAGATCGCCCAGCACCTCGCTTCGGGCAAGACAGATATCGAGAAGCTGGACAGGGAAGTCCTTGTGGTCTGGGCCGCCATAGGCACCGCCCACGCCGAAATTTACCACCGCACCAATATCACGGCTCTGCTGCGTTCCAAGAAAGAGGGCCAGCCGCAGGCCGCTTTCCACGGGCCCGACCCCGCCAATCAATGTCTGGCAGCGTCCGTCGTCGACGGCAGCCCTGAACGGCTCCATTTCGAATTGGGTTGCGGCAACGGCTAGTATCATGGTAATACACTCGTTTCCCGGTCATCGCCGGCTGCACCGCACTGAGGCCGCGGCCGCCGGGGCAGCAGTTGCGGGATCACAAGGGCTGTCTCCTGCAACAGTAATACACATACACGAAAAGAGCCAACCACTTCACGGCCGACAACGACGCCATGCCCGACGACTTTTCCCTGGATGCCTATGACTATGCACTCCCCGCAGAAAGCATAGCCCAACATCCTTCAGCCAAAAGAGACCTCGCGAAGCTCCTGGTTCTCGACCGGCGAAGCGGAAACATCGATCACAGACTCTTTTCGGACATCACCGGCTTTTTCAACAGCGGCGACGTCCTGACGATCAACGACACCAGGGTTTTTCCGGCCAGGCTGCTGGGGAGGAAGGAAACCGGCGGCAAGGCCGAAGTTTTCCTGTTGGAATTTCCGGAAGAACGACCTGGCCGGCCTTCATCGTCGACCTCCTCAGCCCGTGCCACCGCTCTGGTCAAGAGCTCCAGAAGGCCCGGCGAAGGCGACAAAATCCATTTCGACGCCAATTTCCGCTGCACCATTGTCAAACACCTCGACGCCGGCAAGGTGGAGGTGGAACTTGCCTACCCCGTCCATTGCCAACTGGCCGATGTCTTGAGCGAACAGGGCAGCGTTCCCCTGCCGCCCTATATCGACAGAGCAGGGGGCAGCCACCAGGAGGACAGGGAAAGATACCAGACCGTCTACGCCAAAACCACCGGCGCCGTGGCTGCTCCCACGGCCGGTCTCCATTTCACCTCTTCCCTGCTCGAGGCCCTGCGGGTCAAAGGAGTGGATGTCGTTTCACTGACCCTGCATGTGGGTTACGGAACCTTCGCCCCGGTGCACAGCGCCGACATCAGAAAACACCGGATACACAGCGAGTATGTCCATATTCCCCAAGATACCGCCCGGCGGATCAACAGGGCTAAAAAGAGCAAGAAAAAGGTGTGGGCCGTAGGCACAACCACCGTTCGGGCCCTGGAGTCCGCCTGCGATACCAGCGGTCGGGTCCGGCCGGCCGCCGGCTGGTGCGATCTCTACATTATGCCCGGTTACAGATTCCGGGCAGTAGACAATCTGATCACCAATTTCCACCTGCCAAGATCTTCTCTTCTCTTTCTGGTCGCCGCTCTCTGCGGCAGAAGCAAGTTGCTGGAGTGCTATTCCGAGGCCATCGCCCGTGATTATCGATTTTATTCCTACGGCGATGCGATGGCCATCCTCTCCTGAGAATGCACAACGTCGTGAACACAAGAGGGGTGTTTGCCCGGCCTTTTTCAGCTGGTAGCTGCCGCCGCCGGACAACCGGCACAACCGCCGGCCGGCGCCGATTCACAGGCAGGAGCGGTTTTTTCCGTCTTTTTGCTCTCCTCCTTTTTAGGGCTGCCGTAGCCGTCGGCATACCAGCCGCCGCCCTTGAGCTGAAAAGAAGTCATGGAAATAATTTTCTTCACCTCGCCCTGGCAGTTCGGGCAGGCTTCAAGAGGGTCGTCGGTAATACGCTGTTGCACTTCGAAAATTTTGTCACATTCCTGGCATTCATATTCATATACGGGCATTGCTCTACTCCATGGCTGCTGGTGAAAATATAAAAAAAGCTGCTTAACGAACTGTTATCGCTTATTTTAGGCACTTACAACGGGTTCTCCACTGAAAACCTAGGTTACAGTAATTCTCCAGCGTCTTTCTGTCAATAACTAGAAGGATAGCGACGGCCGTTTTCACCCCTCGGCAGGGGGCACATCCAGACCCTGGTCACTTTCTGACGCCGCCCGCCTTGAAGGCGCCGGCGAAGATGGGTGATTGCAGGAATGTACCTTGTCATTTGGCGCCAGCATGTATAATATTGCCAGGGAATATTGCGGCCCAGACAAACCGCCGCCACCCTGTCTGCGCCGCCGGGTGATGCCGAGAAATCTTTAAGGAAATGGCCCGTCCTTCACAACCACGCCCAACGCTCTATCATGATAGGTATTTTCGATTCCGGCATCGGCGGACTGACGGTGGCCCGGGCCATAGAAAATCTGATACCCGGCGTTTCGCTTCTTTATTTCGGCGATACCGCCAAGACTCCGTATGGTACCAAGAGCGCCAGTGTCATTACTGAATACTCGCTGCGCAACTGTGAGTTTCTCCTCAGCAGGGGGGCGAAAATAATCGTCGTCGGCTGCAACTCGGCCTCGAGCGTTGCCGCCGAAAAAATGCGCCGGGAATTCAAGGTGCCGGTACTCGAGGTCATCGAACCCGCAGCCACCAGAGCGGTCACCCTTTCAAAATCCGGCAGAATTGGTATCATAGGTACGCGAGCGACGGTGGGCAGCGGTGTCTACGAACAGCAGATTGGCAGGATGAATCCCTCCAGCAAAGTCTTTTCAATACCCTGCCCCCTGCTCGTACCGCTTGTAGAAGAAGGATGGACGGCAAAGCGCGAGACCAAAATGATACTGCGACGATATCTATTCCCCCTGCGGCAACAGCAGATCGACACCCTGATCCTGGGCTGCACCCACTACCCCCTGCTCAAGGAGCTTATCCAGGCACGAATGGGCCGGAAGGTGACGCTGGTCGACTCCTCGGTGGAGGTGGCCCTGGCCCTGCGCCGGCTCCTTTCCCGTCCCCAAACCCAAGTACACTGCCGCCAGCCTGCCAACCATGCTTTCTATCTGTCCGACATCACTGAAACAGCGCCAAAAATCGCCGCACGGCTGTTTGGCCGCCCTCTGGAGTTTCTCTCATTATGAAGACTATCAAACGCCTGCTCTCTCTGATGGCCCTGCTGCTTGTCAGCGGCATGCCGCCCTTCTCCCTGTACCCGATACACGAAGCCTCAGGATCCCCCCCTCAGCCCCTGGAAACGGCCCGCAATCTGGCCGAGCACCTCAGCAGCCTGCAAAGCCTCAGTTTCAGCTTCAACCAGCGGACCAGCGGCCAGATGAGCGGCAGACCCCGCCAGGCAAGCGGCCGAGCATATTTCGCCAAGACCGACGGCGAGGCAAGAATGCGCTGGAACTACCATGCTCCCGACACCCAGGTTATCACCAGCGACGGCAAGACCCTGAAGATGTATTTTGAAAACCTCAACCAGATGATCATTGCCCCGGCAGAAGCTCTGCAGCAGGATGTCACCTACTCCTTTTTCACCGGCACCGCCAGCTTCGAAGACGATTTTGCCGTCTATGACGGCTCGTCACAAGAAGAGACAGGTTCTGCCCCGGAGGGTTATGAGATCATCGCCCTTGTTCCCCGAAAAGACCCAACCCAGATTAAGGACATCCGGATCTGGGTCGCCGATACCCTGAATATAAAACGCATTGAGATCAGAGACACCTTCGATACCGTAACCGAGCTCACCATCTCCAACATGGAGGAGAACTGCCTCACTCGAGATGGCGAACTGATCACGCCGGATTTTTTTACCTTTACCCCGCCCGAGGGCACAGAGATCATATATCAGTAAACGATGGCACACACCCGTAAGACCAGCCGAATTGCCCTGGTTTCCATGCCATGGTCCCTTTTCAACCGCCCCTCCATACAGCTGGGCGCCTTGAAGGCCTACCTGGAAACCAGATCCGAGGCACGGGTCGACTGTTTTCACCCCTACCTGGCAGCAGCCAGAAGCCTCGGTCCGGAAACCTACACCGCCCTGAGCAAAAACAGCTGGGCCGGGGAGGCTCTCTACAGCGCCATCCTCTTTCCCGAACACAAAGAGCGCGCCGCCGCCCTGTTTCGCAAATGCTGCAAAGACACGCCGGTTATAGCCAAAAACTTCGAGACCTCTCTGCATTTGCTGCTAACAGAGCTTGATCAGTGGATCGCCGCCACGGATTTCGACGCCTACGACCTGGTAGGCTTCAGCGTCTGCTTCAGCCAGCTGTTCTCGTCACTGGCGGCAGCTGGGCGCATTAAGCACAAAAACCGCGATGTCTTCATAGTCTTCGGCGGCTCATCCTGTGTCGGCGAGCTGGGTACCTCCCTGGTCCAACAGTTCCCTCAAGTCGATCACGTCATCGCCGGAGAAGGCGAAGAACAGCTGCTCCATCTCTGCCGTGCCCCTGCTCAGTCCGGCAAAGCTGAAAAAACCGCCGCCGCTGCTTTCCACTCCGCAGCAACCGGTGCCATTCCCCCCATGCTCGACTGCAATACCCTGCCCCCCGCCGATTACCACCCCTATTTCCGGGAACTGGAAACCATCTTTCCCGGCCGGCCTTTCAGGGTGCGGATCCCCCTGGAGTTCTCCCGAGGCTGCTGGTGGCGCAAGTGTCGCTTCTGCAACCTCAACCTGCAGTGGCAGGGCTACCGCTATAAAAGGGCGGAGAATCTGCTGGGAGAACTGCGCCGCCACATTGACGACCATCAATGTCTCGACTACACCTTCTGCGACAACGCCCTGCCGCCAAACGAGAGCGACAGATTTTTCGAAGCCGTCAAACAGTGGCGCATCGACCTCGACTTTTTTGCCGAGATCAGAGCCGTGAGCGACCCCAAAACCCTGGCTCTCTATCGTCAGGGCGGTCTCAGCGGCGTGCAGGTCGGCATAGAGGCGCTGTCGACGACCCTGCTTGAAAAAATGAACAAAGGCACCACCGTCATCGAAAACCTTGCCGTTCTCAAATACTGCAGCGAACACGATATCCGTCTCGACGGCAACCTGATAGTCGAATTCCCCGGGTCGAGTCAGGCGGAAGCCGAGGAGACCCTGGTCAATCTCGATTATGCCCTGCCCTTCCGCCCGCTGTCCGCTGCCACCTTTTTCCTCGGCCAGGGATCACCCATTGACCTGGAACCGAAGGGCTACGGCATCAGCGCCGTTACCCGGCACAGTTATTATGCCAGTCTTTTTCCCGCGGAGATTCTGGCCAATATGCATCTGCTCATCAAAGATTACCGCGGCGACAAGACCATCCAGCAGAAACGGTGGCGGCCGGTGCGCCGCAGGCTGGCCCGCTGGCAGGAGTTCCACCGGCAGCGAAAAGATCCTTTTCTGCCGGCCCTCGGCTACAGGGACGGCGGCAGTTTTTTGATCATCCGCCAGGAGCGACTCTGCGGACCGGCGCTGATGCACAGACTCAAGGGGGTCTCCCGTCTTCTCTATCTCTTCTGTGCGACAATACGCAGCCTCTCCGAGATACACGGGCAGTTTCCGCAGCTGGAAAAAAAGACGGTGCTGCGCTTTTTGGCCGACCTTGAGAAAAAACACCTCCTCTACGCAGAAGACGATACATACCTGGCACTGGCCATACATGCCAAAAGGTAATACAATGACAGAAGAACCTTCAACCCACAATCAGGAAGAAAACAATGGAAAATTTAAGCGACAGCTTTGAGGAACTCTTCCAGTCGGAGGAAAAAACCACCCTGCGCAAAATTACACCGGGTGACAAGATCGAGGCAATCGTTGTCGGCATCAGCGGCGAACACATCTTTCTCGACGTCGGAGGAAAAAGCGAAGGGATTCTCGAGGCAAACGAGGTCACCGACGAAGAAGGGCGGGTCACCGTCCAGCAGGGCGACAAAATCGAGGTCTACTTTTTGCAGTCCAAGCGTTCCGAGCAGATTTTCACCACCAAGCTCGGCTCCGGCTCAAGCGTTGCCCATCTCGAGGAGGCCTGGCGCAACCGCATACCGGTGGAAGGCTATGTCAAAAATGAGATAAAGGGAGGTTTCGAAATCACCCTTGGCGGCAATATCCGCGCCTTCTGCCCCTATTCGCAAATGGGCCTGCGCCGGGTAGAAGACCCGGCTGCTGTCTATATCGACACGCGCATGGATTTCCGCATCACCCGTTTCGAGGAAAACGGCCGTAATCTCGTGGTTTCCGCACGCGACATCCAGGAAGAAGAGCGGCAGCGACAGAAAGAGCAGCTGCAGCAGCAGCTCGAAGAGGGCCAGACGGTGGAGGCGGTCATCACCTCCATACGGGACTTCGGCGCCTTCGCCGACCTCGGCGGCGTCGACGGTCTGATTCCGGTTTCGGAGATCGGCTGGAGCCGAGTCGACAACATCAACGACCACTTCAGCGTCGGCCAGAAAGTCACCGTGGTGGTCAAAAGCATCGACTGGGACAAGGATCGTATTTCCCTGAGCTATAAAGAAACCCTGGAAGACCCCTGGGATGCCTTCATCGACAAACATCCGGCCGGCACAAAAATTATCGGCACGGTCTCCCGTCTGGCCCAGTTCGGCGCCTTCGTCACCCTGCAGGAGGGGGTCGACGGTCTCCTCCATATCTCCAAACTGGGCGGCGGCAGACGCATCAACCACCCCCGGGAAGTGCTGGAAGCTGACCAGGATATCGAGGTTCTTATCGAATCCATCGATGCCGAAGAAAAACGCATCAGCCTCACCCCCTCCGATTACCAGGCCCCGGAAAATCAGGAGGCGGCGGAGAGGCAGGAATACAAGGCCTTCGTCGATGGGAAAAAGAAGGAAAAGGGCGATTCGCAGATGGGCAGTCTGGGGGCCTTGCTCAAGGCCAAACTGCAAGAGAAAAAGAAGTAGGTCCAGGGGGCAGTGTCAGCTTCAGCCTTTTCCCTTTTCAGGCAGTGAACCGAAAAGGCTCTTATGCTGATGCACCGGCCGGCGGATACGCCCCATCACAGTGGTGCAATGATCGAAGAAGATGACTATTCCATATTCTGCCGCATGGCCTCGAACAGGATGACACCGGCGGCAACGGAGGAGTTGAGCGAATCAAGCCGGCCAAGCATGGGTATCGATACCAGTATGTCGCAATGTTTACGCACCAGGGGCCGGATTCCTCTGCCCTCGCTGCCGATGACGATGCAGGCCGGCAGGCGGAAGTCGGTTTCATAGATATTCTGGGCGCCGCTTTCCTTGACGGCGCCGAAAATCCAGCCCCCGGCCTCTTTCAGCTTCTCCAGGGCGGCGACAAGATTGGTCACCTGGCAAATATCCATATGCGAGAGAGCCCCGGCCGCTGCTTTGGCGGCGGTGCCGCCCAGGGGCGCGGAATTCTCCCTGGTGACAACAACCCCCTCCACCCCCGAGACATGTGCCGACCTGACTATAGCCCCAAGGTTGTGGGGATCCTGGAGACTGTCGCAAATCACCAGACGGGGCCGGAGCCCCTGCTCTACCAGCGCCCTGAACTTTTCCAGCAGCCGGTCGAAGGGCAGGACGGGGGCCGTGTTCATTCTGGCGGCGATACCCTGATGACGGATTTGTCCTCCGCCCTCGATCCTAACCGAGGAGACGAAGCTGAGCTTGACTCCTTTGTCACGGGCCAGGGCAATAAGTTCATCCCACCTGCTGCCGCGCTTGTCTTTCTGCACTATGAGTTCGGCGATCCGCTCGGGTTCCTCCTGCAGGGCCTCGAAGACCGGATTGACCCCCCAGAGCAGATCTTCACCCGCCGACAGCCGCTTTTCCCTGCTCTTCTGTGCAGCAGTTTTTCGCTTACCGCTCATGTCAGCACTTCCAGTCTGATGTCGACGCCGTCGATCCGCCGTCTGCCGCGGGCTCTCTCCGCGAGGATGACCGATTCGAACATGCGCACGGCTTCATCCATGTCCTGGTTGACGATCAGAAATTCAAATTCATCAATGGCGGCCATTTCTTCGCGGGCGTTGGCCAGGCGGACGGCTATGGTTTCGTCGTCGTCGAGGCCTCTGCGCCGCAGCCGGCGTTCGAGCTCGTCAAGATCGGGAGGAGCAAGAAAAATATAGGTGGCATCCACATCGCCCTGGCGTCTGATAATTCCTGCTCCCTGGACATCAATGTCGAGGACGACATCGGCGCCGCCGGCTGCCTGCTCCTCCACGGCCAGCCGGCTGGTGCCATAGAAATTACCGTGTACCTCGGCCCATTCGAGAAAAACGCCCTCTTCCTTCATGGCCAGAAAGGTCGGTCGGTCGATGAAATGGTATTCAACACCGTCGGTTTCCCCCCGGCGGGGGGCCCTGGTGGTGTGAGAAATGGAAAAGACAAGACCTTCAAGTCGTCTCAGCACCTTTTGGAGGAGAGTCGATTTTCCGGTTCCCGAGGGTGCGGAGAGAATAAAGAGCTTGCCCTTGCTCATCAGCTGACCGCTTTTTTTGCCCTGTGGGAGCTTACCAGTTCGGCCAGATGGTATCCCGTTTGCGCAGCCAGCATTCTCTGGCTTATGGTCTCCGTCTGGACGGAGGAGAGGACGACATGGTCGGAGTCCATGATGATGATGGAGCGTGTTCTCCGCCCTTCGGTTACATCAATCAGTTTTCCGCTATTTTTCGCTATTTCCTTGATTTTTCGGGCTGGGGAAGAGCCGGTGTTGATCACCGCCACCACCCTGTCGGCGATAACCGTATTGCCGAAACCGACATTAAGCAGCTGCATACTCAATTTTCGCCTCTTTACGCCTTATTCTATGTTCTGCACCTGTTCTCGAATCTTTTCCAGCTCGCTTTTCAAGTCGACGGTGAGGTGTGCCGTTTCCGCATCGTTGATCTTCGAGGCAAGGGTGTTGACCTCGCGCAGAAACTCCTGGATGAGAAAATCGAGTTTACGGCCGACGATGCCCTCATCGCCAAGAAAAGACTCCAACTGGCCGATATGGCTTCGCAACCTCACCAGCTCCTCGGAGACATCGGTCTTGTCGGCCATAATGGCGACTTCCTGGCTCAGCCGCAGCGGATCGAGATCGACATTGGTCAACAGCTTTTCCAGCCGCTGCCAAAGAGCCTGCTCTCGCTTTTCCACCAGCTTCGGGACGATAGTCTCGATTTTTTCGATGCTGGCGACAAAATACGCAACTCGTTTTCGCAGATCAACAAGCAGCGATTCCCCCTCCTGCAGCCGCATACTCTCGCAGTTTTCCAGGGCCTCGGTCAGCACGTCGTCTATGGTCTGCCGGACTTCGTCAAGGTCCTCCTTTTGCTGCTCACGGACGAGAACATCGGGATAGCCAGCCAGCAGAGAGACTTTCGTGTCGTCTTCGATACCGAGCTTTCGAGCCATCTCGGCATGAATCGTCCGGTACTGCTCGGCAAGGCCCATGTTGACGGAGATCTTCTCGAGATCGGAAAAATCGCCGTGGACACTGAGCAGCACGTCCACCCTGCCGCGCTGGTGCCACAGTCCGATCTTTTTGCGAATACCATCCTCGAGGGCGGCGTACGCCCGCGGCAGCTTGATTTTTATATCGAGGAACCGGTTATTGACACACCGTATTTCAGCGATCCAGCTTCTGCCGTCCTTCTGCCGTTCTCCCCGGCCGAAACCGGTCATGCTTTTCACTGTCATCCGCTTTTCTGCTCTCCTGCCGCCAATGGCGCCGCTTTTGGGGCATTATGCCGAAACACAAAGACGATGCCGGAGCAGCTCCGGCATCGTCTTTGTACATGACTACAGGATCAAGGACCTGCTGCCGAGGCCGCCGTTTTACTGCATCGCCTTGTTGAGTTCCGTTGTCAGGACATCGCTGATATCGATGGCCTGATCGTAATAGATTACTCCGCTTTTCGCATCAAGAATCATGGTGAACTTTTCTTTAGCCCCATAGTCGTCGACCACTTTTTCCAATACCTTGATAATCGGCTCGAGCTCTTTGTCCTGCAGGCGTTTCATCTCCGCGCGGGCGTCTTCCGTCTTGGTGTTGAGATCACGCCGCATACGGTTGAATTCAAGGATTTGTTCATCTTGTTTTTCCTTGCTCCAGACCGAGCTTTTCTTTTCAATTTCCTGCTGCAGCTGCTCGAGAGCCTGCTGGTCAGCCTGCAAAGAGGCTTGCAGTTCCTGGTTTTTCTGCTCGAACACCGCCTTGGCCTTCAAGCCGGCCTCGGACTGTACCAGGACTTTCTGGACATTCATGATGCCGATTTTCACATCCCCGTCTGCCGCCATGGCCAGACCACAGGAGAATATCGTCACAAGAAAATAGAGTACTAGATTTTTTGCCGTTCTAAAAAACATAAGGTCTCCAGCCTGAATCGTGTGTTTACCGCCTTTGCTACTCGACTATGACAAAGTCGTCCCTTCTGTTCTGGGCATAGGAAAGCTCATCATGACCATGAAGCAGGAGCCGCTCTTCGCCGTAGCTGATGGTTGTCATTCTGGTATCGTCTATACCCAGGTTGTTGAGGTATTTTTTGGCGCTGATAGCCCGACGCTCGCCAAGTGCCATGTTATACTCGTTGGTGCCGCGGGGATCGCAGTTGCCCTCGATGCGGATGAGCAGGTCCGGGTTCTCTTCGAGGAAATCGCCGTTAACCACCATTCTGCTTTCCTGGTCCTCACGAATATTGGACGCATCGAAATCGAAGTAAACCGGCAGCATGGGAGCGGAAGTACGGCCCTCTGAAATCGTGGGATTTTCGGGAGAATCGAGCGACTCGGCCTCACCCATGGTCTGTTCTTCCGGTTTGGTGGGGGCCATCTCTTTGTCCGATTTTTTATCCGCTCCGCAGCCGGAAAGAGACAGCAATGAGACAACAACTCCAGCGAGCAGCAACACCTGAATCCTTTTTGTCATGGTTACAACCTCCATTTGCTAAGTTATATGTGAACGAGTTCAATTATGCCACGTTCCTGTGATAAAAATACCAGAAACCACCGCCGCTGCACACTGCGGCCCCAGTCATCTATATATATAGGAAAACGCATCAAATTCAAGCACTATTTTCTGCCGGCGACGATCTTGCCGAAAAAATTTTGTGTACAACAGGCGAAATACACATTAAAAGCCTGCCTACATCCCCGAAAAGCGGGATATTACTGGCCACACAAACGGAAAACTAACAAAAAAGTAACAATTTTAATATATTAGTGACAGGATGATGACATACAATAGTCATGGACCGTTCAATGGCAATCTTTCCCCTGCGGATTTCCTGATCAAAAATGAGTTAGGAGACTTTTTCGGCGCCACCGAAGCTGTATTTAACGACGTCTGGCAGAAACTGATCGACCGCTCCGGCAATTCGGCCCTCTACATATCCATGGAAATAGGCGCCGATCTCGACGTCTACCACCCACTGCGCCAGCGACTCGCCCACCGGGGCATTTTCTCCAGCGGCGACCCGGAACTGCAGAAGCATCTCAAAAAGATCTATCAGGGTCCGGAAAAGATCCCCAATTACAGCGGAGGCCTGGGCGTACTTGCCGGCGACACCCTCAAAAGCTATGCCGACCTGCGGCTGCCCGTTGTCGCCATCAGCCTGCTCTACCAGCACGGCTACTTTGCGCAATACGTCGATTCCGAGCTGGGGCAGCTTTCCCGCAAGGTGGACTGGTCGCCTGCAGAGACGGCAACGCTGTACAGGATCAAAGACCCGCAGAATCCGGCAGTACCGCTGGTGATTGAGGTCCCCTTCTACACCGAGGACGACCGGTCGGCGCTGGCGCTGGCCCATCTCTGGATGAAAACCGAGTTCAGCAGCACGCTCGACTATTTTGTCCCCCAACTGCTGCTCGATTTTTACATCGACGGCAATGCAGAAGTCATCCGAGATACCGCTCGTCAGCTCTACAACGCCTCCTCTTCGCTGACCAAGGCGCTGCAGCGGCGTCTTCTCGGCGCCGGCATTCTCCCCGTCGTCAACGCTCTTGGTATAACCTCAAGGACCATCCATCTCAACGAGCAGCACGGCGTCGTCGTCGCCATACAACTCATCAGCGAGGAGTTGCAGAAAATCCTTCAGCATACAAATCTCGAAGATGCCTCGAAGGAGCAGATACTGGAGGCCGCCCGCAGAGTTGCCCAAAAGATCGTCTACACCATCCACACGCCGGTCACCGCCGGCCACGACCGATTCGACAAGACCCTTTATGCCGGCATCAGCCGGAAATCCTGTCGCAGGATACTCGATGTTCTGGCTGCCGACGCCGATGACCCGACGGCCTACAACTTCACCAATTTCGCCATGCGGGTCAACAGAACGGCAAACTCGGTCAGCAAACTCCACCGCGATGTCACCCGGAGACAGTTTCCCGCCTTCGCTCACAAGATTTCAGCCATAACCAACGGCGTACATCATCTCACCTGGATCAGCGAAAGACGGGCAGCCCTCTTTGACAGCGTCGCCGTCCTCGACAACTGGCGGAAAGACCCGGGCGTCTTTGGCGGCATCGAAAAACTCCTTACCGATTCTTCCTTCCGCTCCTCGTTTGCCAAGTCCTGGAGGAACGATTCGGCACAGCTCTTTGAGTATGTCAACGCCATGCTCACCGAACACCGCTTCGCCATGAGCCGTACCTGGATCAATCCCCCCAACTACCTGTCGTCGGTACTCAGCAAACAGAGCCTTCTTTCACCGGAGGTCTTCACCATAGGATTCGCCAGGAGGTTCTCCACCTATAAACGCGCCGACCTCATCTTTTCCAACATCGACAGGCTCTGCGACATTCTTCGCCGCCTGCAGCATCCCGTGACCTTTCTCTTTGCCGGCAAGGCCCATCCTGCAGATGAACCGGGCAAAAATGTAATAAAGCACCTCCTCAGCTGCCAGGAGGAACTCTACAGAAAAAGCAATGGCCTGGCCAATCTCATCTTCATTCCCAATTACGATATGAGCATCGCCAAAATGCTGGTCTCCGGCGTCCATGTCTGGCTCAACAGTCCCAAAAGACCCCTGGAGGCATCCGGCACCAGCGGCATGAAAGCCGCCATGAACGGCATACCCAACATTTCCATAATGGACGGCTGGTGGGTTGAAGGGTACAACGAAGGCCGCACCGGCTGGAAATTCGGCAACGAGGAAGACATTTTTTCGGCAAACCTCAGCGAATCGAAGGAATCTCTGCTCTATGAAGAGGATTCGGCCTCCTTTTATGCGCTGCTGCCCAAGGTTCTCGACGCTTTTTACAACTCCTACGACTCGCTGTTTTTGGACAAGAGCCTGCAGAATCTGTTACTGAACATACCGCTTTTCAATACTCACCGGATGACCGGTGAGTATGCGGCCAGATACGGTCTCGCCCTGGATGGCGACCATCAGGAAAAAATGAACTACTTTGCCAAACTTTATAGTAGTGATAATTTTTCGATCAGGATAGAATGAGTTATAATCGTACAAAGAAATAATCTGGAAAAGGGCCCCGCCCCGTTCTGTTACCCAGAGGAGATATGCATGGCTAAGGCACACGTCAGTCACACCCGCACAACCGATAAGACAATTCGCGCCATCGACCGAAAACGCGAGCAGGAAAGACGAAAGATGTTCATTCTCGCCCGCGACAATTCCGAGACACTTGCCACCAAGCTCGTCCAGCGTCTCATAGACCGGAATATTATCGAGACGACATCCTCGGATAGCATTCAGATAGTTTTTGAAAAACAGCTGCGCAAACTCATCGACCTCGATGAGTTCGACCTCCAGCTCAAGCTCGCTCCGGTACGGACCCTGGTACAGGACCCCAATGTCATCAGTCTCTACATGACCCAGTTCATCATCGAAGATCTGATTGAACATAAGGATATTCAGGATATATTCGGCGAGGACCTCGATATCTACAGATCCCTCGATTCCGTTCTCCATGCCTTACGCCCCAAGTAATGCATCCAGCTGCAGTCCCCTCTCTCGTCTTTGCCGACAGCCAAGGAAACATAAGCGATTTTCCCGATCTGGCCATGGCCGGCATGAGCAACGGCCGTTTCTTCCAACCCCGCCTGAACGATCTCATCCCATTGCCCGAGGGCAGCGAAGTCTTTCTCCTGCCCCGTCGCCTGCCCGTCGGCTGCGACCGCAAGACAGGCGACCCCCTGCTTCTTGAGGAAAACCCCTTTAACTCCGGCCTGGGTATACAGGCCGTGGCCGCCTTCATGGCGCCCGCCCATACTGCTGTCTTTAATGCCGCCTACCAGAGCGAGGCCAAAAACCCGGCACCTCTGCCGCTTTTTGCCTACACCGCCGTCGGCTGGCATGACGGACGCTTCTGGGTGGCCGGGTTCCGCAGCGACGATGATATACGCCAGGACGCCTCCCAGTTCAACCAGCGCCGGATAGATCACCGGACACGGGCAAAGCTCAAATGCCACACCGACAACAGACTCATCCAGCATCTTGGCAAATGCTGTCTTACCTATTGCTGTCCTGCGGCGCGCAATTACTTTCTGGGCCGCTGGGAGGCGCCGCTGCCGACTTCGCCGCAATGCAATGCCCGCTGCGTCGGCTGTATTTCACTGCAGCCTTCAGGCTGCTGCCCTTCCACTCAGGAACGTCTCGCCTTCGTTCCCAGCGCCGCCGAAATCTGTGAGATAGCAATTGAACATCTCGACCACGCCGAACGGCCGGTTGTCAGTTTCGGTCAGGGATGCGAAGGAGAGCCACTGCTGCAGGCCAGCGTCATTGACGAGGCCATAGCACGGATACGCAGAGCCACTTCCAGAGGCACCATCAATCTCAATTCCAATGCCAGCCTGCCCGAAAAAGTGGCGGCGCTCGCCGAAACCGGTCTCGACAGTCTGCGCGTAAGCCTCAGCTCCGCACGCAAAAAATACTATACCCCCTACTATCGACCCTGCGGATACACCTTCGCCGACGTCAAACGCTCCATCAGGGCCATGAAAGATGCCGGCAAATTCGTCTCCCTCAACTATTTCATCCAACCCGGCTTTACCGACTCTTTCGGCGAGTTTGAAAGCCTCTCCATGCTTATCGACGAGTACTCACCGGATATGATCCAGCTGCGCAACCTCAATATGGATCCGGAATGGTATCTGAGGACCATCAATTTCCCCGCTGCCGACAAAGCAATGGGAATGCAAAAATGGCTGGAAACACTTAAAGAACGATTCCCTCGACTGCGATACGGCTACTACAATCCGCCCCTTGCCTGACCACGCACGCCCGAATATGGTGCGGAAACGGCAGAAGCACTGTTTTTTTTGTCAGGAAGGCAGATAGTGGTTGTTTTTTCTGCTTTTTGAGATAGTATGCCAAGTGATAAACCTTATTATAAATTGGTTTTGTGTCAGGAAAATTCAGCACCTGCGACAATTGACCTCAGCACGAGTGCCAGCGTCGCCATGAGCGCCGCTTACAGTCGACGACGTCCTGTACAAAAAAAGAGTCACTTTTCCTGACAGCTACAGAGAACGACAGACTACAGGATAACGACAGACTAGAGGATCATTCTCCATGGACCACTTACCAAACATGCGACTCACCACACAGAGGCAGATTATTCTCGAGGAACTCGGCAAGGTAACCTCCCACCCGACAGCCAATGAGGTCTACGACATGGTACGGAAGCGGTTGCCGAGGATCGGTCTCGGAACCGTCTACAGAAATCTCGAGCTCATGGCGGAAAGCGGCATCATCCTGAAACTGGAAGTGGGCGGTTCGCAGAAACGCTTCGATGCCACCACCGAAAGCCATTATCACATACGCTGTACACGCTGCGACAGGGTGGATGACATCGACATCCCCGTCCAGTATCACATCAATGAGCACGCCGACCGGGCCAGCAGTTACGAAGTCCTGGGCCACCACATTGAATTCTCAGGCATCTGCGACGACTGTCAGCAGGTCTTGGAGAAGCAGTCTCTTAACTGAGATGCGCCGAGGTCCGTTTTTCCCGGCGTAAAGGATGCAAACGGCCGCGGGGGGAACCACGTCCCCTCACACCGTCACTTTCTGGAAGAGCACTCGACAGAACCTTCTTTTACCGACACGCAGGAGCACATCCCCTTCAGGCTCGATGCTGAAATTGACATCGTCAATCTTTTCACCATCAAGTGAAACGGCGTTCTGTTTAACCATCCTTCGCCCCTCCGAAGTGGACTTAACCAGGCCGGCATCAACGAGCAGCTGCGGCAGCCATACGGGTTCAGCGGCATTCACCGTCATTTCCGGGATATCGTCCGGCAGCCCTTTTTGCTGAAAGACCTTCTCGAAGCTCTCCTCGGCACGCGCCGCCTCCCGCCGCCCGTGAAATCTGGCCGTGAGTTCCCGGGCAAGCTGCTTTTTCACCTCTTTGGGATGGATCTCTCCTTTTTCCATGCTTTTTTTCAAAGCATCGATCTCGGTTTCACTGAGGTCGCTGAGCAACTGGTAATACCTGAACATCAGTTCATCAGAGATGGAGAGAACCTTGCCGTAAATATCGTTGGCCGGCTCGGTTATTCCGATATAATTGCCCAGCGACTTACTCATCTTATTGACACCGTCGAGACCTTCGAGAAGGGGCATTGTCAGAACTACCTGCGGCTCCTGCCCCCGTGAGCGCTGGAGATCACGACCCATGAGCACGTTGAAGAGCTGGTCGGTACCGCCGAGTTCGACATCTGCCTCCATGGCGACCGAATCGTATCCCTGGATGAGGGGATAGAGAAATTCATGAATGGATATGGGCTTGCCACCGTCGAACCGGTTTCTGAAATCTTCCCTTTCCAGCATGCGGGCAACGGTGAGTTCCGATGCCAGCCGGATCATGTCGATGGAGCTCAGTTTGCCAAGCCAGGTACTGTTGAACACGACGTTGGTCTTCTGCTCATCGAGTATCTTGAAGACCTGCTGCTTGTAGGTTTCGGCATTGCGGGCGACATCATCGACGGTGAGGGCCTTTCTGGTTTCCGATTTGCCGGTGGGATCACCTATCATACCGGTGAAATCGCCTATGAGAAAATACACCTCATGGCCGAGATCCTGAAAGTGCTTGAGCTTCTGCAGCAAAACCGTATGACCGAGATGGAGATCGGGGGCGGTTGGATCAAAGCCGGCCTTTATTTTCAAGGGAATACCGGTTTCCTTCGACCTCTGCAGCTTTTTCAGCAGTTCCTCCCGGGAAATGCAGTCCACCGCACCACGTTCAATCAAGGCAATCTGTTCTTCTATGGAGCTCATCTCATTTTGTCCGAAGGTTTCTATTTGGCGTATTCCACTGCTCTGGTCTCGCGAATGACCGTCACCCGGATCTGGCCGGGGTAAGTCAGCTGCTGCTCGATTTTCCTGGCTATATCCTGGCCCAGCAGAGTCGCCTCGCTGTCTTTGACCTTCCCGGAGTCGACGATTATGCGCAACTCCCGACCCGCCTGGATGGCGTAGGATTTGTCGACGCCGTCGCAGGCATTGGCGATGCCTTCGAGATCTTCAAGGCGCTTGACGTAGCTCTGCAGCATCTCCTTGCGGGCCCCGGGCCGGGCGCCGGAAAGAGCATCCGCCGACTGCACCAGGACATCGAGAACACTCTGCGGCGGTATTTCCTCGTGATGGGCGCCAATGGCATAGACTACTTCATTGGCCTCGCCGTACTTCTTGGCCAGGTCGCGGCCGATTATGGCATGCGACCCCTCGACCTCGTGGTCCACCGCCTTGCCGATATCGTGCAGCAGACCGGCGCGCTTGGCGATTTTGACGTCAATGCCAAGCTCCGCGGCCATAATGCCGCAGAGAAAAGCCACTTCGAGTGAATGCTGAAGAACATTCTGACCGTAGCTGGTGCGGTATTTCAGGCGGCCGAGGATATTGATCAGTTCGACATGGACGCCGTGGGCGCCAACATCGAAGGTCGCCTGTTCGCCAGCCTCGCGCATGGCAATTTCCAGGTCTTTGGTAACCTTTTCGACAACCTCCTCGATACGGCCGGGATGAATGCGCCCATCGCTTATAAGCTGGTGCAGGGCGAGCCTGGCCACCTCTCTTCTCACCGGATTAAACCCGGAAAGTATGACGGCCTCGGGAGTGTCATCAATGATGATGTCGATGCCGGTGGCGGCCTCTATCGCCCGAATATTCCTGCCTTCACGGCCGATAATGCGGCCCTTCATCTCATCGTTGGGCAGCGGCACCATGGAGACGGTCTTGTCGGCGACATAGTCGCCGGCATATCGGGAGATGGCCAGAGCGAGAATGTTTTTGCCCTTGCGGTCCGCTTCCATCTTCATCTCGTTTTCGATGCGGGCAAGCCGCTTGGCCGCAGCAAGACGCGCCTCGCTCTCGAGGGATTCCATCAGCATCTTCTTGGCATCCTCCTGGGATATGCCGGCAATGCGAGCCAGTTCATAGCGGCGTTTGCCCACCAGCTGCTCCGCCTCCTTCAACTGAACGGCGATCTCGCTTTCCTTTTTTTGCAGATGGTTCTGGTAGCGTTCCTGCTCATTGCGCTTCTGGTCGAAGGAATCCCACTCCTTCTTCAGCAGTTCGCGCTTTTTGCTGAGTTGCGCTTTCTCATCCTTGAGCTCCGCCCTGTCCGCCTTCAGCTCCTTTTCGACGCTCTGCTTAAGCTTGTAGGCCTCCTCCTTGCTCTGCAAAACAGCTTCTTTTTTGCGCTGCTCCGCCTCGACTATGGCGTTTTCGATGATCTGCTTGCCCTGGGACTGGAGGTTTTGAAACTGGCTATAGGCGACTTTCTTGCTCAGGAAAAATCCGCCCATGACGCCGGCAAATGCTCCGAGTACAAGGAAAAGTACAGGATACAGTAATGATTCCATAAAGATTCCTATTAGGTGTCGATTGCAGAACAGCCGGAGGGAACGGGGAGGGCCGCCGGTATCATTTTTACCGGCGGAAAAGAACAACCAGAGGAATATCCAACCGTAAACACCATCCCTGCCTTCACCCTACAGGCTGGGAAAACATGAGCGACATGGTTCAGTTTTCGATCGCCACTTCTGTAAACGGTGGAAAAGAGAGCAGATTCTGGGAAATATCGGCGCCCGACCTAGATGATATCGGTTACTACGGCAGCCTCGAAAGAGAGATATCCTGTATTCGATTTTGTTCCGATTTCATCTCCGATCTGGTCTGGAGATGTCTTTATCAGCTATATCTGGAACCAGTCCGTCGTGCAGCCCCGATGAACAAAAACATGTTCTCTGTTGTCGTTCTGGATACTGCCCACTACGCTTGATATTAACAAAACCCGTCTTTTCCGTCCTTCTCCCTGGGGGCGGATTTGTGGATTTCCTTCGGACCGATAGAGTAAAAAGCAGATTCAGCTTCACTTTTCCTGAGTTTGTTCAAACAGCACCCCAGCTGTCATCAATCTTCGTTGATTTATCCGGCCGAAGCCGCCATCCCCCTGCGGGGAAAGGTGCGGCCCGGTATATAAAAAAACAGAATGCACTCACAATTCTGTAGAACTCAAAAATTCCCCACCCTGCCGTGTCTTCGGAATAGTTAAACCTATCGAAATAGGTGGGCATGCGCGTATCAGCGCCTGGAAATTCGCGTACGATTTTCCATAAACTGATAGTGGTGCTACCCTTTGGAAGAGAGTTGGCTCAACAAACACAGAAGATCACCAACAGCGCAGGGAAACATTGCGTCTCACACGTCGGAACACGGCGATTCCGATGCGTGCTCCGTTTAAAAGATCAATATTGAAATCCAACATATACACATGTCGAACCCTTTCACATCTTCATGAATGCATTATATCAGATATTGCGTCAAACAAAAGTGTTTTATCTGCCCCCCCCTTTTTTTTCGGCTTCCAGGGCGGTTTCTATAGTGTCGGCAATACTGGAGACTCTGCGGTTGTTTTCAATGATATACTCGTCGAAATCCTGCTGCAGCCTGATATAGCGCGAGGCGATATTGAGACAGGCGAGAATGGCCTTTTTGCTCACGGCGATGGTGCCGCTCCGGGAGGCGCCCTGGCCTTCCTGCACCAGACTCTCGACCAGATCGAGAATTTTTTTCAATTCCTCTTCCGAAGCGCCGGTATAGAAAGTGTAATCCTGCCCAAGCAGCGTAAATTCGACCAGCCGTTCTCTCTCCGCCATGTCCGTATCGCTCGATTCCGTTGAGTACCTTATTCCTGCAAAGCTGTTACTAAAAAAACAGGAAAATAAAGATTACGCCTCATGCCAGCCGTCGAAAAGGCACCGGGGTATCTCCCCCCTCCAGGGGATACTGAACTGAGTCCTGGCCGATTTACCGGCTCCCGGGGGGAAGTGGGTTTTTTGGAGATTTCACCCCCCGGAGGTGTCGCTGTCGTCAGAATCAACATGGAAAAGGTTCCGCTGCTGACTTGCCTCGCGCTCCCTGCCTTCGGCGTCGGCGGCTTCATCGCCGTGGTCCTGGTGGCCTTTTTCTTCGCCGCCGCCTCTCTCCTGCTCCTGCAGCGGCTCGTTGCCGGCCGCCGCCTGCTCCTCGCCCTCACCGGCAAAGGCAGACTGCCATTCTTCAATTTCCTCGATCAGATGCTGAATGCGGTTTGAAATATCGCCACGCTCGCTATCTGCTGAATCGACACGCGAATGTAATTCATCGATCTCTTCCTGCCGCTGCTGCAGCAATCTCTGGAGCTGGGCGTTTTTATCAAGCAGCTGCTCGTACTGAATCAACAGCTTGTGGACAAATTTTTCCAAACGGTCAAACTCATTTCCCTGATCCATATCATTCTCCTCTTCATCATCGACGCGCGTTTCGGCCATCCTCTCCATACCGGCAGCCTGCAGCGGCAATGCTCTCGTAAACCTGTTAAGACGGCTCCCTCCGACCCGGTAGGCCAGCCCTGTTACAGCGTAACTGAACGCAACTGAGCTTTCAGGCCCAGGGCTGACTATACCATGCACATGGTTCTCTGCAACATCTAAGCACCTTCTGCCCATACGCAGACACCGGGTCCAGACGATACTCCCGCCGGGGAAAAAACGGCTGTTTTCTACAATCGAGTGTAGTGCCAGGCAGAGGGCCTGCCGTCGACATAGGGCATATAGCCGTGAAAAACCCTGGGATCCTCGTCAAAGACCAGCGGCAGAAAAAACCGGTCGCCTTCCCACATGGGCAGCGTCCCCATGGTTACGATGGACTGCCAGATGAGTTCACCTTCGCTGTTGCCGGTATACGGTGTTCCCCGGAACCTTTTGACGACAAAAATAAAGCCGAACCAGTCTTCACCTTCACCGCCAAAACCGGTCCAGTTTATGGTTCCCCGGAGAACCACATCCAGAGCTTCGATGCCTGCCTCCTCATGGATCTCTCTTTTGAGGCAGCCGACGATATCCTCGTTTCTTTCCATCTTGCCGCCCAAACCATTATATTTGCCGTAATGATGATCGCCTTTTCGCTTTGTTCGGTGAACAAGCAGCGTTTTTCTGCCATCGCTTGAAAGGACATAGCCCAGGGCCGCCAGAACCGGAGTGTACATTGCCACCTCACCGTAGTTGATAATAACTATTGAATAATGATCAGTATAATAAAAATACAGGTTTTCAAGCAATTCAATGTTGGCAATCGCCCCCTCTTTTGAGTAACATAGAGGCGCGGATGAAGAGGAGACCAGGCCGTATCCGGAAAAAGCCGGAGAGCTTCGCCGCAGGAGGCAGTTACCGTTATCAAACCGTGGACACTATACCATTTTCTTCATGCTTTACAGGCGTTTTGCATTTCATACCCTTCGCCGCCGTCTGCTGATCCAGCTCGTTGTCCTCTGTGTTTTCTCCCTGCTGGCCAATGGCTCCGAGGCCAAGAACTATTTCCCGGAGTTCGATGCCATCCGCAGCAATGTCAGATTCTGGGAAAGAATCTTTGCCGAGTATACCACCACTACCGCTGTCTTTCACGACAGGAACGACCTGTCCATCATCTATGAAGCCGTTCCTCTGCTTGATCCCTCGCTGCCCGGTGCCAGCAGGATAAACCGCACCTATCTGACGGCATTGAAGAAGAAATACGCCACCGTGCTCAACGAGCTCGCCCGTGGCAAAAAACCTTCGACGGTTCTCGAACAGCGGGTTTACTCACTGTTTTCCCCTCCGGATATTCGCCGGAAAATGCACCAGGCTTCCGACAATATCCGCATCCAGACCGGCCTCAAGGAGCGCTTCATCGAAGGCGTTATCCGTTCCGGTGCCTATATGGATGAGATGAAAAGTATTTTTTCCTCATACGGACTGCCGGAAGACCTGGCCTACCTGCCGCATGTGGAGTCATCGTTCAATATCAAGGCCTACAGCAAGCAAGGAGCCGCGGGAGTCTGGCAGTTCACCCGCGCCACCGGCAAAAACTTCATGACGGTGGACGCAGTCGTCGACGAACGCCGCGACCCTCTGACGGCGACGCATGCCGCCGCCCGTTATCTCAAATCAAATTTTGACAACCTGGGAAGCTGGCCTCTGGCCATAACCGCTTACAACTATGGCCATGCCGGCATGATGCGAGCCTTGAAACAGGAAGGCAACTACGTCGAGATATTCAAGAATTACAACCAGGGGCATTTCAAGTTCGCCTCGCGCAATTTTTATTCAGAATTTCTCGCAGCACGCAATGTGGCCAAGAAACTGGAACAGTCTCCTCTGCTCCGCAGGGAGCGGCCGGCGACAAGCGTCTATCTCACCCTTTCCGGGTATGCCGAAGCAAGGGCTCTGGCCGCCCATTTCGGACTGAGCAGCGACAGCCTGCGACAACTCAATCCGGCCCTGGGCGCTCCCATCTGGCAGGGTCAGAAATACATCCCTAAAGACTACCGCCTGCGACTGCCGCGCACCTCTTCGATCCTCCGTCTAGCCGGACTCATTCCTGCCACTATCTACTCTCACACCCAGAAAAGATCGAGTTTCTATACGGTCCGCAGCGGTGATACCGCCGGCACGATCGCCCGCCGTTTCGGCGTATCTCTCAAAGACCTCAGCACAACCAACAACCTTGACGGCAAGGGCGTGGTCTATATCGGCCAAACCCTGAGCATCCCTTCATCTTCACACCTGAACGACTCCAGCGCCGCATCATCAGCAAGTGCGGGCTCCGCCGTAATCCTGCGTTCTGCGAAAAAATCGAAACCGGCCGGCAAGAGCCTTCTCACCCAGCCGTTGGCTGCAAAGGTCGATCTGGGCATTAACAGCTCCGGCTCCACCCAAGATAGCGGTTACGGCCAGATAGTCGTCCAGCCGGAAGAGTCGCTGGGGCTCTACAGCGAATGGCTGGAAGTCGACAAAAAGACCCTGTCCGCCTTCAACGGTCTGCCGCCAGGCTCTGCCATCCATCCGGGCCAGCAGCTCAAGCTTCCTTTCAAAACGGTTTCCAAACAACAGTTCGAAAAACGACGAATGGAATTCCATCGTCGGACCGAAGAGAATTTTTTCAGCTCCTACAAAATCACCGGCTTCCAAAAATACAAAGTGGCCCTGGGCGATACTCTCTGGGATATCTGCGAAAACAAATTTGATCTGCCTCTGTGGCTCTTGAAAAAATATAACCGCGAACTGCAGTTCAACAGCCTCGCCTCCGATAAGTATCTGCATATCCCCGTCATCGAATCACTCTAGTTTCAACACCTCGGTAGGCTTGCCTGCCGTGTTGGCAGAAGTGGGACCAGGGACGCTTTGGGCAATCGCCATAGGCCCCTGAACACTGAGGGTAAAGATTTCCTGTTATAACAACCGATAGGTATGTATAATTAAAACTGCGGGCATCATTGCGCGGCGCACTGCCTGCCCGACCCCGAATCCACACGCACGGGCGAAACAGCCCCTGTCAGACTCTATATACCAGCTGAAGCAAAGAGGTTGCAATGTCTCAACCAGCACGGCGTCTCATCAAGAATTTCAACAAGATCAAAACCCTGCCTCATGTGGTCACCAGACTGAGCAGACTCATCAATGACGAAAACTCCACCATGAAAGACTTTGAAGATGTCATCAAGATGGACCCGACTCTGGTGGTGCGGCTGCTGCAGCTGGTCAACAGCCCCTACTACGGACTTGCCCAGAAGGTGGACTCGATCGGCAGGGCGGTGGCCTTCATCGGTATGAAAAACCTCTACAATCTCGCAGTCACCGATGCCATCAAAAATATCTTTACATCATCGGAGGCCCGGGGGCAGATCTATTCAAGAAAACAGCTGTGGATGCACTGTGCGGCCGTAAGCATATGCAGCAAGGTTCTGGCAGAGCGCATTTTCGGCATCAACGGCGATGACGCCTATCTCTGCGGCATACTTCATGATTTCGGCATAATCGTCGAGGAGCAGGTGGCCGGCGACGACTTTACCGCGATTTTCGACAGCTATGACTTCACCGCCACCATCGATATCTTCGAGCAACGGCAGCTCGGCACCGATCACTGCCAAATAGGGTATCTTCTTACCCGGGACTGGCAGATGCCCGAAAACATTCAGCATGCCATCCGCGACCACCACCAGCGTCTTGATTGTGTGGAGCCGGACAGTCTCACCGGCATCCTGCAGATAGCCGAATATCTCACCACCCAGCTGGGTTATAGCGTCATTAGCGGAGCGCCGGCGATCCTTTCACTGACACTATCCAACCATCTCCAGGAAAATATGGATGAATACCGGGTTTTGCTCGAGGACCTGCCGGAGGAGATGGAAAAAGCCCAGGATCTCTATGGTTCTGAGTAGCGGTGGCGCCATGAAAGATATGCTTTCCCTGTTCAACACAGCTGAGGACCACCGGCAGGAGATCATCTCCCTGATAGGTGATCTGCAAAAGTCGCTGGCAAAAGCGCTGATCTGCTGTCTCGACACCGAGGGAAAATGCCACGGAGCGGCCGAGGCCCTGCCTCCGCCGAAAATACGAGCCGCACTGCAGGAAAAGCTCCAGGCTTCTGCCGACGCACTCGCCACCGCCGTAACCGAGTCCGGCTCCCACATGTGTCTGCGCCTCGATGCCTACGACTGCCGACTCTTCTGCCGCAACAATAACGGCTCCCCCTTGGGCAATGACAGGAGAAGACTGCTGGCGGCTCTGACAGCCGGGCACCTTCATGACCGCGAAAAAAAACAGCTCGAGAAGAAACTGGCGATTCAGAAGAAGCAGTTCGGCAGAAAATTTCAGGTCCTGGAAAACAAGTATCAAGAGATGCTCATCGAATCGCAAAAGAGCCACCATATCATCCAGGAACAGCAGGAAAGATACTCAAAAAACCTGCAGTCGGAAATCGCCCTGCAAACCCAGGAGCTGCGGGAATCAAAACTGGCGGCCGAGGCTGCCAACGTCGCCAAAAGCCAGTTTCTGGCCGCCATGAGTCACGAAATCCGTACGCCGATGAACGGCATCATAGGATTTACCGATATACTGTTGACCACCGTATTGACTGAGGAACAGAAGGACTGCGCTCTCACTATCAAGCGCAGCGGCGACGCTCTCTTGAGCATCATCAATGACATTCTCGATTTCTCCAAAGTAGAAGCCGGACAGATGACGCTTGAAAAGATAGACTTTGATCCCGAAGTCACCGCTCATGACGTCTGCAACCTGATAAAGCCGCGGCTGGCAGGCAAGGAGGTGGATGTTATCTGCCGCATCGATGAGAATCTCCCCGCATATGTCTGCGGCGATCCCGGACGCTATCGCCAGGTACTCGTCAATCTGCTCGGCAACGCCGTCAAGTTCACAGAATCCGGCGAGGTGGAACTGACCCTCAAGGTCGCCGAAAAAAGTGCGGAAAATATTATGCTGCACAGCAGCGTACGCGATACCGGCATCGGCATAGCAGGCGACAAGCTGGAATCAATTTTCGAACCATTCAAACAGGCTGACGGCAGTACAACCCGCAGGTACGGCGGTACAGGTCTCGGCCTGTCCATCTGCAGAAGGATCGCCGATCTCATGGGCGGCAGAATCTGGACCGAGAGCGAAGTCGGCAAAGGGACGACCTTCCATTTCACGGCGATCATGGCCAGAGCGAAAAAAACCGGCCGGCGGCCGGCCTTGCCTGAAACCCTTCGGGGAAACCGTCTGCTGGTCGTCGACGGCACTCCCTCCCAGGCACAAATAACGGCCGCTACCCTTACCGACGCCGGATTCAAGGTGGAAACGGAAAGCGACGGCGCCGCCGCCCTTCGCCGGCTGGAAAATGACAGCGATGACTCCGCTTTCCACCTCTGCGTTGTCGATATCGACCTCGCCGGCCTTTCCGGCTATGGACTGGCCAGGCGCATCAGAGGCTTTAAAGGCCCTTTGAAAAACCTGCCCCTGCTGGCCTATACCAGAGCCACCGAGAAGATAGCCTCCCGCTGCCGGGACTGCGGCATAGACGGCTTCCTCTCCAAACCCGCAAGCAGACAGGTGCTGCTGCAAACCATAACCCGGCTGCTCGGCGGCAGGGAGCAGAAGGAAGACCCCGTCTCCCTGGTGACGCAATACAGCATCCGCGAAGATTTGAAGCGAGAAATCACACTGCTGCTGGCCGAAGACAATCCAGTCAACCAGAAACTGGCTACGGTTCTTCTTACCAAAGCCGGGTATGGGATCAAGGTCGTGACCAACGGCCGTGAGGCCGTTAAGGTCTTTACCGCCGAACCCGATCGATATGACGCCATCCTCATGGATATTCAAATGCCGGAAATGGATGGTCTGACCGCCACCCAACATCTCCGGAAGGAGGGCTTCGTTGATATACCCATTATTGCCATGACGGCCAACGCCATGAAGGGCGACCGGGAGAAATGCCTGGAAGCCGGCATGACCGACTATATATCGAAACCGATTAAAAGAGAGATAGTCTATTCCATTCTGGAAAAACATCTTTTTTCCGTCGAAAACAAGGAAAACACCTAATATGGCATTATGCTAAAAGACATATCCCCATCACAACTGGTGGCCTGGGCCGACGAGGATCATCCCGGCAAGCCTCTCTATTACAGGGTTCTGCACACATTCTGCCGCACGTTTTTGCTCAGCGCCCGCGAATTCAACAGAAACGAGCTTGCCCTGCGGGCGGCGGCACTGACCTTCACGGTAATGCTGTCACTCGTCCCTATCCTCGCCATGAGCACAGCCGTGGTCAAAGGTTTGGGCGGCAGCGACCAGCTCAAGGAGGTCGTCTTCAACTATCTGGAGACCTTCGATAGCGGCGACGGCTACGTCGTTGACGACACCGAAAGCGACACCGGCAACGGCACAGACAAACAGGCCTCCAACTACACCCAGCATCTCTACTCGGCGGTGGAGAGGATATTCGACTATGTCGAGAAGACCAACTTCACCACTCTCGGCACCATTGGCGTCATCGGCCTGATCCTCAGCGTGGTCCTGGTGCTGGGCAATATCGAAATGGCCATGAATGCCATCTGGCATGTCGAAAGCGGCCGCTCCATCACCCGCAAAATCTCCGATTATCTCGCCCTGCTCGTGCTTATGCCTATCTCCCTCAACATCGGCCTGGCGGCAAACACCGTGCTGACCAATGAATCGCTGCTGGCGAAATTCAGCATCCTCCTGCCGATGGAATGGATACAGGCACTGGTGCTGAGATTCATCCCCGTCTTTTTCCTGGCCCTGACCCTCTATGTCATCTATCTGTTTTTTCCCAATACCAAGGTCAAGACCGTGCCGGCCATGATCGGTGCGGTCTTTGCCGGCTTCTTCTGGTTCGAAGCCCAGAACCTCTATATCGCACTCCAGATCGGCGTATCCCGCTACAATGCCATCTACGGCTCCTTCGCCACTTTGCCGCTGTTTCTCATCTGGCTCTATCTCGGCTGGATTTTTATTCTGCTGGGGGCGCAGATCGCCTACGCTTATCAGAACAAAGGCTCGCTGCGGCTTAAGCGGATGCTGTCGCCCCCCAGTCTGAGACTGGCCATCGCCTACGATTTTCTCGACTATGTCCAGGAGAAGTTCCAGCGGGAAGAGCCCGCGACCCTGGACGGTTTCAGCGAGCACTACCCCGTGTATCAACTCAGCCTCATCGAAGAGACGCTCGATCAGCTCAAAGAGCACAACCTCGTGCATCTGACCGACGAACAGTCGTCCATCATGCCCTCGGTTCCCAGGGAAAAACTCGAAAACGGCAAGATCATCAGTACCATACTGGGCTCGACCTACAGCGGAACCGAAGGCGGCGAAAGAAGCAAGCAAATCCTCAATCCCCCGGCAGCATTCAACAAGGAGACAGCGTCGTCGGATGCGCCCGCGAGTGCAGAAAAAGACCGGCAGGACCGAACCCCGCACCCATGAAGTTCTGCAGACAATGCGGCAAGACGGTTGCCATCTTCGACGACTCCGGTAGTGAGCTGTGTCCCGTCTGCGCCGCTGAAAAGACCGCCGCCAAAGATCGTTTTGAAGCGGAGATGATCGGCCCGGCAAACCTGCTTGACGCCACTGTCTGCATCAAAGATGATACAATCATCCTCGAATCCAGGGAGGGGCTGCTGCTGTGGAGCGGCGGCGGAGACCGGCGTCACTCCCTGAAGACGATGCTCGACCGGGCCTCGAAAATTCTGGCCATCCGCAAGAAAAAAAGATAACGGCCCCCTCACCTGTTCTCTTTTTTCCTGATATTTGGCCGGCATCCTTCTTCCTGCTTAATTTTGCCGATCAGCCAGCCGACAAGAATCAAGAGGCAAAGATCAAGTATTCCACCGAAGTTTCATGAAATATCCGGACCATGGTACTATGAAAACCAGAACAGATCACCGGCGCCTATGGCTATAACGGTCTCAGTCGGTTCGGGAAAAGGCGGCACGGGCAAGAGCATGGTTCTGGCCAACCTCGCGGCGCTGCTGGCCAGACAGGGCAGAAAGGTATGCCTGGTCGATCTTGATATAGGCGGCGCCAATGCCCATATATTCTTCGGCCTTTTCGAGCCGCAACGCACCCTTACCCACTTTCTCACGCGGGAGGTGGAAAACCTCGGCGAAATCGTCCACACCCTCGACTCCTTTCACGGTCTGCAGATTATACCGGGCACGGGCAATACCCTGCAGACAGCGAATATGACCTATCAGGAGAAAAAGCGGCTGCTCCGGGCCCTGGAGGGGATCGATGCCGAAATCGTCCTCATGGATGTCGGCGCCGGCACGAGCTACCACTCTCTTGATTTTTTCATGGCCGCCGATCTGCAGGTGTGCGTCACCATGCCGGAGCCAACCTCCATTCTCGATTTCTATCATTTCATTCAACTGGCGACCATCCGCAAGGCGCTCTCCAGCTTCCTGTCGCAAAGCGAAGTGAGCAAAACCCTGAAGCAGCAGAATTTTCAGACGATAACCGAGGTCTTCGAGGCGGCGGAAGAAATAGAGGAGGGCTCAAGTCGGATAATCCAGCAGCAGCTGCAGTCATTTCATCCCCTGCTGATCATCAACCGGGTCGCCGCCAGCTCCAGACTCAACACCCTTAAGCTGAAGAATATCGCCTCCAAATATCTGGGCATATATCTTCCCGATCTCGGCGAAATACCCATTGACGAAACGGTAACACAATCGCTGCAGGCCTACATGCCGATCTGCGAATACGCGCCCGAAGCAGAAGCCAGCCTCGCCCTGCAGGCCATTGCCGAAAAGCTGACGAAGGTTATCGATCTTTTTCTTTCAAAGAGATGATACTCTCGTAAAAAGTCATCGAAGTCGCCGGGATGGGCTCTGGATCACCTCTCCCGGCTCCCCCCCGCCGGTTACAGCCTCTGTCTGAACAGCTCGAGCATCTTCGAGGCGCTGCCCTGAAAAAAATAATCCGTTGCCCAGCGCTGATCACCGTGGCCTTCGGTGAGCGAGGTCTTCTGCAGATTGAACTCGTAGATCATTCCCCCTTCACTCTTTACCTGCTGCGGCAGGGCAGCGGCCGGGTATACCTGGGCCGATGTGCCGATGACCATGATCAGGTCGCAGCGATGGAGTAAATCCTGTATCTCCTGTACTGCGCGTACGTTTTCTCCAAAGAGCACCACATCGGGTTTGACCACCTCGCCGCAGAACCTGCAGCGGGGCAGCACCGCTTCCTCCAGCAGAGAGTCGGCAGGCCTGCAGACATCACCGCAGCCCCTGCAGTGGAGAAAACGGTGATTGCCGTGAATCTCAAGCACCTTCCTGCTGCCGCCGTCCTGGTGGAGGTTGTCGATATTCTGGGTAACGATCCCCCGTAAATAGCCTTGATTCTCCAGATCCGCCAGCACCAGATGGGCGCCATTGGGTTTTTTACCGACCAGGCCTCTGCCGAGATCCCGGAACAGTTTCCAGGATTTCTCGGGATTACGGCGAAAGGCATCAAGGGTCGCATACTCCTCCGGCGGGTATTTCGACCAGAGACCGCCGGGACTGCGGAAATCATCGATACCGCTCTCCACGGAAATGCCGGCGCCCGTCAGGGCAACCACCTTGCGCGCCCGCTTGAAGCGGTCGGCGGCCTCATCACAATAGTTCAGGGCGGATTCTGTAACTGTTTTCATACCGACGCTCGAAGATATTTCTGGTGACCCCCTAAACCCAGCGTATCCAATTTGACAGAGACAGGGTGCTTTTTTCACGGGAGTGCCAGGACGGCTGCAGTCTAGCTTCCATATCAGCAAAACCTCTGTCCACGTTCGGCCGGCTTGGCCAGGGATGCGAACAGCGGTCCTCTCCAGGCCGCGCCGACGGAGGGCATCGGGGGCTAGGAGGCAACGGTATTCTCCTTTTCACCGGCACTGCCAACGGCCTCGGCCCTGTTGCCGGTAAAATAGGAAAGCATGTCCATCGGCAAGGGAAAGACAATGGTGGAGGCGTTGCTGGTACTCATATCGGAGAGGGTGGAGAGATAGCGAAGCTGCATTGCTCCTGTGTTTTTCGACATGACTTCGGCGGCTTCAACGAGCTTTTTCGAGGCCTGCAGCTCACCCTCGGCGTGAATGATCTTGGCCCGGCGCTCACGTTCGGCCTCGGCCTGGCGGGCGATTGCCCGGATCATGCTTTCGTTGAGGTCGACATGTTTGATTTCGACATTGGAAACCTTAATGCCCCACTCCTCGGTCTGGACATCGAGAATTTCCTGGATATCGGCATTGAGTTTATCCCGTTCGGAGAGCATTTCGTCAAGATCGTGCTTGCCGAGAACGGAGCGCAGGGTGGTCTGGGCCAGCTGGGTGGTGGCCCCGCCGTAATTTTCAACCCGGATAATGGCCCGTTCCGGGTCGACCACCCGGTAGTAGAGGACGGCATTGACGCTGACGGTGACATTGTCCCGGGAGATGACGTCCTGGCTGGGTACATCCAGGGTAATGACCCGGAGATCGACCCGGGTCATGGTTTGCAGACCCGGAATGATCACCACCAGCCCCGGTCCCTTGACGCCTTGAAAGCGGCCGAGAAAAAAGACGACGCCGCGCTCGTATTCCGGCAGAATGCGGATGGCGGCGGCAAGCAGCGCCACCAGCAGTGCCAGGGGCGCAAGATAGGGGATATATTCGCTTAACATGTCTTCTCCTTTGGTAAATGGATTCTACAACTTCCTCATCAACTCTTGACGACGTGTGCCGTCAGACCGTCTATTCGTTCCACCCGAACCTCATCTCCCTGGCCAAGAGGCCCTTTGCTCACGGCCTTCCAGCGTTCTCCGGCAAGACGCACAGCGCCTCGGAAATAATCATCTTCACCGACGAAATCTTCCAGCACCACCCCCTTTTGCCGGGAGGTCTGATCGATGCCGCTGACGGAGTGACGTTTGCGCAGAGAAATGAAGCGCGACAGGGCCCAGAGCAGGAAAGCAGCGGCTAAGAGCGCCGTGCCCCCGATCAACGGCAGCGATACCTGGAGATTGCTGCCGTCCATGAGAATGATCGAACCGACAACGAAGGAGGCTATGCCGCCCAGCCCCAGGATACCGAAACTGGGCATGAAGGCTTCGGCGGCGATAAAGGCCAGTCCCAGCAGAATCAGGGCAAGACCGGCGTAATTGACCGACAGTACCTGGAAGGCGAAAAGAGCTAGAAGCAGGCAGATGCCGCCGATTACCCCGGGAAAGAGGCTGCCGGGGTTGGCAAGTTCGAAGAATATGCCGTAGAAGCCGATAAGCATCAGAAAATAGGCTATGTTGGGATCGGTTATCACCGAGAGCAGGCGGGTCCGCCAGTCCGGATCGTGACGGATGACCTGCATGTCGTCGGTATCCAGCACCCGCTCGCCGTTATCCATGACCACGCTGCGGCCGTCCATCTGTGCCAGCAGATCGTTGACGTTGGCGGCGACTATGTCGATGACATTTTTTTCCAGGGCCTCGGTGGCACCGATATTGACCGACTCCCTCACCGCCCGTTCGGCCCAGTCCGCGTTTCGGCCGTGGCGCCCGGCAAGTTCCTTGATGTAGGCAACCGCATCCTCCATGGTCTTGCGCTCCATTGCCGAACCGTCCCGCTGTTGCTCGCCGGACTCTTCTTCTGCCTCCTTTTTACCGTTCTCTTCCTCGTTTTTGCTTTGCTCATCTTCGGCAGGAGATGAGGATCTATCCTTTTCAGCCGGTGCCCCGGGCAGCCCCCCCATCATCACCGGCGTGGCTGAACCGAGGTTGGTGGCCGGGGCCATGGCGGCTATGTGGCTGCCGTAGAGGAGGAAGGTACCGGCGCTGGCCGCCCGGGCACCGGCCGGGGCGACATAGGCGGCGACCGGTACCGGCGAGACGAGGATAGACTGAATGATGCCGCGCATGGAGGCCATCAGCCCGCCCGGTGTATCGAGCTGCAGGACGACGACGGCGTGGTTTTCTTCGTCGGCCCTCTGCAGGCCTCGGTTCACATAGTCCATGGTCGCAGGAGAAATGGCTCCGTTGACGCTGAGCAGAAGAGCGGTATTGCCGGTATCCGCCGGCGCACTCTCGGACGTCTCGGCCCACACTCCGGGAACTGCCAGCCCGAAGGCCAGCCCCAGACCAGCGAGCAGAATCATTATCCGACGGGCTGCAGCCCGGGGAATCATGTATTGCGCAGAAATCATATCATCGCTCATGAAACATCGGGGTTCGATACTACAATATAGCCAATCACAGGTCCCCTCGACTAGCAGACCATCTCAACTTGTGAAATATCCCGGCGATTCTACCCATAGTATAGGTACATCATGAAAGTTTTGCAATTTCACCCTTGTCTTCTCCGTTACTTTACGGATAAACCGGCAGTCTGTAAACCACAGGAGAAAAATGACGTATGCGAGAGCGTGTTGGCAGGAGAGGCTGGTGGTACGCCGGCCTGCTGTGGAAATGGCCGGACTGCAAGGGGCGAAGCAAAGAGGTAGTCCGCCCCCTGCGGCTCACTGCTCCAGAGGCAGGATGATGGTAAAGGTCGAGCCGACGTTGAGCTTGCTGGTCACCTCGACCCTGCCGTTGTGGGCGAGGACGATATGCTTGACGATGGCCAGTCCCAGTCCGGTGCCGCCCTGCTTGCGGCTACGGGCCTTGTCACTGCGGTAAAACCGCTCGAACAGCCTCGGCAGGTGGTTGGAGGCTATGCCTACACCGGTATCGCTAACGCTGATTCTGACCACGCCGGCGCCGTTCTCGGTGGCGGTTCTGGCGGCCACGGTGACCGTATCACCTTTTTTGCTGTATTTAATGGCATTGACCAGCAGATTGACCAGCGCCTGCTCGATCAGGGTTTCATTCATCGGCAGCCGAATGGGGTCGGGACAGTCGAGGATGATCGCCACCCCTTCCTCCTCGGCGCGATGTTCACAGGTTTCTATGGCCACATCGAGCACCATGCAGAGGCTGCCCGTCCCCAGCTTGATCTGACCGTGATCGGCCTCCTGCTCGATTCGGGAAAGCACCATCAGATCATCGATGATCTCGTTGAGCCGTTCCGCCTGCCGCAGAACGGTTTCAAGAAAGCGCAAAGCATCCTCCCGATCCTCCAGGGCGCCGTCGAGCAGGGTCTCGACATAGCCGCGTATGGAGGTAATGGGAGTGCGCAGTTCATGGGATACATTGGCGACGAAATCCTTGCGCATGGACTCGAGCCGTCTCAGCTTGGTGACATCGTTGAGAACCACCAGTACGCCTTGCACCGTGTTGTTCTGGTCGCTCAGCGATACGATATTGGTCTGCAGAAACTTCTGCCCCTCATCATCCATATGGATGATCTCGTCTTCCATGGAGGTCCCGGTCTTGATCACCTGCTTGATCTGCTCCTGCAGGTTTATATTGCGCAACACCTCCTGCATGACCTTGCCCTTGGCGGCTTCCCGCTCGATGCCCAGGAGTCTGGCGGCAGCCGAGTTGAGGTCAATGACCCGCTCGTCGCTGTCGACAGCGATGACCGATTCCACCATGCTGGAGAAGACCGTCTCCAGTTCATTGCGTTGACTGCGGATAGTCTCGATGCGCTCGCCGAGCTGGGATGCCATCCTGTCCATGGCCGAAGCCAGCGTCGCTACCTCCAGTGAAGCGGATGTACCCTGGAAGGTCGACATTCTCCCGCTAAAGTCGCCCCTGGAGAAATGCTCGGCAGCTTTCCTCATTTCCTCCAGCGGCCTGCTGATATTGCGCGAGACCAGCAGCGAGGCGCAGGCGGCCAGCACCGCAAAGGCGGCCAGTCCGAGGAGCACCTGGCTGTAAATCCTTCTCATGGCCGTTTCGATGGCATCGACGGTCACCGACATGCGCAGCACCGCCGCAACTTCTGGCTTCATCGGAAGGACCATATCATTTCTGCGCTCGCCGCGTATGGAAACGGCCACGTAGAGCATCTCCCTGCCCAGGGTCCTGGAATAGCGCAGCGACGAGCCAATACCCCCGGCGAGTGCTTCTCGTATCTCAGCTCTATTATGGTGAGGTTCCATGGTGGCTGGGTTCTCGTTCGAATCGGCCACGACCTTGCCATCGGTCATGATGACGGTGATGCGGGTATTTGCCAGCCGCCCGGAAATTCTGCTGTAATCGCGAAGTTCGTCGGTGGCCCCGCGCTGGAGCATGGCCGCCACCGTCGGCCTGACAAGATAGGCCCGGGCCACCAGTCCCTTTTGCAGCTCCTCGAGATAGAAGGTTTCCAGCGATGCTTTGGTGAACCAGGCAATGCAGACTACGGTGAGCACCAGGATGAAAAGATTGGCCGGGAAAATCTGCCAGATGAGTTTTCTCTGCCTCATGCCGGCTCCTCTTCTTCGCCTTCCCAGCTGGCTTTGAGCCGATAGCCTATGCCCCGGACCGTTTCTATCATCCTGCCGGCATCCTTCATTTTCTTGCGCAGACCGAATATCTGCACGTCAATGGCGCGGGGGGTGATGAGAAAATCGTAGCCGCGTACCGAGTCGATGATCTGCTGGCGGGTGAAAACCCACCCGGGCTTTTTCGCCAGGAATGTGAGAATGCCGAATTCCGTCATGGTCAGCTGCAGCAGCTCTTCGCCCAGCCGGACCTCATGGCGCCCCTGGTCAATAGTCAGATTATGTATGGCCAGAACTTCCTGACTTTCATCGCTTTGCTCGCCTTTTCGTTCTTCCGCCCGGCGCAGTACCGCTTTTATGCGGGCAATGAGCACCTTGGGGCTGAAGGGTTTGGTGATGTAGTCGTCGGCGCCGCTTTCAAGACCGGCAATGACATCTTCCTCCTCCCCCTTGGCGGTGAGCATGATGATCGGCGCCGGCAGCTCGTCATTGTCATGCTGCTTGCGCAGGTGCCTGCAGATATCGATGCCGGAGAGACCGGGCAGCATCAGGTCGAGCAAGATACAGTCGAATGATTCATTCTGAAGAATATCCAGGGCCTCTTCGCCTGAGTCGGCGCAGGTCACATTGAATCCCGTGCGGATGAGGTTGTAGCTGACAAGCTGTTGGATGTCCGTGTCGTCTTCAACTATGAGAACGTGTTTTTTTTTCATTTGCCAGAATGTGTGGTTTCAAATTGAAAATTGGGGTACCGGTGTCGGCAAACGCTTAAACCCTTCACTTGGCGCGGTTTTTGCCGGCGAAAATTTTCTCTGCCACAAAAGGATGCCCCATTTACTCGACCCCCGCAATATCTTTCACGTCTCTTAATGCAATCCTAATATTCTTTTAACCGTGTAAAAATATTCATCCCATATCTTCTGGGCATAGAAATGATCGCACCACAAGGTGATGAACCAGACACTGGGCGCCGGAGAAAAAATGCTTCCCCACTATACCTTCCACCATGAACTGGAAAAGCTGAACAAAAAGCTGCTGGAGCTGAGTTCCAAGGTCGAGGACAGAGTCCGCCGTGCATCCCAGGTGATTATCAGCCAGGATCCGGCGACCATTCAATCCATCATCGTCTCCGATTACGAAATCGATGAAATGGAAATCGAGATCGAGGAAGACTGCCTGAAGATACTGGCCCTGCACCAGCCGGTGGCCAGCGATTTGCGCTTCATAATCGCCGTCATCAAAATAAATAACGAGATAGAACGCATCGCCGATATAGCCGTCAACATGGCCATGCGCGTCGAGACCATATCCAAGTGCCGCCCCATCGAGATCGGCTTCGATTTCAATTCCATGTCGGACAAAGTCACCACCATGCTGCGCATGAGCCTCGACGCCCTGGTGCACCGCGACGCCAAAACCGCCCGCAAAGTCTTTCTCATAGACGATGAAGTCGATGCCATGAGAAATGAGGCCTACAGGCACATCACTCAAATGATCCCTGTCCATCCCAACGAAGCGAACTGCCTCATCAATACCTATCTGCTGGCGCGCCACCTTGAGCGCATCGCCGACCGGGCGACCAACATCGCCGAAGAGGTTATCTACCTGGTTGAAGGCACCATAGTACGGGCAATTTCATAGCCAGCGGCGTATCGAGGAAAATTCAACACGGACCGGCACACTGATGATCTACTCCTATTTCCTTCCCCTGCTGCTGATATTCACCATCACCGCCTACTATCTCGGCATGGATCGCGCCAGAAAAGCGGCCAGGGCCGAAGGCGGAACAAGGGCCCTGCATTCGCTTCCCGGATACTACGGCATTTACACTGCCATATGGTGCGCTGTTCCCGCCTTCGTTCTCTATGGTCTCTGGCAGATGCTGGAATCAAGTATCATCGCCTCGATGGTGTTTGAGAGTCTGCCCCCGGAGCTGCGCAGTGTCACGCCGGCGGAAATGACCCTTGTCATGAATGACATCAGAAACATCGTCTCCGGCGATTTCGCCGCCGGCGATGTCGTCACCCGGGAGGCGGCCGACACCTACATCCGGCTGCAGCAGCGCTTCAGAATGATCGTCGGCCTCATGCTGGTGGCGATTGCCGCGCTCAGCACCCTGCCGGCATACAGGAAAATAAAGCCTGCCATGGAGGCGCGCAACAGCGTTGAGAAAATCGTCACCTATTTTCTCCTCGGCTGTTCGGTAATCGCTATTCTGACGACCATCGGCATTGTCTTCTCGGTACTCTTCGAAGCCATCCGCTTTTTCAAGATGGTGCCGATAACCGAGTTTCTCTTCGGGCTGGAGTGGAGTCCGCAGATGGCCATACGCCAGGATCAGGCAGGCTCCTCCGGTGCCTTCGGAGCCATTCCCGTCTTCGCCGGCACTATGCTCATCGCCCTGGTGGCCATGCTGGTGGCCATACCCATCGGTTTGATGTCGGCCATCTATCTCTCTGAATTTGCCAACCGGGACTTCAGAACCGTGGCCAAGCCGCTGCTGGAAATCCTCGCCGGCATACCGACGGTGGTCTACGGCTTTTTCGCCGCACTGGTGGTAGCCCCGCTGATCCGGGATACCGGCGCCATGATCGGCCTCGACGTCGCCTCGGAAAGCGCGCTGGCGGCCGGAACGGTCATGGGGGTGATGATCATCCCCTTCGTCTCCTCGCTCTCCGACGACGTCATCCATGCCGTTCCCCAGTCCCTGCGCGACGGCAGCTATGCGCTCGGGGCCACTAAATACGAGACCATCCGCAGCGTCATCATTCCCGCAGCGCTGCCCGGTATCGTCGGCGGCATTCTGCTGGCGGTATCCCGGGCCATCGGCGAAACCATGATCGTCGTCATGGCCGCCGGGCTCTCCGCCAACCTCACGGCCAATCCTTTTGAGGCGGTAACCACGGTGACGGTGCAGATCGTTACCCTGCTGGTGGGCGACCAGGAGTTCGACAGCCCCAAAACCCTGGCGGCCTTTGCCCTGGGCCTGTTTCTCTTTATCTTCACACTGATCCTCAACTTCATCGCCCTGCACGTGGTCCGCAGGTACAGAGAACAATATGAATAAAAGCCGCCGGTGGACAACGGCTAATACACAGACGTTTTCAGAAAAAAGGTGTAAAACCGCATGAAAGATCAACACCACGTCAGCGAAGCCATAAATAAAGGGTTGAAGCGCCGCTACCGAGCGGAACAGCGTTTCAGGAGAATGGGAATTGCCGCCATAGCCATTGCCCTGCTCTTTTTGCTGTCCCTTTTCTATTCCATCATTTCCAAGGGATACCCGGCCTTCCAGCAGACCTATGTGGCCCTCGATATCACCTTTTCAGAGGATATTTTCCAGAGCGAGAATCTCAAAAATGCAAATTATCTCGGTCTGGTCAAATCGACCCTGCGGCAGATGTTTCCGGAAGCCGACGACCGGCAGCAGAAACGCCAGCTCTACAAAATGGTCAGTTCAGGCGCCGCCTACACCCTGCAGGATATGGTCGTCGACAATCCCGGCCTTATCGGCACCACCCAGACCGTCTGGGTGCCGGCCGACGATGATATCGACATGTTCATGAAGGGAAAAATCGACCCGACAGAACCGCAGAGCGCCAGGCGCATCACCGACAATCAGCTGGAATGGACCAGGGCCCTGCAGGAAGCCGAAAAAATAGAAAAACGATTCAATACCATCTTTTTTACCGCCGGCGACTCGAGAGAGCCGGAACTTGCCGGCATCCTCGGAGCGGTAAAAGGTTCACTCTTGACGCTGCTCATTACCCTGGGACTGTCGTTTCCCATCGGTGTGGCCGCAGCCGTCTACCTCGAGGAATTCGCCCCGGCCAACAACCGCTGGACCGATCTCATCGAAATCAACATCAACAACCTGGCAGCGGTGCCGTCGATCATTTTCGGTCTGCTCGGCCTGGCGATCTTCATCAATTTCTTCGGTCTGCCAAGATCAACGCCTCTGGTCGGCGGCCTGGTACTGACGCTGATGACCCTGCCCACCATCATCATCGCCGGACGGGCCTCGCTCAAATCGGTGCCGCCCTCCATTCGCGAAGCGGCCCTGGGCGTTGGCGCCTCCAAGCTGCAGACCATCACCCACCATGTGCTGCCGCTGGCGCTGCCGGGCATGCTGACCGGTACCATCATCGGCATGGCCCAGGCGCTTGGAGAAACAGCGCCGCTGCTGGTGATCGGCATGGTCGCCTTTATCGTCGACGTCCCTGCGGGCATTACCGACCCGGCCACCGCCCTGCCGGTGCAGATCTTTCTCTGGTCGGACAGCCCCGAAAGGGCTTTTACCGAGAGGACCTCGGCGGCAATCATGGTATTGCTCGCCTTCCTGATACTGATGAACGCCACCGCCGTCATCATGCGGAAAAAATTTGAAATCAAATGGTAAGTTACCGGGGGAATTGTCCCCTTTTTACACATAGCAGAACAACCACAAAAAACTAGGAGAAACAAAAATGAAAGTACGAAGTCTTGTCATCGCCGGAGCTTTTTCACTCTCCCTGCTGGGAGCAAACAGCGCCATGGCCGCCCGCGACTATATTTCCATCGTCGGCTCGTCCACGGTCTACCCCTTCGCCACCGTCGTCGCCGAGCAGTTCGGCAAATCGACGCAGTTCAAAACCCCCAAAATTGAATCCACCGGCTCGGGCGGCGGCTTCAAGCTTTTCTGCGCCGGCATCGGCGTATCGCATCCCGATATCAGCAACGCCTCCAGAGCGGTAAAAAGTTCCGAGCTGAAAAAATGCGCCGAAAACGGCGTCAAGGACGTCGTCGAGGTCAAAGTCGGCTACGACGGTATCGTCCTTGCCAACTCCAAGGAAAGCAAACAGATGGAACTCAGCACCAAGGATATCTTTCTAGCGCTTGCCAAGCAGGTGCCGGATCCCAAGAATCCCGAGAAAATGATCGACAATCCCTACATGACCTGGAAGGATGTCAACGATTCGCTGCCCGCTACCAAGATCGAGGTCCTCGGTCCTCCTCCCACCTCCGGCACCCGTGACGCCTTCGTCGAACTGGCCATGGAAGGCGGCGCCAAAATGTACGACAACCTCGCCGCCCTGCGCAAGGAAGACAAGAAGGCCTTCAAGAACATCGCCCACACCCTGCGTGAAGACGGCGCCTATATCGAGGCCGGTGAAAACGATAACCTCATCGTTCAGAAGCTCCAGGCCAACAAGGATGCCGTCGGTATCTTCGGGTACTCCTTCCTCGACCAGAACAGCGACGTCCTCCACGGCTCTCTGATCAACGGCGAAGCTCCCACCTTCGACAATATTGCCGAAGGCGGCTACCCGGTTTCCCGTCCGCTGTTTTTCTATGTCAAGAAAGCCCATGTCGAGGTCATTCCAGGCATGAAGGCCTACCTTGCTGAATTCACCTCAGAGAAGGCCTGGGGATCGGAAGGATATCTGACCGACAAGGGCATGATCCCGATGCCTGAGCAGGAGCGTCAGGAATTCGCCAAGAACGTCAAAGAGCTGAAGACCATGGATATGCCCTAGCTTCTAGAGCTTATATCGAGATACGCAATCACGGCGGAGGCGCTCTTTCCCTGAGGGCCTCCGCCGCCACCGGCCGCTTAGCCGGCCATGCCAACAACAAACGAAATGGAATTTATGGAAGCCGTACCAACCAACAGAGAAGCCCAGCCTGTATCACTCTCTCTCTCCGAGGAAATGGAGCAGGAAGCAGTGGCGGCGAATGCCGGGGAAAGCCGTGCCACCGTCGGCGAACCCTTTGTCGATTCCTCCCGCATGACCTGCAGGGATGTCTCGGTATACTACGATAACAAAATGGCCATCAACGAGGTCAGCATCGATGTCGGCTGCAACGAGGTGCTGGCGATGATCGGCCCCTCGGGCTGCGGCAAATCCACCTTTCTCCGCTGCCTCAACCGGATGAACGACACCGTTCCCAGCTGCCGGGTGGAGGGCAGTATCGAACTGGACGGCATGGATATCTACTCCAAATCCGTGGATGTCGTGCCGCTGCGCGCCAGGGTCGGCATGGTCTTCCAGAAGCCCAATCCCTTCCCCAAATCCATCTACGACAATGTCGCCTACGGCCCGAAGATCCACGGACTGAGCGACAACAAGGCCGATCTCGACGAGATTGTGGAGAATTCACTTAAACGTGCGGGCCTCTGGGAAGAGGTCAAGGACCGGCTGACCCAGCCCGGTACAGGTTTGTCCGGCGGCCAGCAGCAACGGCTGTGCATCGCCCGGGCCATCGCCGTCAGCCCCGAAGTCATTCTCATGGATGAGCCCTGCTCGGCCCTGGACCCAATCGCCACCGCCAAGGTCGAAGAGCTCATCGCCGAGTTGCGCCAACAATTCTCCATCGTCATCGTCACCCATGCCATGCAGCAGGCTTCACGCGTATCCCAGCGTACCGCCTATTTTCATCTGGGCGATCTCATCGAGGTAGGCTCCACCGAGAGGATATTCACCAATCCCCGCCACAAGCTGACCGAAGATTACATTACCGGCAGGTTCGGCTGAACAGTTTCCACCGCTCTTCCTGCCGTAAATCTCAAGGTTTCCGGGGAATGCCGCCACCATTTTCCCCTTGGTTGGGAGGGCAGGCCAAGTCTCAGCTCTAATCCCGTTGTCCGGGAAACAGATGATGACCTGGTGCCAAGAACAAGAAACAAATCGTAAAACCGCTCATCGCCATTGCCTTCCCTATCTCGGAAACCTTCGAAATTGACGATTGGTCCGACAGGGTTTACACTTTGAAGTGTAAACCGCAAACTCTCAAATAACAAAATCATACGGCATTGTATCTGTGCGATATGGATAGTGCTGAGATTCGGCCCGGCATAGTCCTGATGGTACGCTGATAACAAATGGATTGTAGTTTTTTGGGAGTTTGTTCGAAGGGAAAATATCTCGACAAAACTCGGTCAAGATCAACGGAGGAATAGTCGAGCTGAGGTTTGATAATGGCCACGCATCAAGCGGAAAGGAGAAAAACTGTTGAGAAAAAGACCACAACTGGTCAGATCTGGCCCGACTGGCACCGAGAGTTAAAAAGATTTCAAGATTCCAGCAACCTAGAAGCAAGCTGGCAGCTGCTGAACACAGTAATTCCCTATTTTTTTCTCTGGTATCTGATGTTTCGGTCGATCGAACTTGGCTATTCATATATATGGACTCTGATTCTTGCCATACCTGCAGCCGCCTTTCTCGTTCGGTTATTCATTCTCTTTCACGATTGTGTGCATAATTCTTTCTTCAGAGCGAAGAGTGCCAATACGTTTTTCGGCTACCTTCTCGGTGTGCTGGTGTTTACTTCATTTGAAGACTGGCGTTTCACCCACCTGCGGCACCATGGAACTTACGCCAATCTCGACTCGCGGGGATTCGGCGACATCTGGACCATGACACTCAAGGAGTACGAGAACTCGTCGACAATGAAAAAATTACGGTACAGACTCTACCGGAACCCTTTTTTCCTGGTTGGCTTGGGGGCAATATTCAACTTTCTCTTCTACAATCGCATTCCCGACTTACGGGTGAAAAGGAAGGAACGTATGGGCGTTATTTTGACGAACCTGCTCATTCTTCTCGTGGCTTTGACCGCCGCCCAGATCATGGGATGGCGGGCCTACCTCCTCATCCAGCTGCCGGTGTTGTGGCTGGCAGGAGGGATCGGTATCTGGCTTTTTTACGTGCAGCACCAGTTTGAAGGCGGTTACTGGGCGCGCAAGGAGGAGTGGGATCCTCTGCGTGCCGCCATGGAAGGCAGCTCGTTTTATGATCTTCCGGCTGCTCTGCGTTGGTTTTCCGGCAACATCGGCTACCATCATATCCATCATTTGAATCCCAGGATTCCCAATTACCATCTTAAAAAGTGCTTCGATTCGGTCCCGGAACTGCAAGCTAAGAAGCCGCTGACCATCAAGAAAAGTCTTCGCTGTCATCGCCTGAAACTGTGGGATGAGGATTTACAGAAAATGGTCGCTTTCCCTTGATAATTTCATCAGCCAAAAAGGCACGTCCGGGTACGGCCTTCGTGGCGCTTGCGGCTCTATGCTGGGGGGTATCAGGAGGGATCGGCGGCATTCTCACGGACCAGGGCTGGGACCCGCTTGTGGTATCGTTCTACCGGGGGGCGATCGGGCTGGTGTTCGTTCTCGTCTGGCTGGTATTGCGCCCACGCCGCAGCGGATTGGCAAGTCGCCGATTGTGGTTCTGGTCGGTGATCGCCGGTGTGGGCGTAGCTGGCAACTTCGCTTTCTATTTCGTCAGCATCGCCGAGGGCTCTGTGGCGGTTGCAGCGACCCTGATGTACTGCGCGCCGGTGTTCGTCTATCTCGTCTCCTTCACACTCAGGCTCGAAAAACCCACTCCGCTCAAATGGGCGGCGATGGCGATGGTAATGCTTGGCGTCATGCTGCTTACAGGTATGTACGAGATTGGAGCAGGCGGGGTAACGCCGATCGCCGCCGGGGCCGGGCTGCTTTCCGGCCTCTCCTATGCGGTATTCATTTTCGGTTTCAAGTATGCGGCACCGCACGGCAGCCCACAGGCCATCCTTGTGATAGCGCTGGCGACACTCGTCAGCATACTTATCTGGCTGGGCGATGCCGACCAGACCGTGGCAGTGCTGAGCACGCCGAGTTGGCCGCTGTTTGCGGTACTGGGGGTGTTTGGTGCGGGATTGTCGTTTATTTTCTATATCGTCGGCCTGCATCACACCGCGCCGGCCGTGGCCTCAATTGTGGCAATGGTCGAGCCGGTCACCGCCTCGCTGTTCGGCGTCATGATTTTACATGAAAGCCTGAGCGGTCTACAGGTCTTCGGCATGGGACTGATACTGGTCACAGTTACTGCGCTGAGCGTATATTCGAGCGCTCGTTGAGCACCTGTCGGCTCAACCATTTTCCAGGTAGCTTTCACCTGCCGGCGCCATCACATGCATCCCATACACAAAGAAACAGCAATGGCCCGGCTGCCAGGGCTCTCGCCAGTCGATGCATCGATCCACACGGTCCGGCGTAGCAGTATCCGTCAGGTTTGCTTTGTTGCCGCAGATGACTATAGCATATATATTCAAAAAAATAGAGAGATTCTATATCACGTCATTCGACTGGCCAGCGGGATCGTCGGTGACGCCTGCGCGGCAAGGTTCGTGGCGCTGCCGCTCAATTCCACCATTGGAGGCACCATGAGTCAAGGACCAGGGTCCAGCCTGCAAATTGGCAATACAGCCAGATTCTATATAGCCCGGCTAAAAGAACGACTCTGGCTGAAACCGCTTATAAGCTGTATCTTATCCCTCATCGCGGTATTTGTCGCGTGGTTGGCCGATTATGCCGTTTCAGCACAATTCTTTCCGGACATCAGTGCGAAAACTATTGAAACTCTGCTGAAGATCATGTCGTCCAGCATGCTCGTTATTGCCATGTTTGCCGTGGGGGCGATGTTGTCTGCCTATGCATCGGCAAGCAATTCGGCGACACCGCATTCATTTCCTTTGGTGGTCAGTGACGACGTATCGCAAAATGCACTGTCGTCTTTTATAGGCTCATTCATATTCAGCATCGTCGCCCTGGTCGGGATACTCAACGGATTTTTCGAGCAACCCGGCCGGTTTGTCCTGTTTGTTATCACGATTGTCGTATTCGCCTTTGTCATTCTCAATTTCGTACGTTGGGTTGATCGGATAGCACGGCTCGGTCGGCTAGGCAATACAATCGAAAAGGTGGAAGCAGCAACAGATGCCGCACTGAAAATGCAGGCCAAGCACCCGACATTGGGGGCTGCAAGAGCGACCACGGCCGCCCGGGGAACCGCCGTTTATCCGCAAAGCGTCGGATATGTCCAGAACATTGACGTTGCAAAGCTCCAGCGGCTGGCTGAGCAGATTGACAGCACGATCTCGGTCTGCGCACTCCCGGGCACCTTTGCCACTCCAGGCAGCCCGCTGGCATATATCACCAGGAAGGACATCTCCGAATGCGAGGAGGCACCGGAGGTCATCGCCGGGGCCTTTGTAATCGCCAATCAACGAACATTTGCCTCAGATCCCCGTTTCGGCCTGATCGTCCTGTCCGAAATCGCCAGCCACGCCCTGTCTCCCGCTGTCAACGATCCGGGCACTGCCATCGACATCATCGGAGCCTTCGTCCGTCTTTTCGCGCGCTGGGCAAAGGCCCGTGAGGAGAACGACAACGATACCGTCGAGTATGACCGTGTAAGGATAATGGCGGTTTCGCTCGATGACATGTTCGATGCTGCATTCAACGCGATTGCCAGGGATGGCGCATCTTCAGTCGAGGTGGCGATCCGGCTGCAAAAGGCATTTGATTCTCTCACTCTGC
>JBEPWT010000002.1:0-21113 GCA_041642275.1 Desulfopila sp. | reverse complement strand
AAACCCGTCCATGGGGGCTTGGCTGCAGCCGTCCTGGCTGCAGACACCCGCGAAATGAGCAACCCGGCCCCCTTGCTAGAGGCCAGGCTGAGTTTCATTAATAATCAGCTATTTTTTCATTATACTTTGCAGCGGTTTGAAATCAATTGTAATTAGCGTGCCCCGCAAGGCATAAACACAGTAAGCCTTGCATGACGGCAGCGGCGGTGATCCACCGGCGGTGCCGTTGGCCGGCCGTCGGGGCGAGAGGAAGAGGGCAACTGCTCGTATCACAGGGAAAACCATGGAAATTTCAGAGGCGATTCGAAAGAGAAAATCCATTCGTGCCTACCAGGACAAGGAGGTGGAGCGCGAAACCATTGCCAGAATACTCGATACTGCCAGATTCTCGCCTTCGGGCGCCAATTCCCAGCCCTGGCAGGTGGCGGTGGTCACCGGAGAAACCAGAGAACGGATTACCGAAGCTCTGGTGGAGGCTTTTCGCAGCGGCAAGGCGGAAGACCGCGATTACGACTACTATCCGCGGAAATGGCAGGAACCCTTCAAGAAACGAAGAATAGCCTGCGGGGCCCAGCTCTACGACACCCTGGGCATAGAACGCAAAGACCGGGAAGCACGGCTGCGGCAGTGGGAGGCCAATTACCGTGCTTTCGGTGCGCCGGTGGTGCTGTTCTTTTTTCTTGACCCCTCTCTGGCCATAGGCTCCTATATGGACAGCGGCATGTTTCTCCAGTCGGTGATGCTGGCGGCCATGGACGAGGGGCTGGCCACTTGCCCCCAGGCGGCGCTGAGCGGTTATGCCGCCATAGTAAAAGATATCCTCGGCTACCCAGGCGATACCATCCTGCTCTGCGGCATGGCACTGGGCTACGAGGAAAAAGAGGCGGTGGTCAACAGCTACCGGACGCCGCGGGAGGAAGTGGAAACCTTTACCACCTTTTTCAACTGATGCCCGGAGCCGGTCTTGGTATTCTGCAGGCCTCCGGTGTTTTAACATCCTGCAACAGCGTGCACTGCTGGCCGCTTCTTTCGCGGGCCGGCCATGCAGCCTGAAGGGAAAGGGCGATGACGTCTCCATTTACCCGTAAAATAATCGAAGGCGTTGCCGCCATTCCCGCAGGCAAGGTCTGCACCTATGGCATAATCGCCCTGCGGGCCGGCAATCCCAGCGGCGCCCGGCAGGTGGCCAGGGTGCTCCATTCCTGTTCTCGGAAATACAGTCTTCCGTGGCACCGGGTGGTTAACAGGCAAGGCGGAATTTCCCTTGCCGAAAATGCGGGCCATGAGCATCAAAAATCGCTGCTGGAGCGGGAGGGAGTGGTCTTCGGGAGTTGCGGCAGAATCGATCTGGAGAAATATCTCTGGTGGCCTGATTCTCCGGGTGACTGAAGCCAACCGCTGTTACCAGTTACTCCGGACGCTCGCAGCTGACGCCCGTCATCGCCGCGGTACTCAAATGAGCTCTCAAGCTCTGAGCCACGGTTACAGGCAGTTTATAGGCCGATGCCGGCTTGAAGAGATGGCGGCGGCGGTATATACTCCGGTATGTCGACGACAGCAGGGCGTTTCTTCATCATCTCATACCGCCATAAAGGCAAAGGCGCATTCATGATCGATTTTTTGCAAAAAACGGGGCTTTTCCTGTCGGTTTTGCTCATTTTCGCCCTTTCCCCGGCTGAAGCCGCCGAGGAGGCATCACCGGTGCGCTCCATTACCACACTGCTCGATCCGCTTGTCACCGTGTTTTCCGCCAATCCCTGGGTGCAGGGGGCAGCGGTCATACTCATAACATTTACCGCCGCCTCGTTTGTCACCTGGATTCTCTTCAAGCTTTTGCGCCGGCTGTTTTCTTCGGCCAGATTCAATATCGATGAGCACGTCATACTCATGCTCAGACCGCCGATCTATTACACCCTGCTGGCGGCAGGCGTCTATGCCGGCATCGATCTCATGCCGCTGTCAGAACGTCTTGATCTCATGACAGGCAGAAGCATCAGGACCGTCGGTGCCCTGGTATGGGTGGTCTTTTTCATGCGCCTGGCCTCACTGAGCCTGCGGAGACTGGCCGATCTCTCCTATACCCATACCTTCATCCAGCACAGGACTTTTTCTCTCTTCGACAATGCCGCCAAAATTCTCATATTCGGCGTGGGTATCTATGCCTTCTTCGTTATCTGGAAGATCGACATGACTGCCTGGCTGGCCTCGGCGGGAATCATCGGCATCGCCGTCGGTTTTGCCGCCAAGGATACACTGTCCAATCTTTTTTCCGGGGTGTTTATTCTCGCCGATGCCCCGTATAAGGTGGGAGACTACGTCGTTCTCGACCACGGCGACAGAGGCAAGGTCATGAACATTGGTCTGCGCAGCACCCGTATTCTCACCCGCGATGATATCGAAATAACCATCCCCAACTCCATAATCGGCAACTCGACCATCATCAACCAGTCGGGCGGCCATCATGTCAAGATGCGGTTGCGGGTGAAAATCGGCGTTGCCTACGGTTCCGATATCGATGCGGTGCGATCCATTCTCATGGAGATTGCCTACAACGAGGAGGCGGTCTGCCCGCAGCCGGAACCTCGGGTGCGGTTCCGTAGCTTCGGCGCTTCAAGTCTGGACTTTGAACTGCTGGCCTGGATAGATAATCCCGAACTTCGCGGCCTGGCCATGGATAAGCTCAACGATGCCATCTATAAACGCTTTGCCGCAGAAAAAGTGGAAATACCCTACGCCAAACAGGATCTTTACATTCGAGAACTGCCGCCGGCACTCAGGCACTCATGGGGCAAGACCACGCAGGAGGGGGACGGCGAAGAAGGGAGGCCGTCGAACTGATCGACAAATCCCCCTGCTGTCCTTATGATCTTCTAAGAGGCATCAGGGGTATTCGGCTCCTGGGCTACCGGTTCTGTTACCCGAACGTTTCAGAAAAAATGGAAGGAATGTCACATATACATATAAATATCAAATCGTTAATTACCCGGGTTAAATCCTCAATACAATCAGGAGGGATGATGGAATCTGAAAAAGTTCTGAAAACTGCCCTGGAATTTGAAAAGAAAATTTGCGAGGTATACCGTTCAGCGGAGTCGACCGTTGACGATGCCCGCGGCAAATCGATTTTTCGGGAACTTGCCGCGGACGAGCAGTCTCATATCGATTTCCTCGAAAACAGTCTGGAACTTCTGAAAAAGGGAGGCAAGATCGATCCTGACCAGTTGAAAACGTCCATACCCGATGCCGAGAGCCTGCGCTTGCGGGCGGAAAAGATGAAGACCAAAGTTCCCGAGCGCATGCTTGGCGATGTCAAATCCGTGCTCAACAGCGCCTTGAAAATGGAGATCGAAACTTCCGATTTTTATCGGCAGGCGGTGGACCAGACCGAGGGCGACATTCGCCGGGTCATGGAAAAATTTCTGGAAATTGAGGAACGCCATACCGCCGTGGTCCGCTTCGAACTGGACTATGCCGCCCGCAACGGCCACTGGTTCGACTTCATGGAGCAGAGCATGGAGGCCGGCTGGCAGGAGTAGGAGAGGTGATTTCCCGGCTACTGCATCAGGGCCACAATCTCCGCCATGCGCTTGCCGGTCAGGCGGGCGGTGGCTGTTCCCTCCTCGTCGCCTTCATAGCCGTCGGGGTGGTTGCTCCAGCCGGTACCGCCGAAATGCTGGCCGTCGCCGACTATGATCATGTCATGGATCATCATGGCCGCCTGCACCGCCTGGATGGTCAACTCCTGCCCGCCGTTGCGCGATCCCCCCACCGCCAGCACCGCGCCGATGAGGTTCTTGAAGAGAAATCCGTTACGCCTGAACAACACCGAACGGTCGAGAAAGGCCTTGGCCTGTGAGCTCATGGAGCCCATATATACCGGCGTGGCCAGTACAATTCCCTTGACGAGGGGATCTGAAAGCCGGGGGATGATCTGCTGGAAATCGTCGTCCTGGCTGCACTGCACGCCTTTCTTGCACTTGCCGCAGGCGATGCAGCCGCCGATGTCCAGACCGGCAAGGTCGATGAGCTCTGTTTCGATTTTCTTGTTTAAGGCCGCCGAATTGTTGCCCACTTCCGCCAGGCATTCCTGCAGGAGAAAATGGGTGGATTTTTCCTTTCTCGGACTGGCACAGATTCCCACTATTTTCATGGTTGCCCTCCTTGTTACGTTTTTTGATTGCCATTGCCTTTCGGGGGCTGATATGAAGCCGGACCTGAAATCACCGGAGAAAAACCGATTCCCGGGACAATCGAACAGAGAGTAGAGGCTCAGGCACCTGATGATTAAGTACCAAATTGCCTCCAGGCGATGCAAGGAAAACTCAAGATGCCTCCGGATAGGATACCGATTTGCTTTTTCCGGCAGCTCTTTTACAATAGCTCTAACTGGAGCTGCTATCCGCCAGGAGGGTAATCGCAAAGAAAGAGGGACGTCCGGAGTTCACTTTTTGCCCCATTTTTGACGAATAAGACCAGTGACGGGACAGTTCATGGAAAATGTAATGGTACACGACATCAGAGAAGAGTATTTCGAGCTCGACCTGGCAGATTGTCGTCTCACCTTCGACGACGGGCTCTTCTCGCAATTTTATTACTATCCCCTCCTGCGCCGGCAGTCGGCTGCGGAAATGCTCTATTTCATCATTTCCTCCTGTATACATCCCGGAAAATACAGGGGCATGTTCACCGGAGAATATATTCCCTTTAAGAAATCGAAGAAATACATGTATCGGGCCTTGCTTGAAGATGATTTTTCAGCCTTTATGCGTCTTGAAGAGCTGCAGGAATTGGCCGGTATGAAAGGTGTCCGCCTTGGGGTGCACAGCCATTTCCACGATGTGATCCCGACCAGGAGCCATCCGCTGAAAACAAAACGGCCGAGCCGCTGGAAACTGGAGCGTATCGGCTGTGAAGAGAGCGAGTTGCAGCAGCTCTATTCGATCCGTTCGAAGCTGGCCTTTCAGGGCTATGTATACCGGCGGGGCGCATTCGTGCGCCGGTCGCGCCAGGCCTGGCTCGACTATATCAAGTATGATACCGAACTGGCGCTGCAGTGGTTCGCCACGCATCTGCGGCAGATCCCCGATATCTACTGCTTTCCCTTGAACGAACACAACCGGACCTTCATCGATATCCTCAAAACCTTCGGTTTCCGCCATTTTTACAGCAGGCGCCTTGTCCCTTTCTGCGAGGAGATCATCTGCCGCACGGATATCGATGCCCGCCTCTGAAAGGGACGGGTCAGGCAAAGGCGACGTCGCCGTCGCAGTAGTCGAGAACGATATCTCCGGCTCCCCGGGCCAGCGGACTGTCCGGCGCCCCCGGATGATAGAGGAAGAGCCGCCGCTGGTTTTTTACCAGCCGCCGCTCGTTGAGCTCGGCGGGTATGAAGCGGTGGAGCGACTCGGCGTATTCGATGCGGTCGGCACCGAAGTCGCTGGCGCAGGAGAGGGCGATGACCAGCGCCATATGCTCATGCTCAGGCTTTTGAAAAGAATAATCCAGGAGCTTGACAACGGTGCGGTTCTTATGGCTGAGAATGGAGACCACCGTGAAACCTGCTATTGTGGAGCGGTCATCTCCGTAGTCATCTCCGTAGATATGAAAGGCCTTGAAGGTGAAGAGCTCCCGGGTGGTGGAAAAATAATAGCGGTCATCATCTGCCGCCGCATCCCGCGAGAAGACCCAGGGAAAGCGCAGCATCCAGTTGATCACCTCCACCGGACGGCAGAAGCGGGGGAGTTCTCCCTGCCGGCGCTTTTTTTCCTGCCATTCCTGCCGTTGTATCTCCGGGACCTCCTCATAGACCAGCCGGTTCCGCGCCAGTTCTTCGCTTCTCAGCACCTTTGCATACAGGCGCCGCCTGGCGGCGGGGTAGAGATCTTCATCGCTTTGCATCCCAATGGAATCCCCCGCACGAGGCGGCGCCTTTGGCATGGTGCCGGCAGAGTCCGCAGGCTCGGGGCGCAAGCGTCTGAGCTTATCCGCTCTCAACTGGCAGTACTCGTGGTGGCCCAGCGGCTGCAGACCCATGCTGCGATAGGCCCCTTCGGCTCCTTCCGTCATCCGGGTCACGGCAAAATCGATGCCGAGTCCCAGTATGGCCTCGACAAGCAGCTTGCCCACGCCCCTGCCGCGCATTTCCGGAGCCACGAAAAAGGCCGTGGCCCAAAAGACTTTGTAAATTTTGCCGCCATACAGATAGTAGCCGGGCAAAAGGCCGTGGTAGCCGACGCAGATTGACCCGCACATGGCGGCGACCATGACGATATCGTCATCGGCGGCACAGGGATTGTGCAATTGCGAGCGCAGCCGCGCAGGCGAGATGGGGGTTGCCTGAGAAAAAAGAGAACTCTTCGTACAACCCGCGGCAAATTCCTCGAGTTCGGCAAGCGCTACGGTCCTGACGGTAATGGGTTCCGGTCCGGAGGGTGGTGGTTGCATATCGTCACCTGCCTGCGCTTTCAAACCTTTTCCAGAACCATGGCCATGCCCTGGCCGCCGCCGATGCAGAGCGAGGCGAGGCCGAGTGACAGATCGCTGCGCTGCATCTCATGCATCAGCGTCACCAGGATACGGGCGCCGGTGCAGCCTATGGGGTGACCAAGGGAAATGCCGCTGCCGCAGACGTTGGTTTTATCCCGGTCCAGGCCCAGCTCGCGAACACAGGCGATGGCCTGGGCGGCAAAGGCCTCGTTGAGTTCGATGCGATCGAAATCGTCGATGGCAAGTCCCTTTTTCGCCAGGATTTTGCGCACCGCCGGGATCGGCCCCAGACCCATGTAGGCCGGGTCGAGTCCGGCGGAAGCGTGGGCTTTGATCGTCGCCATGGGCGTGAGGCCGAGTTCCCTGGCCCTGGACTCTGCCATGACCAGGAGCGAGGCTGCGGCATCGTTGATTCCCGAGGCGTTGCCGGCGGTGACGGTACCGTCTTTTTTGAAGGCGGGGCGCAGCCTGGCCATCTTCTCGGCGCTGGTTTCCATGGGCCGTTCGTCGGTGTCGAATACCAGGTCGTCGCCTTTCCTCTGGGGAATCTTGACGTCGACGATTTCCTCCTTGAAGAGGCCTGCCTTGATGGCTTCCATGGCCCGCCGGTGGCTCAGTGCCCCCAACTCATCCTGCTCTTCCCTGCTTATCTCATACCTGGCGGCGATATTTTCGGCGGTGATGCCCATATGGTAGCCGTAAAATTTCTCGAACAGACCGTCGTAGATCATCAGATCGATCATCTGGGCGTCGCCCATGCGCTGACCCCAGCGGGCAGAAGGCAGGGCGTAGGGAATCATCGACATGTTTTCCATGCCGCCGGCGACCACCACCTCGGCATCGCCCGAGCGGATGGCCTGATAGGCCAGAGCCACGGATTCCATGCCGGAGGCGCAGAGCTTGTTGACCGTCGTTGCACAGGTTTCCTTGGGGACACCGGCCATGATCATGGCCTGTCTGGTGACATTCTGGCCCTGGCCGGCACCAATGACATTGCCCATGATCACCTGATCGATCATCACCGGCGTCAGTGCCGAATCATAATCATGATGACGTGTCTCCAGTTCGATCAGGCCGTCGTCGCGGATGGCGTCTGCACCAAAATTGATACACTTTTCGCTGGTCACCGGACGGACACCGGCTTTTTTGAGGGTCGCTTTAATGGTGGCGGCGCCGAGTTCAATCACCGGTACCGAGGTCAAAGAGCCGCCGTAGGCGCCGATGGCGGTTCTGCTTCCACTTACAATGACAACATTTTCCATATCGTACTCTCCGCTGTGTGTGTGTGAAAACCTGACTACCCCTGATGTTCAGCAACCCTTTTTGAGACAGGGGGCTGTTTTCCCGGGACGCCGTAAACCCGTCCCTGGGGCCTTGACTGCAGCTGTCCTGGCTGCAGACACCCTTGAGAAAAGAGCCCCCGTCTCTTCGGAATTGGGATAAGCTGGGTTTCAGGGGTAATCAGGTATGAAAATTATCCTTTGGATCCCAACCGCAGGCCGCCATGGATAAAAACGGTTTCCCCGGCCATGGCTTCGTTGCGATAGAGTTCGCCGACAAGGGAAACCACCTCTTCGGGCTCCACCAGTCGGCCGATGGGGACCTGCTCGAGGATCTTGCCGACGATGCGTTCGTCCATATTCTTGACCATGGGCGTGCCGACATAGCCCGGAGCTACGGCCATGCAGCGTATTTTGCCGGCAAATCCCCGTCTGAAGAACTCGGCAGTCAGCACCTTGGGCATCACCGACATGGCCGCCTTGGATGAGGAGTAGTTGAGCTGGCCGGCAGTCCCCAGTGAACCGGTGGAGGAGACCAGGCAGATGAGTCCCCTGCAGTCATGATTGATCATTCGCTCGGCGCATTCCCGCACCGTCAGGAAAACACCGGTGAGGTTGATGTCGATGACTTTTTGAAACTGTTCCAGAGACATCTTGCCGCTGACCTTTGCCGTGTGCCGGTCGGTCTTGATCATCAAGGCGTCGCTGGTGATGCCGGCGAAGGGGGCAACCAGGTTGATGGCGCCGAAGGAGTCGATGGCCAGCTCCGCCAGCCGGCTGCAGTCGTCTTCCCGGGTGACGTCGCAGAGGGTGGCGACGACGTCGCTGCTGATGTCCTTGCATTCGGCCACGGTCGTCTCCAGCGCCTCTTCCATGACATCGGCCAGCACCACCTTGCCGCCCTGCCGCAGCCAGTATTCCGCCAAAGTCTTGCCGATACCGCCGCTGCCGCCGGTAATGACGGCCACCGAGTTTTCTATTTTCAGCATCTGTATCTCCTTGTTGTCTGGATAATTGCTTTTCCTGATTACCCCTGATGTTCAGCAACATATTTTGGGGCAGGCCGCCCTGTCTCTTCGGAATTGGAAGAAGCTCGGTTTCAAGGGTAATCAGATTACTTTTTACCCGCTCTCCAATGAGAAGGAAAGGGCAACAACCATAATAGTGCTCTGCAGCTCTTCGATTTGCAATATCTGCGCCATGACGATGGGTGCCGGGCTCACTCCATCCCGTCCGTCGGGCACGAACTTTGCAAACACTGACGGAGAAAAAGCGGGGCTGCCGGCCGATGGCGGCAGGGGCGGCCCGGTCGAGCGATATCGGAGAACATTAACCAGATGAACAGGATGCCAGTATGACTACCAATTCATTATCAGGAAGCGCTGACCAGCCGCGGAAGAGTAAAATCGTGCCAGCAGCGGAAGCGGTTGCCCATATCAGCGACGGCGCCACGGTGGCCACCGGTGGTTTCGTCGGCAACGGCTTTGCCGAAGAGATCGCCATAGCCCTGGAAGAGCGTTTCCTGTCGACCCACGAACCCATCAATCTGACGCTGATGTATGCCGCCGGCCAGGGCGACGGCAAGGACAGGGGCCTCAACCATCTGGGACATGAAGGCCTCGTCGAACGCGTCATAGGAGGTCATTGGGGGCTGGTGCCGAAGCTGCAGAAACTGGCGGTGGAGAATAAGATCATCGCCTACAATCTGCCCCAGGGCATCATTTCCACCATGTTCCGCGACATTGCCGCCAAGAAGCCGCGGACCATCAGTTCCGTGGGGCTGGGAACCTTTGTCGATCCCCGCAATGGCGGCGGCAAGATCAACTCGATTACCACCGAAGACATCGTCGAGCGCATAGATTTCGATGGTGAGGAGTACCTCGCCTATAAGACACGCCAGGTCGATGTTGCCATACTTCGCGGCACCACCGCCGACGGAGACGGCAATATCACCATGGAAAAAGAGGCCCTGACCCTGGAGGTGCTGGCGATCGCCATGGCCACCAGAAACTCCGGAGGCATTATCATCGTTCAGGTTGAAAGACTTGCAGAACGCGGCAGTCTTCATTGCCGTGATGTGAAGATTCCGGGCATTTTCGTGGATTATGTCGTTGTCTCCAAACCGGAAAACCACTGGCAGACCTTTGGCGAGCAGTACAACCCCTCCTACAGCGGTGAAATAAAGGTGCCCATGGAATCGCTGCCGCCCATGGAGATGAGCACCCGCAAAATAATAGCCCGGCGGGCGGCCTTCGAACTGCGTCGGGATGATGTGGTCAACCTCGGCATAGGCATGCCGGAAGGCGTCGCCAGCGTCGTCAACGAAGAGAACATGCTCGAACAGATCGTCCTCACCGCCGAACCGGGGGTCATCGGCGGCATCCCCGCCGGCGGCCTCAGTTTCGGCGCTGCCGCCAATACCGAGGTGCTGATCGACCAGCCCTATCAGTTCGATTTTTACGATGGAGGCGGACTCGATATCGCCTATCTCGGCATGGCCCAGGTAGATCATCAGGGCAATGTCAATGTCAGCAAATTCGGCTCGAGGCTCGCCGGCGCCGGCGGCTTTATCAATATCAGCCAGAATGCCAAGACCGTCGTCTATCTCGGCACGTTTACCGCCGGCGGCCTGGAGGTGGTCATCGAAGAGGGAATGCTGCGCATCATCAGGGAGGGCAAAGCCAGAAAATTTGTCGGCGGCACCGTCGAGCATATCACCTTCAGCGGTGAATACAGTCGCAAGAAAGGCCAGAAAATTCTCTACATAACGGAAAGATGCGTTTTTGAACTGCAGCCAGGCGGCCTGGCGTTGACGGAGATAGCCCCGGGTGTCGATCTGCAAAGAGACATACTTGCCCATATGGGCTTCAAGCCGCTTATGGAAGAGGAACCGCAGCTCATGGATGCGAGAATATTCCAGTCACAACCGATGGGTCTGGCAAGCGGCCATGGCCGTCGGGTGGTTAACCTGGAGCTGCTGGTACCCAAGGAATTCAAGGAATTATAGGCGAAGGACGTGCCGCCGGCTGAAACCGCCATCTCAGCTGGTCGCCAGTGATAGAGCGTATTTCTGCATCTTCTTGTAGAGCAGTGTCCTGTGGATGCCGAGGATGTCGGCAGCCTTGGCCTTGTTGTTGCCGGTCATTTTCAAGGCATCGACGATGGCGGTTTTTTCCGCCTTGGCCACCACCTCCTTGAGCAGCGAGCAGGTGTCGCCCGACGCCGACGCTGCCAGTGGTTTGTGCAGATAAAAGGGCAGGTCGGCAGGGGTTATGATCTCGCCGTCGCAGGTGGCCAGGGTCCTTTCTATCACATTGTTCAGCTCCCGGACGTTACCCGGCCAGCCATGATTGACAAGGATGATTTCGGCCTCGCGGCTGAAATCCGTTGCCCGCTGATGATCTTCTTCGGCGGCCAGTCTGAGCAGGTGGCGGGCCAGGGGTAGAATGTCGGCCGGCCGCTGCCGCAACGGCGGCAGGTGGAGGGGAACGACATTGATACGGTAGAAGAGATCGGCGCGAAACTCACCCTGGTTGACCTTGACAGAGAGGTCCTGGTTGCTGGCGGAGATAAGCCTGAAATCTGCTTTTATGATGCGATTGCCGCCCAGGCGCTCAAATTCTTTTTCTTCGAGCACCCGCAGCAGCTTGGGCTGCATGTCGACAGGCAAATCGCCAATTTCATCGAGAAAGACGGTACCCTTGTCGGCCAGTTCGAACTTGCCGGGTTTGCCCGTCGATTTCGCGCCGGTAAAGGCGCCGCGGTCATAGCCGAAGAGCTCCGATTCCAGCAGATCCTTGGGGATGGCGGCGCAGTTGAGGCGGATGAACGGTCCTGTTCGGCGCTGGCTGGCGCTGTGGACGGATTGGGCGAAAAGCTCCTTGCCGGTGCCCGATTCGCCGGTGATGCAGATGGGCAGATTGGTGGCTGCTGATTTACGGGCCTCCCGGATCAGGGCCTGGATTTCGCCGCTTTCGCCGATGATACTGTCAAAGGAGTATCTGGTGGAACGCAATGAGTCCAGCTCTTTCTGATAGCGCCTCACTTGGGACTGCAGCTCAGAGAGTTTGTCGGCCAGTTCACCCACCTCTTTGATGTTTTTAAAGAGCACATGGCCGAAAACGGCGATAACCTTGCCATTTTCCTTGATGGGGATGCGCTGGACCAGCATTTTCTGGCCGCGAATGGAGTGGGAGACGTTGATTTCAGCCTTGCCGGTCTTGGCGACGATGTGCATGCGCGAGTTTTCGACTACATCGGTGACGTGTCTGCCTATCTGCTGGTTGGGATCGAGGCCGAGAAATCTGCCGTAGGGTTTGTTGAAATGGGTTATATAGCCGTCGGGATCGACGACCAGGGCCCCGTTGTCGATGTGATCGAAGACCAGGGTAAGGACCTCGAGCTGTTGTTTCTCCGTCAGGGTGTCCGGGTTTTTTTCTTTGAGCGCCATATTCTTCCTCTCCAGCGTATTAAAAAATCTACATGTAGAAAATATGATACAAAAAATGTATGCCATTTCCCTCATTCATTGCAATGGAAAATGTTATGGACGGGAAAATACCTGCAGAGGGAGGTGATTTTCCGCTCTCTCTCGCCGGTCAGACCAATGGTAGATGGTAATACCAACAACCGGCGACGCTCACAATCAACGCAAAAAAGCCCTTGCCCCTCTGGAAAAACTCTGATACATAAGGTTTATGGGCGTTGCCGAAAAGGAGGCAAGGTCGTCGCCGGAGAGTTCGAGTGGTCTTTTCATGTCAATGGTAGTACCAATGGTAGTACCAATGGTAGTAGCAATGTAGTACCAGTGTAGTAGTACCAGTGTAGTATCAGTTTTACCGGGACGATTATTCGCTTTTCTCGGCTCATGGAGACAAGGGCAGCGTTGATTGTGATCCTCGTTGCCTGTTGTATATTTGAAATACTAGAGTTTTTATGTAAGAGATCAGGCACCTTCGCCATAGCCTGCTGCCGGTGCAGCTGGTCATTTGACTGGCCCACCGGCGCTGGAGGCCGGACAGCCGTTATGCCGTTGTCAGGCCGTTGTCTGGCAGTTGTCTGCATTGCTCCGATCGCTGTACCGTCCGTGATATCTCATATCTTGAATATAACTTTTAAAAATAACCGAGTGTCTAGAGAAAATGGAGCTGAAACCAATCAAGCCGAAACGTATATCCGACCAGGTTTTCGAGCAGATCCGGGAACTGATCTACAAGGGCGTTTTCAAGCCGGGTCAGCAGATCACCCCGGAGAGGAACCTGGCCGCCTCCATGCAGGTAAGCCGTACCTCGGTAAGAAATGCCATCAACAAACTGGTCACCATGGGGATGCTCGAACACCGTCAGGGGCAGGGCACCTTCGTGGCTTCACCGGAAAACAGGCGCGGCAACCCCCTTGCCGCCGCCATGGCCGCGGAAGAAGCGACCCTGGACGATCTTCTCGAGGTACGCCTGGGACTGGAGGCCAATGCCGCCGAGCTTGCCGCCCGGCGGGCGACGGAGCAGGATCTTCTCGCCATCGAAAAAAGCCTCCAGGAGATGGAAGAAGATATGGAAAACCAGGGCCATATCAGCACCAATGCCGATGCCGCCTTTCACATGGCCGTAACCTTTGCCACCAAAAACCCCGTTCTTATTCATTTAATGCGTAATTTCTACGACTTTCTCTTTGTCGGCATCCGTAAGAATCTCACCCATATGTACCAGAGACAGGGCGAGCATGAGAATGTCCTCGACCATCATAAGAAAGTCTATGAAATGATAAAAAACCGCAAGGCCAAAGAGGCCGGTGACCTGATGCGCAGTCATATCAATTACGTTCAGGAGTATTTTCGTCAGCATAACAGCTCGAGCTGAAGGTAATGGTGCCAATTGTCGGTATTGCCTGCCTGGCAAACCGGCGTAGAGCAATGGAGGCCTGCGCATCTTGCAGACCGGCGGATAGCCTCCCGGCATCCCCGGCGACGAGCAGCCGCCGTCTTGCTTATGTTAATGCCTGGAAAAACACGTTGCTTTTCAACTTTTCTTTACTTCCTTTTCAGTTCATATTATGAATACTGTGTGTCTTGAGCGCATGCTCGACAAAAGACTCCGGATTTTCGTTAATATGTCGGCGCCTCGCCGGCTGTTGTACTGAAAAATCTATAAAAGGGAGGATGAGATGAAAGTGTTGAAGATGGTATCCTTACTGTGCGGAGCTATGATGCTGCTGGCGACTCCCGTGCTCGCCCAGAAAACGGTGAAGTGGAAGCTGGCCATGTCCTGGCCCAGCACCTTGACCCCGTTCGCCTCGACCGTTAAAAAATTCGCTGATTCCGTGGAGGAAATGTCCGGGGGCAACTTTGTCATCAAAGTGGACGGAGCGGAAAAACACAAGGCGGCCCTGGCTGTTATCGATATGGTCAAGGGCGGTCAATATGAAATGGGTCATAGCGCTTCGTACTACTGGAAGGGTAAGGAGATCACCACTGTCTTTTTTACCACCATGCCCTTCGGTATGACTGTTGCGGAACAGAATGCCTGGTTCTACTACGGCGGCGGCATGGAACTCATGCAGAAGACCTATGATAGATTTAATGTATTGGCATTTCCCGGAGGCAATACCGGGGTGCAGATGGGCGGCTGGTTCAAGAAGGAAATCAATTCGCTGGAGGACCTCCAGGGCTTGAAGATGCGGATTCCTGGTCTTGCCGGTGAGGTTTTTGCAAAACTCGGAGTGAATGTCACCAATATTCCTCCAGGCGAACTCTACACTGCTCTTGATCGCGGAACCATCGATGCGCTTGAATGGGTTGGGCCCGGCATGGATATCAAGATGGGCTTCCACAAAATCGCGCCCTATTACTATGCCGGCTGGCATGAGCCGGCAACGGAACTGCAGTATCTCATCAACGACCGCGCCTACAAAAAATTGTCGCCGGAATATCAGGCTATTTTGCAAACGGCGATGAAGGCTGCCACCGCTGACATGTACATCGACAATTTCGATGCAAGTTCCAGGGCCTGGGCTGAGATGAAAACCGAATATCCCAATATCCAGGTGAAATTTTTCCCGGAGAAAGTTCTCAAAGCCATGAAAAAAGCCAACGATGAGGTGTTGGAGGCATATGCCGCTGAGAACGAGGAATTCAAGGAGGTATATGAATCGCAGAAGGAGTATATGGCCAAAGCACGGGCCTGGACAGAAATATCCGACTACTACTACCTGCAAACCCTGGAAATGGTGGAATAACCCTGTTTTTTCCTGTTTCAATTGATATGACGGAAACCGCCTGCTGAAAATATGCAGGCGGTTTTACCATTATTGCCTGGCACCACCAGCCAATCCTAATCTGTCTTGAAGCTGCGGCTGGATGTTGGTATACATCAGTGTGTCTCCGATTCCTGATCGCACCCGGAATGACGCTTTGAATGTTTATTGAAGGGGAGCGGTTGTTCAGCTGCGGCAGAAAGAATCCCTGTTTTCATGAAATGTTCGGGTTAAGAGGAATACAAGCAGTTACCTGCAGAGGGGAAAATGTTATTAAAAATCGAATCGGTCATTGGGTCGATTGTCGATGTTGTCGGCAAAATCACTTCGATTCTGCTTTTGCTCATGATATTCAATGTCTTTTTTGATGTTGTCATGCGCTATTTCTTCAGAAACAGCTCGGTGGGCATGCAGGAGATGGAGTGGCATCTGTTTTCGGTAATCATCCTCTTCGGCGTTTCCGTCGCTCTCAAAGAGGAAGGCCATGTCCGGGTCGATTTTCTCTATGAAAAATATTCCCTGCGCACCAAGGCCATGATCAACATATTGGGAACCATCTTTTTTCTTATACCGCTGGCGCTTCTTGTGGCCTTCGGCTCTATCGACTATGTCAGGGATTCCTATGAGATCAACGAGATATCGGAAGATCCGGGGGGGTTGACCCATCGCTGGATCATCAAGGCAATGATTCCTTTTTCCTTCATTTTCCTCATCTTCAGCGCCATTGGCTACATCGTCCAGAATATCAATATTTACCGCAGCGCCAAAGCCGGAGGCGGGCAGCATGGCGCCGCCATTGATAAAACCGGCCAGGATGAAGGCAAACGTTCGGTTCCCGGAGGTATGACATGATCGGCATCGTCATGTTTTTCGCCGCCCTCTGCATGCTGGCCATCGGCTATCCGGTGGCTTTCACCTTTGGCTCCGTCTCCATTTTCTTCGGCGCCATCGCCGCCCTTATCGAATTGCTGCCGGAGTTCAATGCGGTGGAGATTTCCGAAGAGTTCTTTTTGATGTTCTCGATGATGCCTTTCCGCATCTACTCCATCATGAACAACACCATTCTCATGGCCATACCGCTGTTTATCTACATGGGCATCGTCCTGCAGAAATCGGAGCTTGCCGAACGGCTGCTGGAGGCCATGGGCAGCCTTTTCGGTAATATCAGGGGCGGCATGGCGGTGAGCACGGTGCTGGTGGGGACGCTGCTGGCGGCATCCACCGGCGTGGTCGGCGCCTCCGTCGTCGCCATGGGAGTAATTTCCCTGCCGGTCATGCTCAAATACGGATATTCCAAGAAACTGGCCACCGGCACCATCTGCGCCGCCGGCACCCTCGGCCAGATCATCCCGCCCTCCATCGTTCTCATTATTTTAGGAGACGTTTTCCAGGAGCCGGTGGGCGACCTTTTCAAGGCCGCCCTGATGCCCGGCCTGATCCTGGTCGGTTTGTATATCATCTATATCCTCATCCTGGCCTTTTTCAGCAAAAGTGCCGCACCACCGGTCATAGACATCTCCATCAGCCGGTGGGAGGGAATCAAAAAGGCCCTGGTCGCCATCCTGCCGCCCCTGACCCTTATCGTCCTGGTGCTGGGTTCCATCTTCGAAGGTATCGCCACGCCCACCGAGTCGGCCTCGGTGGGGGCCGTCGGCTCCATGGTGCTGGCGGCCATGTATGGGAAGCTGCGCTGGCAGGTGATCATGGAGTCATTGCAAGAAACGGTGAAAATCACCGCCATGGTCTTCGCCATTCTCATCGGCGCCACGGCCTTTTCCATGGTTTTCGTCTATAGCGGCGCCGACTACATCGTCGAAGACTTCCTCACCGGTCTTCCCGGTGAGAAATGGGGTTTTCTCATTCTTTCCATGGTAGCCATACTGCTGCTGGGATTCTTCATCGATTTTATCGAGATAAGCTATATCGTCGTTCCCATTCTGCTGCCCATTGCCGATATCATCGGCCTCAATCCGCTCTGGTTCGCCATACTCATCGCCATGAATCTGCAGACATCCTTTCTCACGCCGCCTTTTGGGTTTTCGCTTTTCTATCTCAAGGGGGTGTCTCCTCCGGAGGTGCGGACGGTGGATATCTACCGGGGAGTGCTGCCGTTCATCATTATCCAGGTGGCTGTGCTGATCTCTATTGTGCTCTTCCCCGCTTTTTACGGATTTTAAGCTTCAACATACCGGTATCTGTTTGCCCGCCGGAGGGTTTGTCAGGAGCGATCGGGAAAAAAAAAGAGCCTTCTTCCGTTTCTTCATGCAGAGGAGAGCCGTTCTGCTTCCAAAGCCGCCCCGCTTGTACTTCTTGCTTCTATACCTACTATAGAGAAAACACCGAATAATATCCCTCTGGGTCTTTTTCTGCCAGTATCTTCAAGGAAGATAATTCATGGAAACCGCGGAATTTTCTTTTCTTCCCCTTCTCATCGTTATCGGACTTGCCTTTCTGGTACCGATTCTATTGTCGCAGATCAAACGGTTCTCTATTCCCATCGTTATCGGTGAGATCGTCGCTGGGGTCATTGTTGGCCGCAGCGGTTTGGGCCTGGTCGAGGAGAGTCAGGTACTGCTTATTCTCTCAGAGCTGGGGTTCGTCTATTTGATGTTTCTCTCCGGCCTGGAGATCGATTTTTCCGGCGTTCTGGGCGGCGCCGGCACGACCAGGGAGAAAGGGCTTCGTCGATGGCTGGACAACCACCTGTCTCTGAGTGTGGCCATCTTCGTTCTGACGGTAATTTTGTCAGGCGTCATTGCCCATATCCTCCAGTATGGCGGCCTCGTCGAAAACCCCTGGATCATGTCGCTGATCTTGGCCACCACTTCCCTGGGTGTGGTGGCGCCTGTTCTCAAGGAAAAGAAACTGACGCGCAATCCCTACGGTCAGCTGTTGCTGGTATCGGCAATCGTCGCCGATTTTGCCTCGATCATGCTTATCTCCATCTTTGTCACGCTGCGCACCGAAGGGCCGTCGGCGGAACTGCTGCTGATCCTGGTGCTGCTTGCCGTTTTTGCCGCCGTCTACCGTATCACCGATCTTTTCCATCGTTATATGCCGGCCCAGAAATTTTTTGCAAATCTCTCTTCGGCGACAACCCAGATACAGCTGCGCGGTTCCTTCGCTCTGGCCCTGATGTTCACCGTTCTGGCTCATCAACTGGGGATCGAGAACATACTCGGGGCCTTTCTGGCGGGCATGATAGTCTCCATGCTCTCCGCAGACGACACTTCCCATCTTCGGGAAAAGCTAGATGCCATCGGCTACGGTTTTTTCATTCCCATCTTTTTTGTCATGGTTGGCGTCAGTTTCGATCTGCCGGCTCTTCTCCAGTCGCGGACCACTCTCTACACGGTGCCGGTGCTGGTGGTCTGCGCCTATGTGGTCAAGTTGCTGCCGGCTCTGCTGTTTCGCCTGCATTACTCCTGGCGGGAGACTCTGGCGGCGGGCCTGCTTCTCAGTTCCAGGCTGTCGCTGTTGATCGCCATTTCCGCAATCGGACTGCGCATGGGACTGATCTCCGATGCCGTCAATGCCGCCATCATTCTGGTGGCTATTGTCACCTGTCTGACTTCGCCGCTGCTGTTTAACGCCGTGGCCCCCCACTTTGCGGATACCAGGGAAAAGGTCATTATCGTCGGCTGCCGGAAATTCGCCGAAATGCTCTTTTCCCGACTCTCAGAGAGGGGGCTCGATACGGTGCTGATCTGCACCGATATTAACCGCAGTTCTGGGCAAGGCCCTGAAAAAGAGGTAACGCCGGTGCACTATCAGGAAGAAATGGCACGTGAGCTCCGCAAGGCCGGCATCGAAAAGGCCCATACCCTGGTGGCCATGGATGACGCCGATGAAAACAACCTGCGTCTTTGCCGGGTGGCCCGCCATCTGTTCGGTGTCGAAAATCTGATCTCCTGGGTCCATGATCCGGGCGGCAACGCCAGCTTCCGCCGTCTCGATGTACGCATCGTCAATCCGGCCTATGCCAATCTGCTCATTACCGAGGGCATGGTCCTCAACCCTCACGCCTTCCTGCCGATGGAAGACGTCGAAGAGAACATGGAGGTGAGAGAGGTCAAAGTCAAAGACAGCAGCCTGATCGGGACCACATTGCACCAGCTCGATCTTCCCGGAGACGTGGAGGTCCTGATGATCCTGCGTCAGGGCGACTTCGTTGTCCCGGAGGCCGAGACGACTCTCCGGGCCAACGATATCATCAGCTTTGCCGGCACCTCCGAACACCTGGCTGCAACTTTCCGTCTTTTCCGCGAAGGACAGGTCTCCCGGAAAAATGGCCCCATGGTATGAGTTCGCTGTCCTGTTTTGGCGCATCTTCCTGCCGGCAAAATCAATATTTAAAATAATCTTAACATTTTTCTAAGCATCAGCCAGCTATATTGTCCCGCTGGAGGCAGTGAGACCGGCAGGTGTGAAACAAAGGGCTCCTGCAAAGAACACTTTGATAAATGCATGGGGACATGATGACAAATACGGTACTCATTCTCGGGGGCGACGGTTTTTGCGGCTGGCCGACCAGTCTCTACCTTTCGCAGGCAGGTTATGAGGTTGTTATTGTCGACAATCTCTCAAGGAGGAAGATCGACATCGAACTGGAGTGCGATTCCTTGACGCCGATACAGCCTTTGAGCCGGCGCATAGAAAGCTGGCGGCAGCTGACCGGCAGGTCGATGGAATTCATCAATCTTGACGTCTCCAGTCAGTATCATAAGCTGCTTACTATTGTCAGGGAGTATGCGCCGTTGGCGGTCGTTCACTTTGCCGAGCAGCGGGCCGCGCCCTATTCCATGAAGTCTTCTTATCACAAGTGCTATACCGTCGACAATAATATCAATGCCACCCACAATATTCTGGCCGCCATCGCCGAGTCCGGCCATGATGTCCATCTTGTGCACCTGGGAACCATGGGCGTCTACGGATACGGTACCGCCGGCATGGCTATTCCCGAAGGATATCTCAATGTGACGGTCCCCTGCGAGGACGGTTCGAGCAAGGATATTGAGATACTCTACCCGGCCAACCCCGGCAGCGTCTACCATATGACCAAGACCCAGGATGCATTGATGTTTCATTTCTATAACAAAAACGACGGGGTGCCTATCACAGATTTGCACCAGGGTATTGTCTGGGGAACGAATACCGACGAAACTCTGCTGGATGAGAGGTTGATCAACCGTTTCGATTACGATGGCGATTACGGAACGGTGCTTAACCGCTTCCTCGTGCAGGCTGCCGTCGGCCATCCCCTGACTATCCATGGCACCGGTGGACAGACCAGGGCCTTCATTCATATCCGCGACACCGTCAAATGCATACGCCTGGCTATAGAAAACAGGCCGAACCGCTTCGAGCGGGTCAATATTTTCAATCAGGCAACCGAGGTGCACAGGGTAGAGGACCTGGCGAAGATGGTCTCCTCGATGACCGGAGCCGAGATCCGATACTACATCAACCCGCGCAAGGAGGATGCTGAAAATACTCTGCGGGTGAGCAACGGCAAGTTTCTGCAGCTGGGCCTCGATCCGGTAACCCTTGAAAACGGCCTGCTCGAGGAGGTTTTCGATATTGCCAGAAAATACAGGGACAGATGCGATATGTCGAGAATTGTCTGTACCTCCCGCTGGACGGACTCCATCGTCGTCGATCTGGAGGGGAGACCGAAACCGCTGGCCAACTGATATGCTGAACTCGGTGAGTCAGGCCCGCTCCTCCGGGGTGCTCCTGCTGAGCCCATCCGCTCTGTTGTCTCGGAATGGTCGTGGAGTACTGCGGCTGCATCTCTGGCGTTAATCAAAGCCTTTCATAGACAGCGTTGACCATCCAGCCACAGGTGCACTGCGGGCATTTTCTATTGTACATCCGGATCAGGCGCTTTTCATAGCCTGCGCTCCTCAGCAGAGTGTGCAGTCTGTCTTTGCGGATATTGCCCAACGGCTCGAGAGCCCAGCAGCCTGAATAGACATCACCGTTGGCGCCAACATCGATACTGGTATAGCCCAGTATGCAGTTTCTCGGCATACGGTTAGAGAGTAGATAGTCTTCCAGGTGCTGCGCGGCGAAGGAATCAAATGAAAAGAGTTCGGG
>JBEPWT010000001.1:0-25029 GCA_041642275.1 Desulfopila sp. | reverse complement strand
AGCAAGCTGGCGGCGGATGAGTGCCAGAGTCTTTTTGATGCGGCCCTCGTCACTGGGCCTGAGTCCGGTGGCGTCGAGACCTTTGAAAAAGTAGAGATGGGTATCAAAAAGATTGGCAAACCACTTGAGGCCGAGGCTTCGGCATAGTGCCAGCAACTGTCCGACTTCTCCCAGGTTTGCATCGAGGAGGGTTGTCGCGATTTCTATATTTACCCTGGGATGAAAAGTCTTCAGGCGCTGAATTCCTCTGATCGACCGGTCGAAGTCTCCTTCGACGCCGCGGATATAATCATTGGTCTTTTGCATACCGTCCAGGGAGACGGTAACGTGAGTGGCTTCTTTGACGGCATCCATCCGCTGTTCCAACAACAGACCGTTGGTGGCGAGGTGTATTCGTTTGAAGCCAAGACGTTTTGCTTCACCGATGTAGAGTCCCACATTTTTTTTCAAAAGCGGTTCACCCCCGGTAAATCTGACCGAGCGGATGGAGTTGGCCCGCAGCTGCCGGAGAAGAGCAAGGACTTCGAGGTCGCTGAGTTCATTGGCTTTGGGAACCGACTCGATATTGCAGGTGATGCATTTCGAATTGCAGGCCTCGGTCAGTTTTATGGAGGCAAACAGCGGAAGAGCCTTCAGCCGTTTTGCCGATAAAATATGTTTTTTGCGTCCATAAAGTTGGAGGAAGGTGCGGCAGCCAGGAAGACCGTATAGCCTGAAAAGATCGTATGCCTGTCGGTAGGTGGTCAGTGATTGGAGGTCCGTTTTGAGTAGCGCATGCATAAGGAGCTTTCATCCCTTAAAAAAGGTTTGCGGGGTCAACGGCTTTCGCCGGGCAGTAGGAAAAGGGTGCAAGGGCTTCTGAATCGGAAGCGGTCTTGGCCGATAATTTTAGCGGTGCGCCAGCACTTCAGGGACCGGAGGCGGTCTAGAGGCCCAGCATGCTTCGATGAGTTCGCGGTTGTCGTCGTAGTTGCCGCTGTCTATCCACTGAGCCACCAGAGGAAGAACATCTCCACAATTGAGGGGCGGGGGGCTGCAGCTGGTGCTCCATTGGTCGATGCAGTCTGCCGTTATGGCGGTGGTTACCGAGCCCAGCTTCAGCTTTTGCAGGGCCATGGCATTGGCCTGCTGTTCGATCTGTCCTCCGACGGGCTTGGTCAGTATCTTGACGCCAAGATGAAGCGCCTCGCTTATGAAGGAGAAGCCGGAATTGCAGATGGCTCCGGAACATGCCGCCAGATCCTCGATAAAATTTCTTCTCGACAGCGGCCGTATGGCTACGTTGCCTCGCTGCTCAGGCGCATCGGCACCGGCGTAGAGACGGAACCGATGGTGATGCAGTCTGTTGAGGGTGCGAACGGTGACATCCAGTTTCTCAAAGGGCAGATAGACCAGAAAAAACGGTGCGTTGTTCTCCGTTCGCCGTTGGAGCCCCAGGACATCAGCCGGGATTGTCGGTGGCAGGATTGGCTGGTCGAAATGGTGCCAGTGCAGGCCGAGGGCATACTGCACCGGAGCATAGTTGTTCATTATCCATTTGGCCGGGAAATTTTTTCCGGGAAGGGGCACCTTGTGTCGGAAGGCGTAGAGATGGCCGATACCTATGCTCGGAATCCGGTTTTTCCGGGCTATCCTGGCGGTGAGCGGCTCATAATCGGTAATGACGAGATCGTAGCCGTTTGCCTTGAAGGAGGATATGTCTCTGTAAAAGCTAAAAAAATCAAGCTGGCATGCCGTCTTCAGGTAGCGGATGCGGCCATTTTCAACGACGAAGGTCAATCCATTTTTTTGCTCAAAAGAGCCGAAGGATGCCGGGTCGAGCAGGGTTTTGTTATTGCAGCCGCTGAAAAGGGCATGTACTTCATGACCACGGTTTGTCAGTTCCCTGATCATCGATTTTGAGCGGACGATGTGACCGTTGCCCGTGGTCTGGATGCCGTAAAGTATCTTCATGGGGTGTCCAAGCAAAACAAGTGATTGCCGCCTGACACATTTTCAGGCGCAAACCGTCTTTTCCATTTTCTGCTGCTGTGATGCATGCTGCATCTATACCAGGACAATCAGGGGCAGGCAATATTGCTAACAGAAAATTAATGCTGCGATAGTGGTATCATAAAATTTAAGGAGTGGGTCAGTTGCAGGTCTTCTGATGGATGCCAGTCCGGATATTTCACGAGTTGAGATGGCCTGCTCGTCGAGGAGAGCTGTGATTGGCTCTACTGGAGTATGCTGCACGGAGGAAGCGAACGGGGGAGAAACCGTCAAGCATGAAAGACCCCGGGCCAGATTTGTTCCATAATATCTTGAAATGCAGACATAAAAAATATAATGCAACCATTGGTTCTCAGTGCATCTTTTTTGATTGACAAGATTGCCGATCAAATACATATAGGGCAAGAGAGAAGTGAAAATCAGTGTCCTTTTCAGGTACCAGGATACTGTTTGTAACTATTTGAAACCATATAAAAAGGTGTAGCCCATGCAGATGAAGCTGATGATGACCGAAGACCAGGATGAACCTCCAGACAGTCCGAGGAAGAAAAACGACTGTTCCTCCCCCTCTGATGATGCATCCTCCTTCCGCAGAAACCATTTCCCCGACGCAACTGAAGAAAACTGGAATGACTGGCGCTGGCAACTGAAAAATCGCCTGATCAGTGTCCGGCAACTGGAGAAAATTGTCCGCCTCTCGGAGAGTGAGCGACTGGCCTTTCAGTTTACCAGCACCTCGCTTCCGCTGGCCATAACCCCCTATTACGCCTCTCTGATCGACCCTCTGGACCCTGACCAGGCGATTCGCCGGGCGATGATACCTGTGGTCTCCGAATTGCTGGCAGCTCCCGGTGAGGCCAAGGATCCCCTGGCCGAGGAGGGCCACAGCCCGGTACCGGGCCTCGTTCACCGTTATCCCGACCGGGTGCTCTTTCTCGTTACCGACTACTGTTCGAGCTACTGCCGCTACTGCACCCGTTCGCGCATGGTCGGCCGCCGCAAGGGGGCAAGCAGGAAACGCTGGCAGCAGGCCCTCGACTATATCGCCGCCCATCCGCAAATCCGCGACGTGCTCATTTCCGGCGGAGATCCCCTGACTCTCGGTGATGACCAGCTGGACTGGCTGCTGGCGAAGATCAGGGCCATATCCCACATCGAGATGATCCGCATCGGCACCAAGGTACCGTTTGTCCTGCCCCAGAGAATCACTCCCTCGCTGGTGGCGGTGCTGCGTAAATATCATCCGTTGTGGATGAGTATTCACGCCATGCACGGCGACGAATTGACCGCGGAGTCCCGGAATGCCTGCACCATGCTGGCCGATGCCGGCATCCCCCTGGGCAGCCAGACGGTACTGCTGGCGGGGATCAACGATTCGCTCGATGTTATGCGTACTCTGATGCACGGGCTGCTCAAAATACGGGTTAAACCCTATTATCTTTATCAGTGCGATCCCACTATTGGTTCAGCCCATTTCCGGACCCCGGTTTCCAGAGGGCTTGAGCTTTATGCCGGCCTGCGCGGACATACCACCGGCTATGGTGTGCCCACCTATGTCATCGACGCTCCCGGCGGCGGCGGCAAGATACCCTTGCTGCCGGAAACCGTGGTTGGCAGGCAGGGCACCAGTCTGCTCATCAAAAACTTCGAGGGCAGGGTATACGCTTATCCCGACACCGTCGGGAATGCGGGTGAAAATGCAGGCAGAAGCCATAATGAGGTGCAACCATGCGTATCGGCATGACCTACGATCTCCGCGATGATTACCTGCGCGCCGGCTTCGGCGAGGAGGAAACGGCGGAGTTTGATCGGGAGAGCACTATCGCCGCCATTGAAGAGGGCATCAGGGCAATGGGGCATGAACCGGTGCGCATCGGCAATATCATCAGTCTGGTATCGCGCCTGGCCGGAAATGAGCGCTGGGACCTGGTCTTCAATATTGCCGAAGGCCTCTACGGCTTCGGCCGCGAAGCCCAGGTGCCGGCTCTGCTCGATGCCTATAGAATCCCCTATGTGTTTTCCGGCCCCTTGGTACAGGCGGTGACCCTGCACAAGGCCATAGCCAAGCATGTCGTTAGAAACAGCGGCCTGGCGACACCTGATTTCACCGTCGTCGACGATGACGAGGATATCATGGCCGTGGAGCTTTCCTATCCGCTCTTTGCCAAACCGGTGGCTGAAGGCACCGGCAAGGGCGTCAGCGCGGCTTCCAAGGTCAGCGACAAACGGATGCTTGGTGCAACCTGTCGAAATTTGCTCAGCGTTTTCAAACAGCCGGTGCTGGTGGAAACCTTCCTGCCCGGCAGAGAATTCACCGTCGGCATCGTCGGCAACGGCGCTGGGGCGGAATCCATCGGCATCATGGAGGTCGTTCTTCGCAACCGGTCGGAGCCCGAGGTCTATTCCTATCACAACAAGGAGCACTGGGAAGAGCTGGTGGAGTATCGTCTGGTCGATGACGAGGAGGCGAGGCGCGCCGTGGAGTTGGCGCTGGCCTGCTACCGGGTGCTTGGCTGCCAGGATGCCGGCCGGGTCGACATCCGTTCCGACGGCGAAGGCAACCCCTGTTTCATCGAGCTAAATCCCCTGGCCGGACTGCACCCGGAGCACTCCGATCTCTGTATCCTCGCCGCCAAAAAAGGCCTCTCCTACCAGCAGCTGCTGGAGAAAATCATCGGCGCAGCCCTGCAGCGGCAGAGGATTTCAACGTGAGAGACAATACGCCCATCGGTCTGGTACACAACCGGCCGGTGGGCAGGGAGGAGGACAATTACCAGTCGTCCATCGACGTCATGGTCCAGGTCGAGGCAATCGAAAAGGCCCTGGATGAACTCGGCCACCGGTCGGTTCGGCTGCCCTTCTGCCGCGATTTGCACGGCTTTGTCGGGGCCGTGGAGGCAAGCGGGGCCGAGGCCGCATTCAACCTCTGCGAGTCCGTGGATGATGATCCGCTGTTCATCGGCCATCCCGCTGCCGTTCTTGAACTGCTGGACATCCCCTTTACCGGCTCTTCGGCGGCAACGCTTCTGACAACGACGGACAAATATCTGGTGAAGAGGCTGCTGCAGGCCGAGGGCATCGCTACCCCCGCCTTTTTTCTCTATGAGGGACAGCAGCGCGTCGACTGCTGCGGCCTGCGCTTTCCCCTTATTCTCAAACCGCAGTTCCAGGATGCCAGCATCGGCATAGACCAGGAGTCGGTAATTGCCGACGAGGCCAGGCTGCCGGATGCTCTTACGGCCATGTACGAGCTCTACGGGCCGCTGCTGGTGGAGGAGTACATTGAGGGGAGGGAGTTCAATATCTCCCTCTTCGGTTTTCCCGAGGCCCTGGTCATGCCGGCGGCGGAGATAGATCTCAGCGGCTACCCCGAGGAGTTGTTCAGAATCGTCGGCTACCGGGCCAAATGGGATCCTGATTCCGTGGAGTTTCATCAAAGCAAACGAGTATTCCCGGAGCTGGCCGAGGATCTGCTGGCGCCGATGGCGGCGGCTGCCAGGCGGTGCTACGCTCTTTTCGGACTCCGGGATTATGGGCGTGTGGATTTTCGGATCGGTGGCGACGGCGCCGCCTATGTGCTGGAAATAAACGCCAACCCCTGTCTCAGCCCCGATGCCGGATTTGTTGCCGCCGTCGGCCGGAGCGGTGTCGACTACACCTGCATGGTGGGACGCTTCCGGAACTTTCTCGCAAGGAGAAATCGATGAATGTCACAATCCGCCAGGCTGCGGCCAAAGACAGGGACCCTCTCGTCGAAATCATCGGCCGGCAGACAAACTTCCTCCAGTGCGAAATCGATATTGCCGTGGAAGTAATTGATGCTTCGTTCATGCCGGCTGAAAGCTACCGGCTTCTGGTGGCAGGGGATGAGAGCGACCGGGTCTGCGGCTTTATCGTCTACGGGCCCATCCCCCTGACCGAAAAACGCTACGATCTCTACTGGATCGCCGTCGATCCGAGCCGGGGAAGAAGCGGCGTCGGCAGCCTGCTGCTGGCCAGTATGGAGAGAAATATTGCCGAAAGCGGTGGCGGCCACATCTATATAGATACCTCCTCGACCGACGGCTACCGGCGAGCGAGGAGGTTCTATAAAAAAAACGGCTACCGGCCGGCCTGCCGGCTCGAGAATTTCTACCGTGCCGGCGATGACAGAATAATCTACCGTAAAATATACTGAAATGTTCCGTATTCGCCGAATCTACGACAATACCCTGAGCATCGACCGGGACGCCATCGGTCAGGTGCAGTCAATCCTGCGGCAGCAGTTCAGCGGACTTGCCGAGGACGACATCGCCTCACTGGCCGACAAGCTGGCCGACCCGCTGAAGCACCGCCTGAAGACCATCGTCTTTGTTGCCGATGACAACCGGGGCAGGGTCAAAGGCTTTGCCATACTCAATCATGCCCCTGATCATGGTTTCTGTTATCTCGATTTTATCTCCGTTACCCTGACCACCACGGGCGGCATAGGCGGAGCCCTGTATTCCCGGGTGCGCGAAGAGGCCAAACAGCTGCAGGCTTCGGGTGTTTTTCTGGAATGCCTCCCCGACGACGAGGCGCTCTGCCGAGATCCGCAAACACGCAAACAGAACAGGGCCCGGCTCAAGTTTTATGAACGTTTCGGCGTTTTTCCCATTGCCAACACCGCCTATGAAACGCCGGTGCGCCAGGGAGGCGACTGTCCGCCCTATCTCCTCTTCGATGGCCTCGGGCGTACTCCGGCCCTGCGCCGCGACTATTGCCGCAGGGCGGTGAAAGCCATCCTCGCCCGGAAATATGCGGCGGTCTGCTCCGAGGCCTACATCGATATGGTGGTGGCCTCCTTTGTCGACGATCCCGTGGTCTTCCGTGCTCCCCGCTATCTGAACAGGGCGCCGGCGGAGCAGATCCCCGATGCCTTCAGCATCGACAGGCGCATCGCTCTGGTGGTCAATGAGGGCCATGATATCCACCATGTCCATGAGCGCGGCTACGTCGAGGCGCCGGTGCGCATCTCCTCTATCCTCAAGGGCATCAGTCAGACAGGCCTTTTCGATACCGTCACCGCTGACCGATACCCCCTGAAACATATCAAGGCGGTTCACGATCCGGGCTTTGTCGAGTATCTCAAGCGCATGTGCATGACGCTGGAGCCTGGGAAGTCGGTATACCCCTATGTTTTTCCCATACGAAATGCTGCCCGGCCGCCGCGGGAGATGGCGGTACGGGCCGGATATTACTGCATAGATACTTTTACCCCGCTCAATCGTAATGCCTACAAGGCCGCCAGGGGGGCCGTCGACTGCGCCCTCACCGCCGCCGACAGGATCCTGGCCGGCTACCGCACAGCCTATGCCCTGGTCAGACCGCCGGGTCACCACGCCGAAAGCAGGGTGTTCGGCGGCTTCTGCTACTTCAACTCCACTGCCATCGCCGCCCACTACCTGAGCCGTCACGGCCGTGTGGCCGTTCTCGATGTCGATTATCATCACGGCAACGGCACCCAGGAGATCTTCTACAACAGGGCCGATGTTTTCACCATCTCCCTCCATGGTCATCCGCGATTCGCCTATCCCTATTTTACAGGCTTTGCCGATGAGCATGGCCAGGGGGAGGGGGCGGGCTTCAACCGCAACTATGCCCTGGGCGAAGAGATTGACGGCAAGGCCTACCGCCAGGTTCTGGAGCGTTGCCTGCAGCGCCTTGGGAAGTTCCGGCCGCTGTTTGTTATTGTCGCCCTGGGTCTGGATACGGTGCGCAAGGATCCCACCGGCACCTGGTCGTTGACGGCCGCCGATCTCAAGGAAAACGGCAGGATGATCGGCAAACTGCGATTGCCGACTCTGGTCGTCCAGGAGGGAGGCTATCGCACGCGTTCCCTGGGCGCCAATGCCCGCAGCTTTTTTCAGGGGCTGTGGCAGGGCATGCATTCCACCCGTTGAAGCGGCGCCAGCCCGGCCAATCTGGATATCTGATTACCCCTGAAACTCAGCTTGACCAGTTGTGGAGAGACAGGGTGCCCTTTTCACCAGTCTGCAGCCAGGACGGCTGCAGTCAAGCCCCCAGGGATGGGTTTATGGCGTCCCGGGAAAAGGGCACCCTGTCTCAAAACATGTTGCTGAACATTAGGGGTAATCAGGTCCGGATATTTCCCTTGCCCGAAGGGTGTTAAATACAGCATAACGACCGTTTTCCATGAAATATCCGGCCCAACCTCCCCCTTTTCTTTTTGCCGGTATGGTGTATCATGCACTGCAGCATATCACTCTTTGCGGGCGGCTCATCTTCAGGCTGCCAATACCCTCCGTTGCGGGTAAAACATTTAATGAGCCGGATGTGCGAGGTGCCGGAATATACCTCTTTCCTGCAGGAGAAAGAAGCGTGCAGACAGAATCGTGATGGAAACAGTCAACCCCCCTCCTGAGGGCGATCACAACGGCAGCACCGACAGTGTTGTCCATTTACCGGAAAAGGATGGTCTTGGCCGGCTTTTGCCCTGGATCTGGCTGCCCATACCCATCCTGCTGGCGGCCGTCGTCTCTCTGCGGATCATCGGCGAGGGCACTGTCTGGGAGCCACCCTACCTTCTCGGTATCTTAAATTTTATCTTCCAGACGGCGGTTATGCTGTTCATCGCCTTTTTTGCCGGACGCAGTTATGTCCTGGCTCCTTACCTCTCGGTGCTTTTTCTTGGCTCCGGCTGCCTCTGTTTCGGCGTGGTGAGCTTCATTGGCGCCGTCATGATCCACCTGGACCAGGTCAACCTGGCCCTGACCATCTATAATTCCGGGGTGCTCATCACGGGCATGGCCATGCTTTTAAGCGCCCTGGCCATCCGTTTTCCAGGCACCTCCGGCACCCGCCTCTCGGGCCTGGTTGTCAGTTTCTGCTACGCTTTTCTTCTCACCTGCATAGCCCTTCTGACCCTGGCGGCCTGGGCAGGCCTGACGCCGCCTTTTTTTATCCAGGGGCAGGGAGGAACGCCTCTGCGCCAGACCATTCTCGGCACCGCCGTCGGCGCCTTTGTGCTCTCCGCCGTTATTACCGGATTCAGGGGTCCGCGACGACTGAAGATCTTCTCCGTCTGGTTTGCCGGTGGTCTCGGCCTGATCGCCTGCGGTCTCGTGGGTGTGCTCATCAGCCAATATGTGGGGAGCGTGCTCGGCTGGACAGGTCGTTTCTCGCAGTATCTCGGCGGACTCTATATTCTGGCTGCCATTTACCATGTTTCCGGAGAAAACCGGCGCTGGGAACTGTCGCTGAAAGATGCGCTGCTGGAGAGCGAGGAGCGTTTTCGCCTGGCCGCTTCTTCGGCCAATCTTGGAGCCTACAACCGCGACTTCAGGACGGGGCAGGATTATTATTCACCGGAATTTCTGGCTATCTACGGCATCGAGGAGGGAGAAGCGATGCCACTTGAAAACGGACTTCCCGCCGGCACCCACCCCGCCGACCGTCAACGCATCATCGACCAGGTCCGTGAACGCCGCAGCAGAAAGCTGCCGTCGGAGTTCAGTGCCGAGCACCGTATCGTCCGTCCCGACGGGGAGGTGCGCTGGGTGCAGACCACCGGCCGCATGCGGTTTTCTCCCAGAAATGTACCGCTGGGGGAAACCGGAATAATTCAGGATATTACCGAGCGCAAACTCTCCGAGCAGAAGCTTCGCCGCAACGAGAAAATGCTGCGCGACGTCCTCGATAACCTCGCGGCCCTGGTCGGCGTCATGACTCCTGACGGCAGGCTCATCGAAGCCAACCGCACCGCCCTGGCGCTTGGCGGTATCAGCAGGGAAGAAGCTGTCGGCCTGCCTTTCGAGATGACCTACTGGTGGTCCTGGTCGCCGGAGACGCAAAAGAGGCTGCGCCTTGCCATCGCCAAAGCCGCCGCTGGAGAATCATGCCGCTATGATGCCGTCGTCCGCATGGCGGAGGGAAAAATGAGGACCATCGACTTCATGCTGGCCCCGCTTTTCGATGAACGGGGAAAAGTCAAATACCTGATACCCTCGGCCATCGATATCACCGAGAGGATGCGGACCGAAGAAGAGCGAAAGGACCTCATAGCAGATCTCGAGGCTGCAAACAGGGAGCTGCAAGGATTCACCTACTCCGTCTCTCATGATCTTCGCGCTCCCTTGCGCCATATGCACAGCTTTACCCAGCTTCTCAAGGAAAAAATATGGACTGACATCGATGAGGAGGGCCGCCTCTATCTCGAGAAAGTGCTGAAATCGTCCCGGAGAATGGCTACACTGGTAGATGAGCTTTTGGAGTTTTCGCGGATGCGGCGCATTGAGCTGCAGGAAAATCCGGTGGATCTCAACAGCGTCATTGCCGAAACCAGAAGAAGCCTGCTGGTGGACAGCGATGACGGCGAAATCCTCTGGAAAATTTCCGAGCTGCCGATAATCCGGGGAGATGAAGAAATGCTGCAGCTGGTTTTCTCCAACCTTGTCGGCAATGCCGTCAAATTCTCGGCTGGCCGCGCTCCGGCCGTGATAGAGATAGGGTATAGACAAACCCTGCAGGAGTGTGTACTTTTCGTCAGGGACAACGGCATCGGTTTCGATATGCAGTACTATGATAAACTCTTCGGCATTTTTCAGCGGTTGCACACCCATGAAGAAATCGAGGGGACCGGCATCGGTCTTGCCAATGTGGCCCGCATTGTCGAACGCCACGGCGGCAGAGTCTGGGCTGAAGGAAAAGTAGAAGAAGGTGCCGTCTTCTTTGTTGCCTTGCCCTGGGAGAGCAGGAAAAATGGTGGAAAAAGCGAAGAGAATTCTGATAGCCGAGGATGAGGAGGCCGATGTGCTGCTCATGCAGATCGTCCTTGAGGAATTGGGCCTCAGGGACAGCTGGGCTGTGGCTCATGACGGCAAGGAAGCCCTGGATTATCTTTATCAGAGAGGGGATCAGGCAAGCAGGGCCGCCGGCAAGCCCGAACTTATCCTGCTCGATCTGAAGCTCCCCAAGGTCAATGGACTCGAGGTGCTGCAGAAAATCCGAGAAGACGAGCGCTTCAAGCCGGTGGCCGTGGTTATCTTTTCTTCATCGCTGGATGAAAACGACAGGGCGCAGGCAATGTCGCTGGGAGCAGATGATTTCATGATTAAGCCCATGGATTTCAACGATTTTCGCGCCGCGATCGGCCAGGCGGTGAGCGCCCATGTACAAAAGCTCAGGCAATAGACGTATCGGCAGCATCTCACTTTTTGCCCTCACAAGATACGGACATTGACGCTGCCGCCTGGCGCGGAGGAAAATGTTCGACTGGCAGACCATCTCAACTCGCGAAATATCCGGGCTCCCAGGGGGCTGGTTGTATTTTCTTCTTCGAATCAGTCCCCCTTGGGCCTTTCCACGAAAAATTACATCTGTCTCCCGGACTATGAGTTCAGAGCCGAGAAGTATACGGTAAACATCAGATATGCAGGCTCATCTTGTGTTCCCGCGGCGTGACGAAGGTGCGGAAATCCTCCCATTCCTTGATTTTCAGGGACATGTACTGGGTATAGAGCGGATCGCCCAGAAACTCCTTGAGAAAGGTGCTCCGCTCAGCTTCCAGCAGGGCTTCGTACATGTTGGTCGGCAAAAAGTCGGTGTCCCAGAGGCTTGTGGCCTTTTTGGTAAGGTAGGTGGATTGGCGGTCGTGGTCGCCGCAGTCTGCTTTTTCCCTGATTCCCTGGAGGCCGATGCCAAGGAGAGTGGCGATCTGCAGATAGATATTGCCCGAAGGGTCGGGTGAACGTATTTCGACTCTGGTGTCGGCCGGCCCGAAGGCATAGGGAACCCGTACCATGGAACTGCGGTTTTTCAGCCCCCAACTGCGGACGATGGGCGCCTCCTTGCCGACGACATAGGCCTTGTAGGAGTTGAAGGTGGCCGCCATGATAATGGAGGTGGGTCGGGCGTATTTCAAAATGCCGCCGATAAAGTGCCTGGCGGTGGCGCTGAGTTTGTGCTCGGCCTCGTCGTCGTAGAACAGCGCCTTGCCTTCCGTGTCCTGGGCCGAGATATGAAAATGCAGGGCGTTGCGGTTAAAGCCGTTGAATGGTTTGGGCATGAACGAGGCGTACATCTTCTGCCCATAGGCGATTTTTTTGGCGATATAGGAGAACAATACCGTCCGGTCGGCTGCCTCCAGGGGTTCGAGGCTGGAGAGGTTGATCTCGTGTTGCGAGGGGGTGACCTCATGGTGCATTTTCTCGAAATGGATGCCGCATTTTTTCAACACCGAGACGATTTCCTTGCGCACGACCTCGCCCTTGTCATGAGGGTCGGCATAAAAGTATCCGGCCTTGTCGGTGTGGATGTCGCTGCCGTACTCATCGTTGCTGAGAAGGAAAAATTCGTGTTCCGGGGCGACGAGAAAGCGAAGACCGAATTCCTCTTCGGCCTGGGTGACAACCCGTTCCAGCAAATACCGGGGGTCGAGAAGCGAACGTTTGCCATATTCTTCGTTGATGGCTCCGATGAGAAAGCCCAGATTCTCCTGCGAAAATTCTACTGCCTTGAAGGTTTCGGCCAAAGGTATCAGCAGCTTGTCACTGTTGTTGACGGTGCCGTAGCCGGGAACGGAGCTGCCGTCGAAGCCGACGCCCTTCTGGAAGAGCGATTCCGCATTGTTGCTGTTGACCTGCAGGGTAACGGGCCGGCCGTTGAGATCCGTTGTGAAGATCTGCAGGGTATCTACTTCGCCGATCTGGTCCAGCAATTCGTCCATGATTCTGCCCCTCCTCCTGGTGATTATACGTCTTCTCAGAAGAAAGACCGGCCAGGACAAGGCCGGTCTTTCCGGTATCTCTCTGCTCGTGAGACAGCCCTCAGGTCAGCATAAATGGGGCATTGCGCCGATATATGCGCCAAGGGCGGTTAAGGCCGTGTAAAAATATTTCCCAGTATAACAGGTTTGCAAAAAAAATTGCAGAAATTTGGAATTTGTAAATCTTAGTTGACAAAGACTGCAGCCGGCGATAGGAATAAATTATGCCCCCCTGTTACTCACAACTGAAAAGGAGAAGATCATGAGAATGCCATTCCTGAAAAGAGTGATAGCTGCAGTGGTGATAGCTGCAGTCATGAGTGTTGCCGGAACAGCCGTTGCCCAGGAACTGCGGGTAGGTGTGGATACGGCCTTCGTTCCCTTTGAGTTTAAAGGCAAAGACGGCAAGTACACCGGTTTCGACGTCGAATTGTGGGAAGCCATTGCCAAACGCATCGATGTAGATTACACGCTTGTGCCCATGGATTTCAATGGACTTATCCCCGGTCTGACCACCGGCAACCTCGATGTCGTCCTAGCAGCCATTTTTATCACGTCGTCGCGGGAAAAGGCCATCGATTTTTCCCATCCCTATTTTCGTGCCGGACTCAAGGTCATGGTACCCGTAGAAAATACCGACATCCACGGCCCTGAAGATCTCAAGGGCAAAGTGGTAGCGGTCAAGACCGGCACCGCCACCGTCGACTATGTCAACACCCTGGGTGCCAAGAAGCTCACCAAGTTCCCCAACATCGACCAGGCCTACCTCGAGGTCGTCACCGGCGGCGCCGATGCGGCCATGCACGATACGCCCAATGTTCTCTACTATATCAAAACCGCCGGCAAGGGCCGGGTCAAAGCGGTGGGCCCCGATATCAAGGCGGCCTACTACGGCATCGGCTTCCAGCAGGGCAGCGAACTGCGCGAAAAGGTCAATATCGCTCTTCTGGAGATGATGGAAGACGGCGAATATGACCAGCTCTATCAAAAGTGGTTCGATACCATGCCTGAATAAGGGCAGCATACCTCTGCCAGTGGAAGTGAATGCGAGGGACCCGGCCCCGGCGAGGGCCCGGTCCTTTTCTTTTGTGTCTTCTCTACACTCTGCCCGAAAATAACCTATGAACTTCGAATTCCAGTATATTGTCGATGCCATTCCGGCCCTGATCGAAGGGGCCAAACTGACCTGGTATATCACCATTGTCGGTATTTTGGGCGGCCTGGCCCTGGGGACCGTGGCCGGTATACTGCGCCTTGCCGGCACCAAGGAGATCGGCGGCGAGAGTTTCGGTGTGTTCCGCTTCTTCGGCTGGGCCGGCCAGAAGCTGGCGGCAGCCTATGTCGAGTTGATCAGGGGAACGCCCATAATCGTTCAGGCCATGTTCATCTACTTCGCCCTGCCCATGCTCATCGAGGTGGTTACCGGCATCCGCGGCGTTCGTTTCGATGCGCTGACGGCGGCGATCATTACCATTATCATCAATGCCGGCGCCTATATAGCCGAAATCGTCCGCGGCGCCGTCCTGTCTGTTAACAAAGGCCTTGTCGAGGCCGGAATATCCATGGGCATAAGCCGGCTGCAGCTGCTCGGCAGTATAATCGGTCCCATCGCCTTCAAGCGCGCCATACCGCCGCTGGGCAATCAGTTCATCATAAGCCTCAAGGATACCTCGCTGTTCATTGTCATCGGCGTCGGCGAACTCACCAGGCAGGGGCAGGAAATCATGGCCAGCAATTTCAGGGCGCTTGAGATATGGTCGGCGGTGGCCATCTGCTACCTCATCATGACCTCCGCCCTTGCTCTTTTTATGAAATATCTCGAACGAAGGATTCAAATCGTATGAGCGCCAACGTCATAGAGTTTCGCAAAGTCTGCAAGAGCTTCGGCAAAGTCGAGGTTCTCCACGACATCGATCTCACCATCGAGGAAAAGGAGGTGGTGGTGGTGGTCGGTCCTTCCGGGTCGGGTAAGTCGACGCTGCTGCGCTGCATCAACGGTCTTGAGATAATCACCTCCGGAGAGTTGACCATCAACGGCATCCACCTGCCGCAGCAGAAGCATTTGATTCGGGAGATTCGCAAGGAAGTGGGCATGGTCTTCCAGCTGTTTTTTCTCTTTCCGCACATGACCGCTCTGGAAAACGTCGCCTTCGGTCCGCGCAAGGTCCGGGGGATGTCAAAGAAGCAATCACAGGAGGTCGCCCACGATCTTATGGCCAAGGTCGGACTCGGCGACAGGGGCAGCCACTACCCTTCCGAGCTTTCCGGCGGCCAGCAGCAGCGGGTGGCCATTGCCCGGGCCATGGCCATGAGGCCGCGGATCATGCTTTTTGACGAACCGACCTCGGCGCTTGATCCCGAGCTGCGCGAAGAGGTGCTCAATGTCATGATCGACGTCGCCATGGAAGGGTTCACCATGGTGGTGGTCACCCATGAGATGAGTTTTGCCTCCAAGGCCGGCTCCCGGCTTATTTTCATGGACGAGGGCAGGATCGCCGAGGATGGCGAACCTGCGGCGCTGCTGCAGAATCCTCCCTCCGAGAGGCTCCAGAATTTCCTTCAGCATGTCGGGTATTAGGTCTTTCGGCTGCCAGCTTCTCCCTGCTGGCCCTGTATTGACCGGGAGCGGAAAAGTCGGGGGCAAGGCCTCTTAATAAGAGAGCAAGGGCGAGCCGACGGGCAGTGGGCAATTATGGATTCTGCAAAGAGACAATAATTGGATGAGAACACTACGATGAGCAGCAGTACCGAAAAGCCTCACCTTCCACCGGCAAATCTTGAGGAGCTTTGCGATCTCTATGTACGGATCAGCAAGGGCGAACATCGAATCAAGATGACCACACGCAGCCTGGCCGTTCTCAAATGCATGCTGGATTCCCCCGGAGAGACGGCGGTCAAGTCCATCTCCGAACTGGCCCGGGAAAACGGCGTTCACATATCCTCCATCACTCGTCTGGCGCAGAAACTCGGTTTTGAAGGGTTTCAAGGGCTTAAGAGTCTCTTTCGCACCAATCTCACCAAACAGCGCAGCTTCTACAGCGAGCAGGTAAAGCGTTTTCTCCAGCTGGAGAAGAAAAAGTCCAGAGCCGACGTCTCCATTCTCGAGCAGGTCATCCAGGAAGAGTGGAGCAACGTCATGGTCATGAACAGCTCCTTTGACGACAAAAAATTTGCAGCAATCGTTGATCTCATCGCCCGGGCAGAACATGTCCTGGTCCTGGGGCTGCGCGGCAGCTATCCGGTGGCCTATTATCTCAGTTTGTACATGCAGATGATCCGGGAGCGGGTGACGCTGGTCGGCAAGGCCGGGCATATGCTCGGCGAGGACCTTTCCCTGCTGAGGCCGGGAGGTCTGCTCATCGCCATAGGTCTGAAGCCCTACACCAGGGAAACCGCCAACGCCTGCCGGGTCTGCAGCCAGCAGGGACTGGAGCTTGTGGCCATCACCGACTCCATGTCCTCGCCGCTGGCGACGGAAACCGATAATCTTCTGGTCGCGGCCATCCAGGGCAGCAATTTCTTCAGCCCCATCGCCGCGGTCATGATCTGTGTCGAGGCGCTGCTCTCGGAGCTGGTCGTTAAACTCGGAGATGAGGCCATCGCCCGGCTCAACCATGCTGAAATGATACTGGATAAACTGAGTATCGAGATATGACCGTACTGCAGGCATTCCGGAAAGCGGCAGTGTGCGGCGAGATGAACAACCGGCAGAGGTGAAAACAAATGGAAAAATGGCAAGAGCAACTGCAGCAGTCAGTGAACACGCTGGAGAGGTTACGCGAGTATATCAATGTTACGGCGGCCGAGGAAGAGGCCATCACGACCATGGAGACCAAATGGGGCACTTCGCCCTATTTCGCCTCGCTCATGGACAGGGATGACCCCGCCTGTCCCATACGCAGGCAGGTGCTTCCCACCCTGCAGGAAAAAATCAACCGCTACGGGATCGACGATTATCTGAACTGGAAGGAAAACCGGAAAATCGGCGAAGTCCGGCCGGACAGCATCGCCCGCCAGTATGAGGACCGGGTGGCCTTCACCGTCACCGATGTCTGTGTCAACTACTGCAGGCATTGTTTCCGCAAGGAATTGGTGGTCGACCGCGATCTCAAGCTACGCATGGATGTCGACGAGGGACTGGAGTGGATAGCCGATCATCCCGAGGTCCGCGACGTGCTCATCACCGGCGGTGACCCGCTCATCCTCTCCGATGACCGCATAGACTATATCATCCGCAAACTCAGAGAAATACCGCACCTGCAGATGATCCGTTTCGGCTCGCGCGTCCCCATCGTCCTGCCGCATCGCATCACCGACGGGCTGATGAAGGTGCTCAGCGGCTACCACAAGGTGCCGATCTGGCTCAACACCCAGTGCAACCATCCCAGGGAGATAACCGAATTGACGGCGGAGGCGGTGTATAAACTGCAGACCTGCGGCATAAGTACGGGCAATCAGGCGGTGCTGCTCAAGGGCATCAACGACGATGTTGAAACTTTCAGAGAACTGCACCAGAAGCTGCTGTCGGTGCGCATCCGGCCCTACTATCTTTTCTACTGCGAGCCGGCGCCCGGCATCGATCATTTCCGGACGCCGGTGGAAAAAGGCGCCGAGCTGATCCGCGACGCCATCCGCGGCCACACCACCGGCATGGCCCAGCCGATGTACGTCATCGCCACCAATATCGGCAAGATTCCACTGATGCCCGATTACTACATCGTCGATAAGGGTGAAAAGGAGTATACGCTCAGGAATTATAAGGGTACCACTACCAAATGGCCCAATATCCCGGACGAGGAGTAGTCTCTGGCACAATATGCGGCGTATGCCGGCAGTCAAAGGTTGAGGATGCAGGCAATATCCTCAGCCTTTCAGCTGTTCCGCAGCAGACATGGCCGGCAGAGCCTATTTGACCTCCAGTGGACCGCTTTTCCCGGCGCTGTCGCCCACCAGCCATTCAATTTCCACTTCCATTTTCTTTGTGGTTTTGTTTCTGCCGGACTCTTTTTCTGCCTTGATTTCCACCTCAACCCGCTCTGGTATTTTCAGCTGGACCTCTTTGTCACCCCGGCTGAGAACGACCTTGCCTTTTTCGATTTTGTCGGCGAGGCTGCGCAGCAGTTCTGCAGCCTCGCTGCTGCTCATTTTCTCTTCGCTTTTAAACAATACTGTCTCTTTGCCCATAACGCCTCCCTGACGGAAAAATTTCGTTTGCTCTGCAGCCATTTCCTCCGGAAGGCCTCATGTTTCAAATGGCATGCCCCCGGATACTTCTAAAATAATCATTTTTCGCCGCCGTTCACTTTCCCCCCTGGCGTTTTTGCGATGCCGGAGAGCTATCAGATGATGCTCTTGCCAAAGAGCGAGGCAAGCAGTGAGACGGCCACCTGGGCGGTGCGGTTTTTGGTGTCGAGGATGGGGTTTGCCTCCATGACGTCAACGGATTGCAGTTTGCCCGAGTCGCAGAGGGTTTCCATGATGAGCTGGGCCTCGCGGTAGGTCAGGCCGCCGTGGGAGGGTGTGCCGACGCCGGGGGCCTCCAAGGGGTCGATGGCGTCCATATCGAGGCTCAGGTGGATTTTGTCGAGGTTTTTCAGTCGGGCCAGGGCCATGCGCAAAATGGCATGCATGCCCAGTTCGTCGACGTCGCGCATGGTGAAGACCTTGCAGCCTGACTGGCCGAGCAGTTTTTTTTCCTCCGGGTCGAGGTCGCGGACGCCTATGAGAATAACGTTTTCCGGTGAAACTTTGGCCCCGTTTCTGCCGATATTGACCAGTTCGGCAGAGCCGTTGCCCAGCAGTACCGACAGGGCCATGCCATGGATGTTTTCGCTGGCCGATGTCTGCGGGGTGTTGAAGTCGCCGTGGGCGTCCACCCAGATAAGCCCGCAGGGCCCTTCGTGGGTCACCCCGCCGATGGTGCCGATGGAGGCGGAATGGTCGCCGCCGAGAAAAATGGGGATCTCGCCGGCGGCGACGGCTTCGGCGCCCATCTGGTAGGCCCGCTCGCAGGCCTGCCGGATCGGGATCAGCCGTTTTTCGTAGCTGGTGTTGGCAAGGGTATAGTGACCGGGAACATTGATATTGCCCCGGTCGACGGTTTCGTAGCCCAGTGCTTGCAGTTTGCGCGCCAGACCGGCGTAGCGGATGGCCACAGGCGCCATATCGACGCCCCGGTGACGCTGCCCAAGATCCATGGGAATGCCGATGATGCTGACTCGCTGTTTCATGCAGCTCCGTTATTTTCGCAGATGGTTCCAGAGATTGACGATGAAATCCTGGACATTGGTGAGAATCGCCTGGGCCTGGGCCGAGCCGCGGTTGGCCAGTTTGTCCGCGGAAAATTCCGACATGTCGACCACGTAGAAATAGACCGGCCGTATCTCACCGTCGTCCATCACCCGGTAGCTGGGGGTCATGTTGCCAAAGGCAATGGAATGCAGCTGGGTGGCCATGGTGATGACGGTGGTGGCCTTCCTCGCATGCTTGCGCATCAGGTCCTGGGAGCGGTAGACGTCGGCCACGGTCTCCGGCATCGGCCCGTCGTCGCGTATGGAGCCTGCGAGAATATAGTCAATATCGTAATCGATGCAGGCCTTGATGATGCCGTCTTTGATATCGAGGGTCGTGATGCTTTCCTTGATCGAGCCCGCCCGCCTGACCTCGTTGAGAATGTCGAGGTGGTTGTAGTGGCCCATGGACTGCAGTTCCTGGCTGTAGATATTCTGACCGAGACCGGTGCCGAAATAGGCGGCTTCGATGTCGTGGGTGGCCAGGGCGTTGCCGGCGAGCAGGGCATGGCAGAAGCCGTTGGCGATCAGCCCCTGCATGGCCTCCCGGCTGTCCTTGTCGAAGGCCACCGCCGGCCCCAGCACCCAGACGATATGGCCGTGGTCGCGGTCGTGCTTGAGAATCTGGTAGAGTTCGTCGTAGGAGCGGGAAAAGGGCGTTTCCCTGGTGCCGCGGGAGCGGAAGGTGAATTTGTCCTCGCTGGCCTTCACCCTCTCGAAGCAGTGGGGGTGGACGAGGATGCCCTCCTCGCCGTTTTCCGTGCGGCCGACCACGACCAGCTGGCCCTTTTTCAGGTTGCGTGCCTCCACAACCTCGAGCCTGCCTTCACTGGCGACGAGAACGGCATCCATCCTGCTTTCCGGAGCGAGCACCCAGCCATATCCTTCGAGGTTTACATATTCGGGATAGTTGGAGGTGGCATGAAAGTTCTGGGGGGCGATGCCGTCGGCGGGCACCTCTTCGACGACGGCAAAGGGGGCATTGCCCAGGTCATCTGCGGAAAAGTCTGGAGGGGTAAAGGTCAGGTTCAAGGCCATTGAATTTCTCCGGCTGATTGTGGTTGGCAAAGGTTATACGATATATCCGGGACAAAGCCCGTATGCTCCATCCTTGTAGTATAAGACTCTCTTACACCGAAAGACAATTGTTTTCAATGATTGCATACATTTTGTGCCCCCCCGGGCCGCAATTCTCCAGTATCGCCGGGACAAGGATGTGATGGGCCGTGGGCATCGGCGCATCGCAATTTTCTTGACCTGTTCTTGCCGCTCACCTATAGTTAAAACGGTATGGAACAGACAAATACTCGAGATGCTGTATGAATCGATCAGCATATTTCACCACCGGTTTTGCCATCAAGGCACTCGCCAATCTTACCAAGGCAGACGTCGTCATTCACGGCGAAGAGAACATTCCTCCCGGACCTGCCATTTTCGTCATCAATCACTTCACCAGACTCGAAACTCTGCTCCTTCCCTATCATATCAATCACCTCACCGGTATTCCAGCCTTTTCCCTGGCCGCCGACAGTCTGTTCAAGGGCGCTTTGCGACGGGTGTTCGACATGATCGGGGTTATTTCCACCAAGGATCCGAACAGGGATAAAATCATCATAAAAGGTCTGCTTACCGGCTCGGAGAATTGGATCATCTTTCCCGAGGGCAGGATGGTCAAGACCAAGAAGATAATAGGCAAGGGCAAATTCCTCATTCAGCATGAGAGCGGCAGCCATACGCCGCATACCGGCGCCGCCTCTCTGGCGCTGCGGGCCGAATTTTTTCGACGCCACATCCTTCTGCGTCACGAGCATGAGCCGCTGAATGTCGCGTCTTTCCTGCATGATTTCGGCATAGAATCGATCGAACAAATCCGGGACAAGAAGTGTGTGATCGTTCCCGTCAATCTCACCTACTGCCCCATACGGGCCAAGGAGAATATTGCCTCCTATTTTGCCACCCGCATGATGAAGGAGGTACCCGATATTGTTCTCGAGGAGCTTATGACCGAGGGCACCATGCTGCTTTCCGGGGTCGATCTCGACATCCGCTTCGGCCAGGCGATCGCCCTCGATGCGTATCTTTCTACACCTGTCATGAAGCGGCAACTGCAGCGACCGCTGGGCAAGGAGCAGAATTTTTCCGACAGCTTCGATCGTCATATGCGCAAAACGTCGGTGCAGGTCATGCAGCGCTATATGAAGGCCATCTACGATTTGACGACGATTAATCACGAGCATCTGTTCGCCTCCTTTCTCACCAAATATCCTTTTAACAGGATGAGCGAGATCGATCTGCGGCGGCGCGTCTACCTCGCCGCCACAAAGATCAGAGGGAAAAGCCGCATGGGCTGCAGCCTTCACAAATCCCTGGAGGAAAATCAGATACACCTGCTCACCGATGATCGTTTCAAAAAAGCGGCCAATTTTCTCGAACTGGCCATGGAGAAAAACATTCTCCGCAAGGACGGCGACAGTCTTATAAAAGTCAACACCACCATTCCCGAGATTCTCACCTATAACAGGGGAAGGATCGACAATACCATCCATGTCATTGCCAATGAGGCCGAACCGCTGAAAAAACTCCAGAGACTCGTCTGGTCGGTGGCCTGGCAGCCCGCCTTTCTGGTACGGGCACGGGTGGTGCGCACCATCCTGCAAGAAGAACTGGAGCTCTATAGGCAGGATTGCCGGCAGTGCGGCACAATCCAGCTGCAGTCGCAGGGGCCGTTTCTTCTTCGTGGCTCCACTCGCAAAGTGGGGGTGGTCCTGGTTCACAGCTATCTGTCCGTGCCGGAAGAGGTGCGGGAGCTTGCCGTCTACCTGCAGCAGCGGGGGCTCTGGGTCTACGCGCCCCGCCTGGCCGGCCACGGTACGACCCCCGACGACCTGGCCCGGAAGACCGGCGACGACTGGCGGCTGGCAGTTGACAAAGGCTATGCCGTCATGAGTGCTCTGTGTAAAAAGGTGGTGGTGGTCGGGGTGTCGGTCGGCGGTTGCCTGGCACTCGATCTCGCTGCCAGACTGCCGGCACTGGCCGGGGCGGTGGCCGTCTGTCCGCCGCTGCGTCTGAGTGACTATTCGTCGAGCTTCATGCCGGCCATCGATGTCTGGCAGCGGATTTTGGCACGCTTCAAACGCAATGACCTGGAGGAGGACTTCTTCCGCTTCACCTCGGAAAACGAATATGTCAACTATGACAGAAATCCCATAGCCGGCGTCAAAAATGTCGGCATCCTGCTCGAAAATCTCAAATCCGACCTGGCGAAAATCCGCCAGCCCTGCCTGATACTCCATGCCGACAAGGATCCGATCGTCTCCAGTGTCGGCGGGCACCGGATCTACGAAAAGGTGGCAAGCGAGAAAAAGGAATTCGCCCTGCTCAACTACGACAGGCACATCATCGTCCGCGGCCCCGGGAGTGGCCGCGTGCATCAGCACATCGAGAGCTTTATCCGGGATGTTGTCAGTGAAAAAAAAATCTGAGCCAGGAGAGGGTTTTTCCGCCATTGAGCTTGGAGCGGCACCGCATCCGTGGTAAGCAGATAGCCGGATGGAACCGTTGTGGCCTTTTGCCTCAGCAGAGCAGCGGGAACTGATTCCATCACGGAAAAACCAGGTCTTATCGGCAACACTCGCTGAGTGTAAATACATGGTGTAGCTACATGATTAGAGGAGAACATGCCGTGACGGCAGCCAGATTTGATAAATCCACCAGCCTTTTTCCCTCGAAAAGTCAACGCATCTTCCTCGCCCACTGCGCGGTTTCCCCCATCTACGCCCAGGCGGCCGAGGCCATGATCGCCTTTATACGCGATCTTTCCGCCGGCGGTATTTCCGCTTTGCCAAGATATTTCCAGGTCTTGCCGGAATTTCATGAGCTCTGCGCCCGCTTTCTGAAAACAAGGCCTGAAAATATCTCCTATGTGCACAACACCGCCGAGGCCCTGTGCATGATCGCCAACGGCTATCCGTTCTCGCCGGGGGATGAAGTTATCAGTTATGTCCACGAGTATCCCAGCAATCACTATCCCTGGGTTTTGCAGCAAAAACGGGGAGTCAAACTGGTACTGCTCTCCGATACCGCGCCTTCGCCGGAGTGCCGGGAGGTCACCGGTCCCCGGGGCTGGTCTCTTGAGGAACTCGAAGAAAAGATAAGCGACCGGACCCGCGTGGTGGCGCTGAGCCATGTCCAGTTTACCAGCGGCTACGCCGCCGATCTGCAGGAGTTGGGGAAAATCTGCAGCAAAAACAATATCGACCTCGTCGTCGACTGTGCCCAGAGCATGGGCTGTCTTCCTGTTTTTCCGGAGCAGTTTCAGGCCGCCGCCGTGGTTTCCGCGGCTTGGAAATGGCTGATGGGCCCCAAGGGGTCGGCAATGCTCTATACTTCGGAGCAATTCCGCCGGAAACTGGCTGTAACCATGGCTGGTCCGGGCCTTATGCGGCAGGGGCTCGATTATCTCGATCATGCCTGGCAGCCCCATGAGGATGGCCGCAAGCTCGAGTATTCCACCGTCCCCTGGGACCATATCGCCGCCATGAACGTCCTTCTCAAGGAAATTTTTCTCCGCTATGATATCGAGGATATACGCGACGAGGTCTTTCGCCTGCAGGATCTTTTCCTCTCCTGTGTCAAAAAAGACGCACTGCGTTTTCTCAAACTGCCGCCAGGGAACCGTTCCGGCATCCTCGCCGCGGAACCAGCCGCCGATTGCCGTTTTCTGGTGGAAAAGCTTGCCGGCAGGCAGGTGGTGATAACGGCCCCCACCGGCTACCTGCGTTTTGCGCCCCATTTCTATAACGACGACGACCAGATTATCACCGCCGCCCGGCGCCTCGACGGACTCGACCAGGAATGATGTGCTGCTCATTCGGGACCGCCGTCTGAAAATGACCGCTCCGGAAAATCGCCAGCTGGATTCATCCGTCTCTTTCCCCAAAAAACATTCTTTTGAATACCTGATGCTTATCTGTCCCTACTCCGTGTAAGGCAATATTTTTTCTCCCGACAGTCTGGATGTGAGAAAAATGTAAGATGGCATCTGTATACTGACCCTATGTAAGACTCGAAAAAGAATTTTTTGCTGAATTCCGGTACTACACTTCGGGGGGAGATGACATGGGAGATGATGAAAAAAAAGGAGCAGGAGAGCTGAAGGTCATCTGCGCATATTGCAAAAAGCTTCTGCGCAGCGGGGAAGTATGGGGAGCGGAGGAGGAAGGCCGGTACGGTGAAAACACGGGCGGCATAAGCCATGGAATCTGTCCCGACTGCCTGCTCCATCATTTTCCGGCAGAGTATCTGGCAATTCAGGAAGAGAGAAGGATCCGCATTCGCAATATGTTCAAGAAGGGTTTTACCGATATGTACGGGCATATTGCCAAATGAATGCTGACCGATCGCCGCCGCCTGGCCGAATCTCGAGGGTGCGGTGCTGCGACTGACCCACATGGTGACAACCTGGAGAAACAGGTTGGAGAGAAGAAGGGGGGACAGGTTCAGGGCTTGCCTGTCAAAATGAGGGATGTGGTAATGGAGGTGAGATTATGTTTACGCAGTCTGGTTACATCGTTGTTTTGTGGTTGCTGCCCGTTGTTCTCTGCATTGTGACGCCTTTGGCCATGCTTGCCGGCTGGGGAATGATCAAGCTTGTGAAGAAATCGGCGGGGAAAAGTCTGGTCCACGAAGAACAAAAACAGAGCGGCAAGGAAGAAGCCTTGGCAGAAGAATACAGGCATGGAGTTGCCGCCTGAGAAAGCGGCCAAACCGCAGATTCCGGCTCCCGTAAGGATGGGCGAAGAACGGTGAAAAAACAGTTGACAGTGGGGGGTGGGTTGGCTATATTCCCCGCTTGCTATGGTGTTCCGGCACTTTTCCGAGGAAATATTCGACAAGAATGTCCTCAGCAATTACACTGATTGCATATGCCGGAACTCAGAGCGTAATCCTCGGTAGCTCAGTCGGTAGAGCAGGTGGCTGTTAACCACCCTGTCGGCGGTTCGA